>CAYTUB010000060.1:0-16516 GCA_964441145.1 uncultured Acidimicrobiales bacterium
GGGGATCATGCCCGACATCGTGACGATGGCCAAGGGTCTTGGTAATGGCATGCCGATTGGCGCTGTTTGGGCCAAGCGCGAGGTCGCCGAAGTGCTCAAGCCAGGGGACCACGGTTCGACCTTTGCCGGTCAGCCGCTCGCAGCGTCGGCTGCGCTGGCGACCCTTGCGGTCATGGAACAGATGGATGCGCCGGCTGCGGCGACCGAACGTGGAGCCGAACTCACCGCAGCGCTGCTGGCTCTCGACGGCGTTGAAAGTGTTCGCGGTTCGGGCTTGTTGCTCGCAGCCGAGCTCAACGAACAAGGTCTCGCTGGTCGCACCGGTGGGGAAGTGGCAGCCGCATGTCAGGAACAGGGCGTTCTCGTGAACGGCGTTTCCAAGACCGCGCTTCGCTTCGCTCCGCCGCTCAACGTGACGTCGGGCGAGATCGAAGAGGCGATCCGAAAGATCGACGCCGCACTCAAGACGACGGGAACACCGACATGAGACATCTGCTCGAGATCAATGACCTGACGGTCGACGAATTGCAACACGTCCTGGCGCTCGCCCAGAGCGACACCCCGCCACAGGTGCTATCGGGTCAAGGCATGGCGCTCGTCTTCGAAAAGCCGAGCCTGCGTACGCGCAATTCGATGGAGATGGCCGTCTTTCAGCTCGGTGGCCTCCCGGTGTATATCCAAGCCGATGAGATCGGGCTCGACACACGAGAGTCTGTCGAGGATGTCACCAACACGCTTGCCGGATTTCATGGGGCCATCGGCGCCCGAGTCTTTGAGCACTCCAAGGTCGAGCGCATGGCTGCGGTCGATCGCATCCCGATCATCAACCTCTTGAGCGATGCCGCACACCCGATGCAGGCATTGGCTGATGTGCTCACGATCATCCAAGAGTTCGGATCGGTCGAAGGTCGCACCATCGCGTACATCGGCGATAGCAACAACGTCACCCGCTCGCTTGGCCTCGCGGTCGGGATGCTCGGCGGCACGTTCCGCATCGCCTCTCCCGTCGACTACAGCTTCGGTGAAGACGACCTGTCTCTACTGCGCTCGACGGGCGGAACCGTCGAAACGATGGTCGACCCCTATGCAGCAGTGGAGGGATGCGACGTGGTGTACAGCGATGTATTCACCTCGATGGGTCAGGAGGCCGAGACCGCAATTCGGCTCAAGGCTTTTGCGGACTACCAAATCAACAGCGACCTCATGGGTGCATCTGGTGACGCGGTGTTCTTGCACTGCCTTCCAGCACACCGCGGCGAAGAGGTCACGAGCGACGTAGTGGACAGTGACGCCAGCAGAGTCTGGAAGCTCGCCGAAAACCGCATGCACGCCGCGCGCGGCTATCTCGCGTTTGCGCTCGGGGAAGGAGCTTAAGAATGGTTGACGGCAGCAAGCGACATCAGACCTTGGGCCAGCTGAACGCGAGAGCATGTATACGCATTGAGGAACGAAGGAGCGGGAAACGTGTCTAAGACATCGCGACAGCACAAGATCGTGCAATTGCTTGGCGACGTGCCGGTTTCTTCGCAGACACAGCTTGTGGAGTTGCTGGAGGCCGAGGGTATCGAGGCCACACAGGCAACGGTGTCACGCGACCTGGAAGACATCGGCGCTATGAAGGTGCGCGTCCCTGCGGGCGACCTCGTCTACGGCCTGCCCGAACACACCAACGAAACCGTCGCACCCGCCGACCACCTCCGCCGGGTCCTTTCCGACTGGGTGGCCGAGGTCAACCATTCGCACAACCTCGTTGTTGTTAAGACGCCTCCCGGCTCGGCGCACGTCGTAGCCTCAGCACTCGACCGTTCGGGTCTCGATGGGGTCCTCGGCACCGTCGCCGGGGATGACTCAATACTTATCGTCGCCACAGAAGAAACCACCGGCAAACTACTCGCCGAAACCATTCGCACTCTTGCAGGAATTTAGGAGCTCACCAGCAATGTCAGAATCAGTCAACAAGGTCGTACTCGCCTACTCAGGCGGTCTCGACACCTCGATCATCTTGAAGTGGCTTCAAGAGACCCACGGGTGCGAGGTCGTCACCTTCACCGCCGACCTCGGCCAGGGTGGAGAGGTCGAACCAGCGCGCGCGAAGGCCATCTCCATGGGCGTGCCCGAAGACCAGATCTACATCGACGATCTGCGCGAAGAGTTCGTGCGCGACTTCGTGTTCCCGATGTTTCGGGCTAACACGATCTATGAAGGCGAGTACTTGCTCGGCACATCGATCGCCCGACCACTGATCGCCAAGCGCCTCGTTGAGATCGCCATCGAGCAGGATGCTGATGCCATCAGCCACGGTGCGACCGGCAAGGGCAACGACCAGGTTCGCTTCGAGCTTGGTGCCTATGCGTTAAAGCCCGACATCAAGGTCATTGCGCCGTGGCGCGAGTGGGAGCTCGGGTCCCGCGAGTCCCTGATGGCCTATGCCGCCGAGCACGACATTCCTATCGAGATGAAGCGTGGCAAGGAGTCGCCCTTTTCGATGGATGCCAACCTGCTCCACATCAGCTTCGAAGGCGGCCCGCTCGAAGACCCCTACACCGAGCCACCAGAAGAGATGTGGCGTTGGAGCGTGTCGCCCGAAGCCGCGCCCGACACCCCCACCTACATCGAGGTCACCTACGAAGCTGGCGACATCGTGGCCATCGACGGCAAGCCAATGACGCCAGCTGAGGTGCTGACCGAGCTCAACCGCCTCGGCGGCGAGAACGGCATCGGTCGACTCGACATCGTCGAGAACCGGTTCGTCGGCATGAAGAGCCGTGGTGCGTATGAAACGCCTGGCGGAACGATCATGATGCGGGCCCATCGAGCCATCGAGTCGATCTGTCTCGATCGCGAAGTCGCGCACCTCAAGGACGAGATGATGCCGCGTTACGCGAAGTTGATCTACAACGGATTCTGGTTCGCGCCGGAGCGGGTCATGATGCAGACAGCGATCGATCACAGCCAGGCGGCCGTAAATGGTGAGGTTCGCCTCAAGCTCTACAAGGGCAACGTGACCGTCGTTGGACGAAAGAGCAACGACTCGCTGTTCGACGAGAAGATCGCCACCTTCGAAGAAGACGACGGTGCCTACGACCAGGCCGACGCCGATGGCTTCATCAAGCTCAACGCACTCCGCCTGCGGACACTCGCCAGCAAACGCGGAAATACGTACCAATGAGTGCTGACACGGCTGACGGGGAGCGGAGCTCGCGTAGCGACCAAGTAGATGATGTGGGGACCTTGGCCGGAAGTGCCAAGACGTTATGGCACGGTCGATTTGAAGGAGGGCCGTCCGAGGCGCTTCAGCAACTGAACGATTCGTTGCCGTTCGATCAGCGGATGTTCCGCGAGGACATCGCTGGATCACGCGCGCACGTCACGATGCTCGAATCAGTTGGGCTGCTGACTGCAGATGAGTTGTCTGGGATCTTGACGGCCCTCGATCAGGTCGAGGCAGAGATCACCTCGGGTGAGATGGAGTGGGCGTCGAGCGACGAGGACATACACACCGCCGTCGAACGGCGGGTCACCGAGCTCGAGCCAGCGGGCGCCAAGATGCACACCGGTCGCAGCCGAAACGATCAGGTCGCGACCGACGTACGGCTCTGGACGCTGCAAGCGATCGACGAGGTCAGCGACCTCGTGCGCCAGCTGCAACGCACGTTGCTCAGCCAAGCCGAAGCTGCCGGTGATGCATATCTGCCCGGGTATACCCATCTGCAACAAGCCCAGCCGGTGTCACTGGCCCATCATCTACTTGCGCACGGGTGGATGCTCAACCGCGATATCGATCGCTTGGCCGATGCCCGTCGTCGCACCGACGTGTCTGTTCTCGGTGCTGGGGCGCTAGCTGGTTCGTCGCTTCCGCTTAACCCCGAGCGCTCACAACAAGAACTCGGCATGGCGAACCTGTTCGACAACAGCCTTGACGCGGTTGCCGACCGTGACTTCGTTGCCGACACGCTCTACGCGCTCACGATGATCGGCGTGCACCTCAGTCGCATTGGCGAGGAAATGATTCTCTGGGCCAGCACGGAGTTCGGGTTCATCACCCTCGACGATGCCTTCAGTACCGGTTCGTCGATGATGCCGCAGAAAAAGAACCCCGACATCGCCGAACTCGCCCGAGGCAAGGGTGGCCGACTTATTGGAAACCTCACCGGTTTTCTCGCGAGCGTCAAGGGACTGCCTCTGACCTACAACAAGGACATGCAGGAAGACAAAGAGCCGCTGTTCGACGCCGTCGACACCGTGCGCCTGACCCTGCTGGCACTCGATGGGATGATCTCGACCACCACGTTCAACATCGACGCGATGGCCGAGCAAGCAAGCTCCCCGTACGCCGCTGCGACGGACTTGGCTGAATATCTGGTGGCGAACGGCATGGCCTTCCGCGACGCACACGCTGTTGTGGGCGAACACGTTCGCCATGCCCTCGAAGGCAAGGGGTCGATCTCCGATCTCGTCGCAGCCGACGAACGTCTCGGCGCCGAAGCAGCAGCGATCCTCGAACCGGGAGTCTCGGTTACCCGCCGCACTACCCATGGCGGCGGAAGCCCCGAAGCCGTCACCGCACAGCTAGAACGGTTCCGGTCAGCAATTTCCTAACCTGGGTGGAAGTACACGTCGGCGAATAGCCGTTAGGGCATTCCTTGCTGGCTGACGATAACCAGAGTGAATTCGGCGAAGGGAATCAGATGCAGGACTCTCCACATCCATCCCAGAAATGGCTCTATGGGGCAGTGGGCATCGTGATTCTCGGCCTGCTCGGGATCTTTGTCGCTGCAAACAGGGTGCAGAGTGCAGCCGATGAAGCAGCAGAAGAAACCGTCGAGCAAGTCCTTCGACCAATCGAGGGTCCGGGGTCCTCGGTCGAGTTCTTGGAGCAGGGCATCTTTGTCGTTCTTGCCGCTGGGGATCTAGAAGTCGACGACGTCTCGATCACCCGGGTCGAAGACGGAGGGGATATCTCCCTCATCGAGGAGTTCGGGAATGGCGACTCAGCGGTTGCGCTCAGGTTCATCATCGACCGCCAGGGCGAGTACCTCGTTGAGGTCGATCATCCTGATGTCGTTTCGATCACCGAGTTCGGCTTTGGCGCGCGAGGTGGCTTGGGGGAGGCCTTGGTGGAAGCAGAGAGTGCAGAGTCAGATGCTATTGCTGACAATGCGACGTTGGGGTGGGCCAGCGTTGCGGTGACACTCTTCGGATTGTTTGTGGCTCTTCCCGCCGCGTTCTTCAAATACCGCAAAGACAAGCGGGAGGCGCAGGTGCAGGCGTACCATCGCCGCAAGGCGGAGAAGGCAGCGCGTTCAACCCCCGAGGCCGACTAGCCGTCATTGATCTGCCCGGTTCAGATGTTGCGTTCGCTTTCGCAGCCGGCTGCGGTGTCGTCACCACCGCCGCCATTGCAGGAATCGTCACCCTTGCCTCCAGCGATATCATCTGCACCCCTGCCACCGGCGATGTCATCTGCACCCTTGCCCCCAGCGATGTCATCTGCGCCCCTGCCACCGGCGATGTCATCTGCACCCTGGCCGCCGGAAATGTCGTCTTTGCCGATGCCGCCTGCGAGGGTGTCTCCGCCGTCGCCGCCATTGATTGTGTCGGCTCCTTTGCCGCCCGCAATGTCGTCGCTGCCCGCATCCCCGACGAGGACATCCTTACCGTTGCCGCCGTTGATCGTGTCGGAGCCGTTGCCGCCGCAAATGACGTCGTTGCCGCCCTTGCCGTTGATGACATCGTCGCCGCCGAGGCCGACGATCACGTCATCACCGGGGGTCCCCTCGATCACATCGTCGCCAGCTGATCCAACGATGGTGGCCTCTTGGCCGTCACACAGGTGGACGGTCGGTGGCGGCAAATGAGGCACGACCCGAATCGGTGGAGCCGTACTGAAGGATTCACAACCGACCCCATCACCGTCAGCGTCGAAGTTATGAGGGTCGACTCCAGGAACGATCACCCGCACCCCGACTTGGATGTCGCCGCAGTTCAGGTCCGTGGCGGAAACGGGGATGCATGGGTCGTAGTTCTGGTCGCAACTGAGGTCCTGCGCCGCAGCCGGTTCAGCAAAGGTGTCAATCCCCGTCGCCACTCCGATGGCAGAAAAGAGACTGAGTGCGAGCACTCCAATGACCAACTTGCGGGGAAACGAACGAGGACCACCTGTCATTGCTGACTCCTGATATGTCGGTGGGCTCGCCGCCCACGAGATGTTCTCGTTCTAGCACGGCGTTACGGATACGCGACGAGTCCGAAGGTCCCGAGGGATCGTTGACCTATCGCGCATAGCGGTCTGCCCGAACCAATGTTGTGGCGATGGGTGACGCTGAGGAGTCGTGCTGCTACTTTTGCTATGCGGACGATTGTGAACAGACTGGTGTGGCGATGCGCGAGTACAAGAGATTTGAGATGGATGATCCGGCGCTGGTTGGCAGCTCCGAACCCCGTGCAGCGTGGCACCACGTGTCACCGATCCATGTGCCAGAACTCGATGACGCCAAGCGAAAGTTCTTCGAGCTCGCGGCGCTCGACCCTGGAGCCCTCGACCGCTCGACGGCCCCCGGCCACCTCACCGGTTCTGCGCTGGTGTTGAATCACGACGCCACCGAAACGATCCTTCTGTTCCACACCAAGCTGCAACGGTGGCTACAGCCCGGTGGGCATGCTGACGGTGAGGCCAACCTCGCTCGCGTGGCGCTCAAGGAGGCCACCGAGGAGACCGGTATCGAGGGACTTCAAATCGTTGACCCGGCCATCGATATCGACATTCACAACGTGGCTCCCGACGGGGCAGATCCCGTCTATCACTACGACGTGCGGTTTCTCGTCTTTGCCCCAGCGGACGCGGAGCCAGTGAGCAATCATGAGAGCCAAGACATTCGTTGGGTTCCGTTCGATCAGCTTGACGACTACGACCTCGACACTGGCCATCACCGTCTCATCACCGCAGGCCGAGCGGTAGCGGACCTTCTCCTCAGCGAAAACGCGTAACACCGCAAGGCGGGCAACTCGTGTAGCGAGGCGAAGCCGAGCGGCGATCTACCAGTAGAAGTCCCAGTCGACGCGGGTTGAATAGCTTTCCCAGTAGCGACGCCCGAACCATGCTGCGCAGCCGAATATGGCGACGCACAACGGAAGTGCCCAGATTGGTGAGGTTCCCAATAGAACCCGGCTGGTGAAGTGGGCGCCTGCGAGGACAAGGCCGAGTGCAATACCCACTGAACGCACGAGTTCAAGCTCTTGACGTGACCGCCGTTGGTGCAGACGCCTTGCAGTCTCGAAAGAATCGCGTTCCTCGGGCCCCGGGGCGAGCGCAAAGAGGTCCTCGATTTGTTGCGCAAATTCGGGGGCGCGGCCCGGGTTGCGTTCGTGGAGCGGTAACGCAAAGACTTCGTAGTTGCGTCCGAAGATCATCAATGTGCTGTTGGTCGCCTTCGAGTTGTTGGTCGCTAGACGACGGCCGACATATTGCACGCCCATGAGATCTTCGCTCGGTAGGTGAACAGTGCGGAGAAGTCGAGGGATTCGTACACCCGTTTCGTTCGCTCGAACGGTCATACCAAAGGCAACTCGTGCACCGAGAGCGAAGCAGAGAAGGGCCAAGATCATTGTCAGCGCCGTCGGCTTTGCTATGAGAAGCGTAAGCCCGATCACTATGACGCCCGCGGCGAGGGCTTTACCCTTAGGAGCGATCGGAAGCTCTGCGGTAAATCCGGGTGTGGTGGAGCGAGTTCTTTGGGTTGGCGGCGCCGGCATCCCTCAGGTATCGGATGAAAACCCGTTCCAATTCACCCTCAAAGAGAATTGTTCGCTGCGCTCACAAATCGCCAGGTACTTGGCAGGAGTCCATGTTGTTGACGCGGGCGAAGCCGTTCATGCGTTCGGCGATGAAGATGCCGTCTTGGACGCTGTTGAGGAAGCGCACATCTTGACCTTCGTTGAGCCGATCGACGTGGGTGACTCGGTCAGCCATGTACACGTCCCAGTCGCCGAGCCATAGCCCGATCAGTCGGCCGTCGTTCTCGAAGGCTGTGCCGAGCGCTTGGATGTCCTCGGTCATCGATATGAGAGCTGCGTTGGCGAGCTGGAGGTTGCTGGCACGCTCCTGTGGTGTCTCTGCTGACCGGATCGAGGGGAGGGCATCGAGTTCGTCGAGGGCGGTTACGCACCGAGCCTCGATCTGCAAGACGAGTGCTTCGTCTTCGATCTGATCTACGGCCTGGAAAAGGCCTCGTGCCAAGGGGCTGAACGCGAAGATCCAGAACCCGACGGCAAAGACGATGAACACGCCTGCGGCGATCCGCGGAAACTTGCTTGCTCCGAAAGGGATCACTTCGGTGCGTCCTGGATCTGGTTGCATCTCGGTCACTGCAATACCTCCAACACGATGTTGACGTTGCCCCCAGGCTCCAGCGGTGTGCCCGGAGCAGGGTCCTGTCGAAGCACTATGGTCTCATTCCCGTTTCGTGAATCAAGGAAGTTTCCGTCGGCATCGAGAAGTACTCGGCTCGAGGTGAATCCCTCCTGGCGCAGGGTTTGTCGTGCGCCCGCGAGGTTGAGTCCAATGACGTCGGGAACCGGCACGCCTGTGGGTTCCACGGCGATCTCGACGATCACGATGGTCCCGCCGGGGGCCTGTGTTAGTGGTGGCGGAGACTGGTTGATGATGGTGCCCGGTTCGAAGGTGTCGTCCTCGATCTCGACCGGCGTCAAGATCAGCGACGTTCCATCGAGCTGGGTGGCGGCATCGTCGGATGTGAGACCGAACAGGTCGGGCACTTCAACCGAGTCAGGAACGAATTCGATCGTTGTCGGCGGTGCGCTGGCTGGAGGCTCAGCGAACTCGGTTGGTGCGGTACCGCTGTGAGCGGCCGTCATGATTTCACGCCAGATACGAGCGGGGTAGGTGCCGCCGGCGACCTGAATATCGGTGCCAGGATCTTCTGCCGTGCACGCCTTTTGCGAACAGGGGACCATCGAAATCTGGCCCTGCGGGAAGCCGACCCATACCGCTGCAGCAAGGTCGGGGGTGTAACCGGCGAAGGTGGCATCGGCGAAGTTCTGAGCGGTGCCCGTCTTGCCAGCAGCAGGTCGGCCGATGTCGGCGTCGCGGCCCGTGCCACGCTCGATGACTTCACCAAGGATGTAGGAAACTTGATCGGCGGTGCGGGTTTCGAGAACTCGAACGCCCTCTGGCTCGTGGGTCCACAGCGTGGTGCCGTCGGGGTTGATGATCTCGGTGACGAAGACTGGATCGTGTTGGACGCCGCGGTTGGCGAAGGTTGAGTAGGCGGCTGCGAGGTCGAGGGTGGTTACGTTCTCGGTGCCAAGAACGCTTGCGAATACGGGTGCGATGTCGCTTTGCATGCCGAGTTCGCGAGCGGTCTCTCCTACGGCTTCTGGTCCGAGCTGAACAGCGAGTTGTGCGTAGACGGTGTTGCGTGACCAGACGGTGCCGTCGACAAGGTCGGAGACGCCGGTGCGAGAACCGCCTCGTACCCGCCACACTTCTCTCTGACCGGGAGGCTGCAGTTCCAGGACCTGCGGCGCGTCGTAGGCGGCAGTCACCGAGATACCCCGCTCGATTGCTTCGGCGAGGGCGATCGGCTTCATGGAAGAGCCGGCCTGACGTCCCGCTCCCATCGCAAGGTTGACGTTCGCGAACTCGCTATCGCCAAAGAAGTCGCGCCCGCCGACCATGGCAAGAATCTCGCCGGTGCCAGGGTCGATGACAACCGCAGAGGCGTCGGGTACCGATGCGCCCTGAGGGATGATTGCTTCCACTGCGGCTTCGGCTTGTTGCTGAAGATCGAGGTCGATGGTTGTGCGGACTCGAATTCCGCCGCGGAACAGCAGGTCTTCTCGGGCTTGATAGGTCGAGAGTTCTGCGGCTCGTTGCGGGTTCTCGGCGACCCATCGCTCGGTCAAGAACTGGCCGTTGAGGATCCATGACTTTACTTCTTCAACGAAGTGGCCGGCTGCGTACCGGTCGTTGACGTCGTCGAATTCGGGGGCGAGATCCAAGGCTGCGCCGCTGGCTGCCACGTGCTCGGCTTCGGTGATGAAGTCGTTGCGCAGCATTGCATCGAGCACTACCTGTCGACGCCCCATTGCCCCTTCAGGGTTGTTGTAGGGGTTGAGCGCGCTGGGTCGCTGGATAAGCCCGGCGAGCAGCGCCGCTTGATCCAGGGTGAGGTTCGAGACCGAGCTGTCGAAGTATTGCTGTGCTGCGGACTCGACGCCGTAGGCACGTGAACCAAAGAAGACCCAGTTCAGATACTCGGTGAGGATGAAGTCCTTGGAGAACTGTTCTTCGAACTGTCGAGCGAGGACGATTTCTTCGAGCTTGCGTTCTGCGGTTTGGTTGGTGCGGTCGAGGAAGACGTTGCCGACGTATTGCATCGTGATGGTCGAACCGCCGCCGGAGATTCCGCCGGTGGTGGCACCGCGCGCCGCGGAACGGAAGAGGCCCTTCAAGTCGACGCCGTCGTGGAGGTAGAAGCGCTCGTCCTCGATGGCGACAACGGCGTTACGCATCACCTCGGGAATTTCCTCGAATGAGACGACCGTACGGTTCTCGTCCGATGGTGGTTCGACGATGAGGCGACCGTCGCGTCCAAGGATTGCGGAGGTTTCGGCGACCTCGGGAACGGGAGGGACGAGATCCTGAGTTGCCCAGCTGCAGGCGGTGGCAATAGTTGTCAGCGTCACGAAGAGAGCGAGGGCTCTACGGACGCGGCTCCAGGGGAGCGTCGCAAGCGGCATTCGACCATTTTGGCCCACGTTGAGCCAGAAGCGAAGTCAGCACGCGAGTGATTAGATATTCATTACATATGCCGTGACGTTCGAAACATGCCGTGAGCGCTAGATTTACGCCTCATGTCAGGCGCCTCAATACTCGACGACCTCATCGCTCGTGGACTCATTCACGACACAACCGACATCGACGCGTTGCGCAAACGCCTCGATGAGGGTCCAATCACGCTCTATCACGGCATCGATCCGTCAGCGTCCAGCCTGCACATTGGCAACTACGTCGGCGTGCTCGCCCTTCGACGATTTCAGGATCACGGCCACAACGTGATCGTTCTCGTCGGAGGTTCGACCGGGATGGTCGGCGACCCGGGCGGGCGCTCCGAAGAGCGAAACCTCCTCGACGAGGACTCGTTGGCGACCAACATCGCCGGAATCCGGGGTCAGCTCGAGAAGTTGGTCGACTTCGAGCCAGCATCGGGCACGGTCGAAATGGTCAGCAACTACGACTGGACCAAGGACGTCAGCATTCTCGACTTCCTGCGTGACGTCGGCAAGCACGTCACGGTGAACCAGATGGTCGCTCGCGACTCGGTCAAGACCCGTATGGACTCAGAGCACGGCATTAGCTACACCGAGTTCTCTTACATGCTGCTGCAAGCCTTCGACTACTGGTGGCTACACACCAACAAGGCGTGTGAGCTGCAGGTGGGCGGTAGCGACCAGTGGGGCAACATCGCCCAGGGTGTCGACCTCATCCGCCGCCGTGAGCAGAACCATGTGCACGCGCTGACGTGGCCGCTGATCACACGCGCCGATGGCCAGAAGTTCGGAAAGTCGGTCAGCGGTGCCGTGTGGCTCGACCCTGAGCGCACCTCTCCTTACGAGTTCCACCAGTATTGGATGAACACCGACGACCGCGACGTCGAGCGGTTCCTGCTCCAACTCACCTTGCTCCCAGTCGAGGAGATCGGCTCGATCATGGCCGAGCACACCGAGGCACCACATGAACGCAAGGCACAGCAACACCTCGCCGACGCGGTCACCGAACTGATCCACGGCGCCGACGCCGTTGCTCAAGCGACGCTCGCCGCCTCGGTCATGTTCGGCTCAGCCGTACCGAGCCCCGAGGAACTGCTTTCGTTGCGTGGGGTAGTGCCCGAGGCATTGGTCGCTGCCAGTGACCTTGGGGAAGAACCATTTGTCGATCTGTTGATCGCGTCTGAACTGGCTTCCAGCAAGCGTGATGCGCGCCAGGCCCTCAAAGACGGCGCTGTTCGCTGGAACGGCGAGAAGGTCGACGGAACCGATTCGACGATGCTCGAGTCCGGCGCGGTCGCCATGCTCCAAAAAGGCAAGCGCAACAAGCGCCTCGTCGTCATCGACTAGTGCCCGCAGACCTGAGATCTAGCTCTCTCCCGCGTCGTTCTCGGGCGCTGGTTCAGGGGGCTTAGGTTCATCTGAAACTTCGGGCAGCGTCTCCGGTTCCGTCAGCGAAGATCCATCGGCCCTCTCTGCCTTTGCGTGCATCGAGGACGCGAACTTCCAACCAGCGCTCGCAGCAATGGGTGCCGAGATGAAACTGGCCAGTACTGAGATGAACCCCGTAAAGGCGGCTGCGATTGCTTCAAGAATTGAACCGACCAAGAGGGTCAGCAAGGCCCATATCGATGCAGCGAAACCGTTGAGGGAGAAAGCACTGCTGGCATTCGCGAGCACCCGGATTCCTGCATGGCCCAGTAAGAATGCAAGCGAACCCAGGCCGAGGAGAACCTCAACCGGGTCGTCGCCAATTGGTACCAGTGGGATAAAGATGAATCCCACCAGCACAAGGACTGGGATGAAGAGGAATCCGAGGACACCGAACCATCGAGCGGTGTCCTCGGACCTTCCTGCCTCTATGGCTCGTGCTTTGGTGTCGGCCCCGACAATTCCGGATGCTGCACCAATGGCGTTGACACAACAACAGCAACAACAGCACGAAGGCGTGGCCAGTGACGCCTTGGAGTTTCCGGTTTCAAATGGTGACCGCCGCGGTCGGAGTTCTAACTCCATGCCTTCAGTATCGGTCATGAGACGGTGCAATCAATGTCGATGCCGCTCTAGGTCGGGGCGAGCTAAGCCGAGGGCCGATCGGCGATTGGGTGAGGGGCTGGCGGCGGGAGGTCGGGCCCGTGTACGTGGCGTTCTCTAACCGTCCTCCACCCCAACCATGTGGAGAGCGGGGAAAGGAGCAGTGCGAGGAAGGCTGTGATGAGTGCGACAAAGACCTCGAGAACGACTCCGACTTCGAGAAATAGTCCGATTGCGATTGAAGACTTTAGATCCCTCAGTGAGACCGACTCCCTGTGAGCAGCGGCTCTCAGCGCAGTGTGCACCACCACGAAGATGAGGAGCGAGCAGAACGCCAGTAGACCGCCGAATACCCACAGATTGTCGAAAATCGGATTGGGCCGCTCGTCGACAATCACGCGCGACTGCCGATCGGCCTGATCGAGCAGCACCGCTGCTCCGACCACCAACGCTGGAACGAAGAGAAACCCGAGAAGGCCAAATAGCCTGCTGGCTCCGGTGCTCCGCCCTCCATCTTGCGCCCGGTTCTTTAGATCGGCGCCGACCATTCCCGATGCTGCGCCGATTGTGTTCAGGCAACAACAGCAGCAACAGCACGATGGCGTGGCCAGTGACGCCTTGGAGTTTCCGGTTTCAAATGGTGACCGCCGCGGTCGGAGTTCTAACTCCATGCCTTCAGTATCGGCCATAACCCGAGGCCGTTGATTCATCGGTCATAGCCGACCGCCATAGCGCCGCCAACGAGTGCGCCCGTATGACCCAGCCCGAGTGCCTGTAGAACCTCGCGATCGAGGGCGCCGCCGAGCACGTATGCGGTGAGTGAGTCTTCGACAGCCCGTAGGCCGAGGTTCTGCTGGGCATGGCCCACCTGTTGCAGAGCAAAACGAAACGAGCGGTCGCCGTACTTTCTTCGAAGCTCATCGAGATGGAGAACCGATACGACGATGAGCTGGGGATCACCGTCGCATTCGAGAGAGAACAGGCGTCGAACCTCAACGGCAGCGGGGGAGTCCGCAATGCGCGAAAGGCCGTGGTGTTCGGGCGAATAGGCGAGAATGGAGCGATCGAATTCACCTTCGGCTCGTTGGGCGAACACATAGGTGAAAACGGCCTCGATGCCCCCGGCGGCGGGCACGAGCGCACCGTCTGGCCCATTGCCGACCGCCGCCAGGAGCCGGCTAAGCGTCTTTGTCTCCACCGGACGATCGCCGAACAGACGACCCGAGCGACGCGAAGCCAAGAGGCGTTGCGTACGGTCGCCGCGTGTCTGGGGCAGCGCGGTGAAAGCGTGTGGCGGCGCCAAAGGATGGACGGGCAGGTCGAACGGCTCGAAGTTGCGAACCATCGCGCCGAACGCCGATGCGTTGTGTTGGCCCAGCGAGCTCGCCGTCCAGAAGTCGTCGGCAGATGTCGATTCGGAATCGGTTGTCATTGGCTACCCCAGTCCATGGGGGAACGGTGATGGATACGAGCGGCGACCCGAGCGCGCTTCGCCGTCGGCGTAGCGAAACGCGAGGTCCTGGGCCCGGCCGCCCAAGAATGGCCATTGGTGGTCGTGGTGGATGGGGGTCAGATCTGGGGAAAGGACTCGCACACCGGTCAGACCGAGTTGGACGAGGTCGATGGTCGATAGGTCTCGATAGAACAGACGAACTCCAGCGCCGGTCAAGTTCGATGCGAGCTGAGCCAAGACCTCGCCGGAAGTCCCGCGGTTGCTGATCTCCGGTGCGGGCGCCGCAACTGCGAAGCGGTGGAGAGGCAACTCTTCCCATTGCTCGGGGTTGGCGGCGTAATAGACCGCGTGATCATCGAAGTTGCGAGTCGTGGCGGGTGTGAGCTGTTGGAGTTCGGGTTCTCGGGCGAGCTTCTGGCCGACAAAGGTGATGCCTTGAAGACATTCGAGCTCGGCACGCTCAACGGCCTCCGCCCATGTAGGTCGACACGCAACTCCCATTGAGTGGCGCTCAAGGCCGAGCAGCGGCAGTGTGCCGGTGACGATGGCAACGGGGTGAGGGCTGTAGTCGGGAGTGATGTCGAACACTCGCAACCGGCCACCTAATCGAGCATCTGCTGGCTTGTCCTCGATGAGCTTGCCGCCGAGCTGGTGGAACCACGTAGTCATGAACGCGTCGCGTTCGATGAGTTCCTCGGTCGCACGCAATAGTGCGAGCCACGGATCGCTGTGCAAGGCCAATCCAGATGACGTTGCGTATGCGCCGAACTCGTTGGTCAAGCCCACCAGCGCAGCGGGAACCCAAGTTTCAGCGTTGTCTGCAACGTCGTAGACCTCGCAATACCACTGGTCGCCGTCGGCCGCGTAATGGCTATGGGGATACTCGGGCTGGGCCCGCTGATCGGCGCTGTGAAGAGTGAAGTCAGAGGCCTGAAGGACCTGGGCCGTAACGGGTAGCTCGCCAGCTCGGACGACCGGCAGGGTCGTTGTCGAGGCTGCGTAGCGTTCCAGGGCTTCGCCAACGGCCGCGGTTCGGGCAGCCGCTGGACTCGTGGCGACGCCACCCCCGGCGCTTGCGAAGTCGTAGTCCTCTCGAGAAACGCTGGCGTGGAACACCGTTGCTGGGTCCGCCGCTGCGGGCGGAAGCGTGACCACGCTTGCGTAGATACCGCAGAGCTCGCCCATGGCTCGGTCGACAAAGTTCGGCGTCTTCTCGCGGACAGCTCGCGTGCTCATGGCAGGTGGATCTTGCCGCTGGTCGGCCCGGGGTCGCAGGTGTCGCAGCCAGGAAACATCAGCGCTGTTGAGTGGGCACACTCGCCAGCCTCGAGATCCCAAGAGATGAGCCCATTGGCCAACTTCGACGAACCTGTCCGGATCAGGTTGAGTTGGATGATGATCAGCTCGGCGATCAGCGCGGGGCGGTTGATTCCTGCCGGGCTCTCGGGTTCGTCGAGGCGCGGCCACCGGCGAGCGATGCGTCGGTCGACACATGCAGTGCACGTGGTGAGACCGGGCAGAACGTAGGGTCCGATCACAAGGGTGTGATGAAAGCGTGCATCAACCGCTAGGTGGGGGAGGTCTGTCTGCGGCCAACCATCGGCTGAGCGCACCAGAAGTGCGAGGTCAGGCGCCTCTTCGCCGACGGTGAGGCCCGCCGCCCGCAGCGCCGGCTCAAGAGCTCTGCACAACGCATCATCTCCGAGCAAGGCGAGTGAGCTGGCTACTGGGTTGTGAATGGCTCCTATATCGGCGAGTCGGGCTGCGAGTTGGCGAGCGTCATCAGAGGCCGGAACGATTGGTTCCCCCGACGACCAGCCGAGGAGCGTCGCTCCAAGTTCAGGGTCGACGCCTCGAACATCGATAGTGCGATCGAGTCCAGCGCTGAGCGTGTACTCGCCTGGAGCCGCCTCGAACGCCGTCCACTGCGCATTCCAGTCTTGGGAAATCCGGTTCGCCACCACCACATAGTGTCCGCTCGACTGGCTTCGATCAGGTACCTATCGAGGCTTTACCCTTTGGGCGGACTACGTCTTCTCGGTCGCGGGAGCGCAACCTTGAGAGAAATCGCCCGAGAAATTCCGATTTCTTTCAGTTTTCGGGTTGGACTACCGACGAAGTGCTGTAGCTTAGTGAGTCGCCCCGCTCGCAAGAGCATCGGGCGAGAAGGCATCACCGAGACGCAAGTTTCGAATGTCATGCGCTTCTTGAAAACGGAGAAGAGGACGAAAAAGCCAGTGC
>CAYTUB010000061.1:0-16041 GCA_964441145.1 uncultured Acidimicrobiales bacterium
GCAAGTCCGAGCGAAAGCCTGTAGGTGAGCGGAGCTCGCGTAGCGAACATGTTGAGTTCCGCGGATCTCGGCGCAAGTCCGAGCGAAAGCCTGTAGGTGAGCGGAGCTCGCGTAGCGAACATGTTGAGTTCCGCGGATCTCGGCGCAAGTCCGAGCGAGACATCGAACATTCTTTCGATGAAATGCTTGCGTCGAACAATCGTTCGCAATTACATTGCTGTTGTTCCCGAAAGACTGTCACACCCCATCCCTAGGTTTGGGCGCAACAACTTTCCCCAACGAACAACAACTTTCAGGAGAATCCAGTGGAGCGTGAAAAAGCACTCGAGATGGCACTCGGTCAAATCGAGAAGCAATTCGGCAAAGGGTCCGTCATGCGAATGGGCGAGAAGGGCTCGATGGCTATCGAGACCGTTCCCACCGGCGCACTAGCCCTCGACCTCGCCTTGGGTGTCGGCGGTCTTCCTCGTGGCCGTGTCACCGAGATCTACGGCCCGGAGTCCTCGGGTAAGTCGACCTTGGCAACCCACGTCGTTGCCGAGGCGCAACGCAACGGTGGCCAGTGCGCCTACATCGATGCTGAGCATGCGATGGACCCGGTGTACGCCAAGGCCATCGGCGTCGATATCGACAGCCTCCTTATCTCCCAGCCCGACACTGGCGAGCAGGCGCTTGAGATCTGCGACATGCTCGTACGTTCCGGTGCGCTCGATGTGATCGTGATCGACTCGGTTGCCGCACTTACGCCAAAGGCCGAAATCGAAGGCGACATGGGCGACCACCACGTTGGTGCTCAGGCCCGTCTTATGTCGCAGGCCTTGCGCAAGCTCACCGCAAACCTCAACAAGACCGACACGATCTGCATCTTCATCAACCAGTTGCGCGAAAAGATCGGTGTCATGTTCGGTTCACCCGAGACGACGCCAGGTGGTCGTGCGCTCAAGTTCTACTCATCGGTACGCCTCGACATTCGTCGTATCGAATCGATCAAGCAGGGGGCCGAGGTTGTGGGCAACCGCACTCGCGTCAAGGTGGTCAAGAACAAGGTGGCCCCACCGTTCCGCCAGGCAGAGTTCGACATCATGTACGGCGTTGGTATTAGCCGTGAGGGGTCGGTGCTCGACTTGGCTGTGGATCACGACGTCGTGAAGAAATCCGGTGCCTGGTACACCTACGAGGGCGAACAGCTCGGGCAGGGTCGTGAGAAGGCGAAAGACTTCTTGATGACCAACCCTGAAGTGATGGTAGAGATCACTGACCGGGTCACAAAGCTCGTTATGCCCGAACCCGAACCTGAAGGCGACGAGGTCGTCGACGTCACCGAAGATGGCTTCACCGAGGCTGACGAAGAGCCAATTCTGCTCGACGACTAGCACGTTATAGGCGGCGATGTATCGCCGCATGCAAACCCAAACGGGGCACCTGATGAGTCATCGGGTGCCCCGTTTGGGTTCTGAATTACATCAGTGAAATTACATCGATGTAGTACAGAGAGCGCGAAGAAATGCACATGTTGCGTGATTGAGTGGTGGTAGCGTGGTCCTTGGCAGGTGGAGATCAGCGGCTTATGGCCGGTGATTGGGCTCTCGATTTTTCTTCTGAAGGACCCAAACCATGATCAGACGCTTTGGCTATCCGCTGCTTGCGCTGTTTGTTCTCTACCTCATCTCGCTCAATGCCTCCGAGACAGGCAACCGTGGAAATGACTTCCTCGGGCTCATGGGCGGGATGGTGTCGGCGCTGCTTGAGTTCTTGCGCGGTCTCGCTGGCGAGCCAGCGGTAACACAAGCCCTCGGCCTGTGACCAACGAGCTCCCAGGCTCATCGCATAAGGCTGGTTATGTGAGGCGTTCGCGGAGCCAACGCGACTACATGCGGCTGCTCCTCGTGCCGCCTCGCGATGAAGACGTTCTCGTCGCAGACGAGATTGTGTATTACAAGGCGCCCAAACACGTCATGACCTTGCTCGAACCTTTCGCGGAGACTGTGGCCGTGCTCGTGGTGGTCATCACGTTGTTGTTGCGGCCGAACTTCACCGGTATTGGGTTCGGACTGTTGTTGCTCGTTCTTTCCGGTGTGGTCGTGTTCCGATGGGTACGCGACCGCGACTGGGGTTGGGGATCGGTGTTTGCGGGGATCATTGCCGGATACCTCTTTCTCACGACCGCCATCGACCCGTTGGCAGTAGTTACGGGCGTTGGTTTGTTCTTCATTGCGCGCTTGGGTCTGTGTGCACTGCGTTGGTACAGCTACGAAATGCGATATCTCACGAATCGCCGCATTATCGAAGCCACCGGCTTTCTTGGTCTCCGCGTGGCCTCGATGCCGGTCACTCGCGTCACCGACCTTGTGCTTACTCGTAGCGGGGCGGGCGAGATCTTTGGCTACGGCGAACTTCGCATCGAATCTGCCGGAGATGACCAATCACTCGCACGAGTCGAATTTCTGACGCATCCCAAGCTCTTTCATCGCCTAGCAGTACGGCTAGCTACCAAACCTGCTGAAATCGACGTAAAGGGCTTTATTGATATGAATCCAGTCCGACGGATTAATCGTTAGCGACTGGCGGGTCGCGTCAGAAAAGTAATTCCCCTCCAAACTCAGATGCCCGTTGCCTTTGGCAGCGGGCATCTTTGTCTTTGAGATGACACGGCGTTCATGGCCGAGCAAGACGCCGGCGGGGGCGCTGCTTTGGGCTTCATTCCCGGCGTGAGGGCTCCTAGACTGACACGGTGACCCGCAAATACTTGCTGCGTACCTACGGCTGCCAGATGAATGAGCATGATTCCGAGCGAATCGCCGGATTGCTGGAGGCCGACGGGTATGAGCCGACGACTGAGGTTGAGGATGCCGACGTCGTCATGCTCAACACGTGCTGTATTCGAGAGAATGCCGACAATAAGCTCTATGGCGCGCTTGGAGACCTAAAGGCCGAGAAGGCCAAACGTCCCGACATGCAAATTGCCGTCGCCGGGTGCCTTGCCCAAAAAGACAAAGAAATCGTCGCCCAAAAGGCAGGCCATGTTGACGTGGTTTTCGGAACCCACAACGTGCATCGTGCCGCAGAGTTGCTCACGGAGAGCCGTGAGTCCGGACAGATAGTAGAGATCCTCGAAGCTGCGGTCGACGCAGAGCACGCCGCGTTTCCCTCAGCGCTTCCCGAGCAGCGCGAGCTCGACTACTCGGCATGGGTCACCATCCAGATCGGATGCGACAACAACTGTGCGTTCTGTATCGTCCCGGCGGTCCGTGGCCCCGAAATCTCCCGCCCGTTCGGCGACCTTGTCCGAGAGGTTGAGCTCCTCGCAAAGGACGGCGTTGCCGAGATCACGCTCCTTGGGCAGAACGTAAATAGCTACGGGCGCGACATCACCCTCAAGCTCGGCGGACGAGACGCAGACGACTTTGATACTCACGAAGCGGGTGAGCTTTGGGCCGGCGGTGGTCGTCGGAGAGGGCGCACACTGTTTTCCGACCTGCTTCGAGCGACCGGTGAGGTCGAAGGCATCGAGCGGGTGCGTTTCACCAGCCCACACCCCAAAGACCTGCGTGAAGACACCATCGCAGCAATGGCCGAGGTCGATGCTGTCTGCAACCACCTACACTTTCCGCTGCAGTCGGGTAGCGATGAAATCCTGAAGCGCATGCACCGCGGCTACACGGCCGAAAAATATCTCGATCGCCTGAATGCCGCGTATGCAGGTATCGACGACCTCGCAGTGAGCACCGACATCATCATTGGGTTCCCTGGCGAGACCGAAGAGGACTTCGTGCAGACCCTCGAGGTCGCAGCTGCCGCCCAATACGACTCGGCCTACACGTTTGTCTTCTCGCCTCGCGAGGGCACCGAGGCAGCAGAGTTCACCGATGACTTCATTCCTAAGGAGATCACCAAAGAGCGGATGGAGCGCTTGCGTCGGGTGATCGAACGATCAGCCGCTCGGAAGAACCAAGAGCGCATTGGACGCATCGAAGAAGTGGTCATCGAAGGCCCATCGAAACGCAACCCGGGTGTGATCACCGGGCGCACACGCCAGAACAAGCTCATCCACTTCGACGGCGAACTTAAGGCCGGTGGTGTTGCGCTCGTCGAAGTTACCGAAGCCAAGTCGCACTACATGCTCGGCGAACTACGCGAAGTTGTCCGTGGGCCGCGCACGCGAACGAAGATTCCAGTCATTGCTGGATGAGCTTGAGCGTTTGCGGCTGAACGGTCGGGCGTCGGACTCTCAGTTCGCGCAGAACCCACTCCCGGTCGCTTGGGCCATGGGGCGCGCTCTGGCGATCCTGCATCACCGAACGCCAGAACCCGGGATCGAACCACAGACTCCGCACGAGGTCGACAACGTGCGAAGAGTGCTCGGCAAGGGTGAACCGCACCCAGCGCCGTACCAACGCGTCAGCACAGAGGCAATCGAGCAGTCGCTTGCGCTCGTGCCTGCGGCAAACGACCCGGTGTGGACCCACGGAGCGCCCGTCGTCGCGAGCGCGGTCATTGTCGACTCTGTCGTCACCTTTGAGAGCGCCGACGCCGATGGTTTCGATCCGCCCGAGCGAGATCTGGCAATCGTTCTTCGATCCCTCGCAGAGACGTTTTCCTCCGAGGTTGTCCGTACCTTCATGGAGGCCTACGAGGAGTCCGGGGGGCACGGGCCGCAACCTGGCGCGGTCGACTGGTACGGAATGCTCGCAGCGTTCCGGTGATGGCCGAGCCCCAGTACTTCGAGCGCCCGCCACTGTGCATTCTTGGGCCAACGGCGTCGGGTAAGTCGGGCCTTGCCATGCGCCTGGCAGAGCGACTCGACAACATCGAACTTGTATCCGTTGACTCCATGCAGGTGTATAGAGGCATGGATATCGGCACGGCAAAGCCCACCCGAGAAGAACAGGCGATGGTTCGCCATCACCTGATCGACATCGCCGATCCAGCCGACGGTTTTACCGTGTCGCACTTCCAGCAAGCCTGGCGAGAGGTCGCAGCCGATATCGCCGCCCGGGGCGCCACTCCAATACTTGTGGGCGGAACGGGCCTCTATCTTCGGTCGGTCATCGATGCACTCGAGATTCCTGGGCAGTTCCCCGAAGTTCGCGTAGAACTCGACGCCAGGGCGGACGATCCGCAGAGTCTCCACGAACAACTTGTTGGACTCGACCCAGTAGCGGCGAGTCGTATCGACCCATTGAATACTCGGCGTTTGACCCGTGCGCTGGAAGTCACGATCGGGTCGGGTCGGCCCTTCTCCTCGTTTGGGCCGGGGCTCACCGAGTATCCCGACATCGCGTTCCGACTCTTGGGTTTAGAGATGGATAGCGATCTTCTCAACGAGCGGATCTATGCCCGATATGACCTGCAGATGGAACGAGGATTCTTGCGTGAGGTCGAAGACCTGCTCGACCGGGGTCGGCCTATCGGGAGAACGGCGCGCCAGGCGCTCGGGTATCGAGAACTGCTCGGTCACATTGAAGGCGATATCGACCTCGATGAGGCGCTCGAGGGCGCAAAGGTTCGGACTCGACGCTTCGCCCGACGCCAGATGAAGTGGTACCGGCGAGATCCCCGGATTCGGTGGGTTCCCGTCGACGGCACACCGGCGGCTGCCGCTGCGGCGCTGGACAAGGCGCTCGAGCTTATGGCTGGAGACCCGAACTGACCAGCGTCGTGTTAGGCAGCGCGCTCTGAGACCGTCGTTCTCAGTGCCGGGATCGTCCACGAGTCGACGCTTGCTGAAGGCCTCGCCAGGTAGAACCCTTGGGCGGCGTCACAGCCCAGATCTTGAAGCGTTTCGAGCTGGGACCTCGTTTCGACGCCTTCGGCGACGCTGCGCAAGCCGAGCGAATCCAAGATATCGAGAACCGAACGAACGCTGGCCTGGCTGGTCTTGTCGGTGTCGATGTTTTGTACGAAGAAGCCATCGAGCTTCACGACATCGAGCGGGAGCGTCCGCAGCACCGACAGGGCCGAGTAGCCACTGCCAAAGTCATCGAGTGCGATGGTGCAGCCCATTTCTTGTAGGCGTTCGAGGTTGGAATGCGCAACGCCCGCGCTGAGTGCGTAGTGCTCGGTCACCTCGACCCAGACATCGCTGGGAGTAATCCCACAAGAGATCATGTCCTCGCGAAATTGTTCGGCGAAGAGGGGCTGTCGTAGCTGGAGGTCACTGACGTTTATAGACACAGCGGGTTGTGAGCCCTTGAATCGCGGGCGGTTGGTGAACGCCGATCGGGTGACCATGTCGTCGATAGAGGGCAGCAAGCCAGAGTCAGCGGCGATTCCGCAGAATTTCGCCGCGGTAAGGGTCTCGTCTCCGCGAGTCCAGCGAGCGAGCGCTTCAGTAGCGATGACCTCACCGGTTTGAAGATCGACGATTGGTTGGAAGTTGGCATGAATCTCGTTGTTTGAGATCGCCCCACGGAGGCCGATCTCAATTTCGTGACGCTTCTCCATTTCCAGGCGCAAGGCATTGTCGAAGACAACCGCGCCGCCTCGGCCTGACTGTTTCGCGCGATGCAACGCCATGTCGGCATCTCGAAGTAGCCGGTCGGTCGGTTGAGACGCGTTCGCCACCCCAATCCCTATGGAGACGTTGACGACGAGCTCTCGCCCTTCCACGATGTGAGGTTCGGCGAAGTGGGCAACGATGTACTCGGCAAGGTCGAGGGCATCCTTCTCGTCTTGGATTTCGGGCGCCACGACGAGGAACTCGTCGCCGCCCACTCGTGCAACAGCGTCCTGTGATCGGCTGACCCGGCGTAGCCGTTCGGCAACAGAACGAAGCAATCCGTCACCGATAGTGTGGCCAAGGCTGTCGTTTATGACCTTGAAATTGTCGAGGTCAACCATCAGGACCGACACGAGGCTGTTGTCATTTCGAGATCGCTGGATTGCCGCCTCGATGAGGGACGGAACCGCGGACCGGTTCAAGACCCCGGTGAGTTCATCGCGCGTTGCTCGGGTGGTGAGCTCTTCGGTTTGCAGTGCTGTCGTCAGCTGCATTTCGGCATGGACAAGTGCGTCGCCGTGACCTCGGAGAAATTCACGCAGGGGAAGTTCGCCCTTCCGGACATCATCGACTTGGGCACGGAGTTCTCGCATGGCGAGCACGGTGGCAGATATGGCTTCGGCGATGAGACGGTCATCGAGCTCGGAGTCCGGCTCCTCCTGCGGCTGTGATATGCCCGCAAACAACGTGTCCTCGAGCGACTTGAGTAGGTCGATACGTCCGGTGACTTCGCGGAACCAGTCGGATGGATCGACACCCAGGGTTCCGATGCCATTGACGAAGGCGGTTGTTTCGAGCGCTGTGGTATTGCGCGAAGTATCGGTGCCGTTAATCCTGGCTAGCTCGGCTGCGAAGGCTTGGTCATTGCCACCGACCGCGATTCGCAGGAGTGTTTCTTGCGCCGAGATCAACGCTACGACCCACAGGTAGTTTCCACCTCGGAATCGGTCCTCGGTAAAGACCTGGGCCAGGACAGCGCGTTCTGCGCCCGTGAGTTCCTTGGCTCGAAGCAATGCCAGCAGGCCGAGCATTCGCGCTCGGTCGTGGGTGGACGGCACTTGCTCGATGAGAGTGCCGCTGAGCAGGAGAAGTGCTTCGTTCAAGTCGGTGAGCGTCTCGATGACTTCGCTTACGTCGATGCTGAGTTTGTCGACGTTGGATCGCAGTGGAGCGAGGCGCACCAACATTCGACTGGCGGTCGCGTATTCGGCCGAATGGAGAAATTGCTGGGCGACCGGAGCGTCATAGGCGGCGAGGAAGCCCTCGATCGCCTTGTCGGTGTCCTCTCGAAGCTCGTCGAGCTGGAGGCGAAAGCGAGTCCCTCCGCTGGCGAGGTACACACTGCTGCCACCACGTTCTCGCTGGGTTGTATGCACCAGGTCGCCTACCGCCCGACAAAGCTCTATTACCGTCATCCACGATTCACCGTGGCTGTTCTCCCTATGCATCACCCTAAAGTCGGCATGTCTAGCTCAAAAGTTGAATGTCGGATTCGTCGGTCTCCGAGGTCGCTGTTGGGCGCGCGCGATACATACTGGTGTGGTGCACCTAACCAAACACCACGGCCTTGGGAACGACTTTCTCGTCACGTTTGTCGATGAGGTGCCCGAGCGCGCCAGTGCTCTCGCCCAGGACCTGTGTAACCGGCGTACCGGTATCGGTGCCGATGGGTTGATCTTTGGGATCGACTCCGGTTCCACAGTCATCATGCGCCTGTTTAATTCCGATGGTTCAACCGCGGAGATTTCCGGAAACGGGATGCGGTGTTTTCTGCAAGCGGTGGCGATGCGGCGAGGTGTCCAAGCACTCGAACTCGACGTTGACACATTGGCCGGCGTACGTGTCTGTACCTATGCAGCGAGCGAGGACCCCGCGATTGGTTCGGCCTCGGTCGATATGGGTCCGGTTACCGAAGGTGACGCGCCCAACGTTGACGACTTCCTCGCTCTGCACGACATTGAAGCAACGCGGTGGGAGACGGGAGCGGTTGGGAATCCGCACGTCGTGCTCGAAGTCGATGATCCGCACTCGTTTGATCTCGAATCGATCGGTCCCAAGATCGAAGCGCATTTCCCTCACGGTGTAAACGTCCACCTCGTCGCCGTTTCTGGAACCGACACGCTGTCCTTGGCGGTGTGGGAGCGGGGAGCGGGGATCACCCAAGCGTGTGGTTCGGGAGCCACCGTGGCCGCCCAACGGTTCTATGACTGGGGAGCGGTCGCCGAGTCGGTCACTGTCTCCATGCCCGGTGGCGAAGCGGTTGTCGATGTGTCTACCGCAGAGCGACCAACGGCGATCTTGAGCGGCGCCACAACCTACGTTGGCGCCGTAGAGGTCCCACGTGGGTGATGACTATGAGGGGTCTGGCAAGGTCAACCCAACGGACTTCATCTCCGATCACCGTGGCGCGTTTGGTGAATATGGCGGCGAGTCGTCGGGTCTTATCGACCGGACATTTCGCGAGCGCATTGTTCTCGTCGGGGTCACGATGCCCGACGGGTCAGCCGAGGAGACCGACGCATCCCTCGATGAACTTGGACGGCTGATCGACACTGCGGGAGCGGACGAAGTTGGGCGCGTTCACCAGCGACGTGATGCCCCTGATCCTGCCACCTTTGTGGGCAAGGGCAAGGCACAAGAGATCAAGGAGATGTCGCTCGCAGCGGACTCCGACACCGTGGTATTCGACGACGAACTAAGCCCGGCCCAACAAGGAAACCTCGAGAAGCTCCTCGGTCGGTCTGCACTCGATCGGACCGCGGTGATCTTGGATATCTTCGCCCAAAATGCCTCGAGCACCGAAGGCAAGGCCCAAGTCGAACTCGCTCAACTGAAGTACCGTCTCCCGCGCCTGCGGAGCTCCGCGAAAACGTTCTCCCAGCAGGGCGGAGGAATCGGCACCCGAGGCCCCGGTGAGACCCAACTCGAAGTCGACCGGAGGCGTTTGGTTCGACGGGTCCACAAGCTTGAAGAGAACCTGCGCAAGCTCGCAAAGAACCGAGAGGTGCAGGCCAAGGCGCGGAAACGAACCTCTAATCGCCGTGTCGCGCTTGTCGGGTACACCAACGCGGGTAAGTCGACCGTCCTAAACCGGCTGACCAATGCCGACGTCCTGGCGGAGGACCGACTGTTTGCAACGCTCGATGCCACCACGCGCCGCCTCCAGCTTCCTGGGGGAGAGACACTGTTCCTAACCGACACCGTCGGCTTTGTCCGCAAACTCCCGACACAACTCGTCGAAGCGTTCAAGAGCACCCTCGATGTAGTGGTCGACGCCGATCTCCTTCTGCACGTGGTCGATGCCTCCGCCCCCGACATCCAGGGCAACATTGATGCGGTCCGACGAACACTCCAAGCCATCGGCGCCCAGGACGTGCCCGAACTGATGGTCTTCAACAAGCTCGATATCGCAACCGATGTCGAAGGCACCCTCGGTAGACTCCCAGGCTCGGTTGGCGTGTCGGCCCACGATGGTCGGGGCTTTGATGACCTTCTTTCGGTGATTGGTGATCGACTGCGGGCAATGACGACTCTCGTCGAACTCGCCATCCCATACGATCGGGGTGACGTTCTGGCACAAGTGCATCGCGAAGGTCAGGTGCTCACCGAGATGGCAAGCGAGACCGGGATAACCGTCCGGGCACGACTCGACCCCGATTCGGTAGGGCGGCTCGCCGAGTGGCTTACCGGGGCATCCAAGCCCGCCGCACCAGAACCCGATCCCTGGGATTGATTGGCTCTAGAGTTTGCCAGCAATGGAAGCCTTCGATCTACCTCCTTACCCCTATGACCGGCTGAATACCTTTCGAGCCTTGGCTGTGGAGCGACATGGCTCTGCGATCGATATGTCGATCGGTGCGCCCTTTGATGCGCCGCCAGACGCGGTAGTTCAAGCCCTGTCGGCTTCTGGGGCCGAGCGCGGATATCCGCCCTCGATTGGCACTAGCGAGTTCAGAACTGCTGCTGCCACGTGGATGCGGACACAGTTCGATGTTGATATCGATCCCGCGGGCGTCGGCGCCACCATGGGCCTTAAGGAGTTCGTTGCTGGCCTGCCGCATCTGCTTCGTCTCAAAGACCCATCGCGAGACACCGTGCTGTATCCGGCCGTGGCCTATCCCTCCTATGCAATGGGTGCCCGCCTCGCCCACGGGCGTGCCGTGCCCGTGCCCGTCGATGGAAACTGGCACCTTCAACTCGACCAGATTGATCCAGCTGACATCGCCCGAGCCAGCGTGCTGTGGGTCGCAAGCCCCGGCAACCCCACGGGAGCGCTTGAAGACCTCGACGCACTCGCCCAATGGGGGCGAGCCCACAACGTGTTGATCGCGAGCGATGAGTGCTACATCGAGTTCACCTGGAACGGCGAGCCACGCACGATCCTGAGTAGCGGTGTGGAAGGCGTGCTCGCCGTCCACAGCTTGTCGAAACGATCGAACCTCGCCGGTCTTCGTTCCGGTTTCTACGCCGGCGATCCCGAGATTGTCCATTGGTGTCAAGAGATTCGCAAGCACACCGGGGCCATGGTTGCCGGGCCCACCCAACACGCTGCGGCGGTGGCCTTGGGAGATCAATCACACGTGGTCGCCCAACGCGAGACCTATCACCGCCGATTGCACGCCATGATCTCTGTCTTGAGCGCCTTCGGCGTTGAGGCATCGATGCCCGAGGGCGGCTTCTATCTGTGGCTACGAGCACCTGGGGGAGATGCGTGGGGTCTTGCCCAAGAGCTCGCTGAACGTGTTGGCCTCATCGTGTCGCCAGGGGAGTTCTACGGTGACGTCAGCGCAGACTATGTGCGGGTCGCAGTCGTGCAATCCGATGAGCTGATCGCAGAGATCAACACTCGTTTGACCGCATAGGTCTGGGCGGTCGGGCGTTAGCCTAAGTCCATGGCGCCTCTTACTCGCCTGACCGTATAGGTCTGAGCGGTCGGGCGTTAGCCTAAGTCCATGGCTCACCCTCTCTTGCACCTAACCGCAGATCTCATCGACATGAGTTCGGTCAGCTTTGAGGAGGCCGAGATCGCCGACTGGTTCGAGGCGCAGTTGCGCGAAGTCGACGGCTTAGAGGTCGTTCGCGTTGGCGACAATATTGTTGCTCGCACAAACCTCGATCGAGAGTACCGAATCGCTCTTGGCGGGCATCTCGACACCGTGCCGGAGAACAACAACGGAACCGCTCGAATAGAAGGACAGGTTCTACACGGACTTGGGGCATCGGATATGAAAGGCGGTCTTGCGGTCATGCTCGAACTGGCTCGCACCGTCACGGAGCCCGCGGTCGATGTCACCTACGTCTTTTACGCCCGAGAAGAGGTGGCCCTTGAACACAACGGACTTCGGGAACTCTTTGATCGGGTCCCCGAACTTCTCGATGCCGACGTCGCAATTCTTGGGGAGCCAACCGATGCGGTAGTAGAAGCGGGCTGTCAGGGAACGATGCGTGCCCGTGTGACGCTTCGTGGAGAACGTGCACACAGCGCACGTCCGTGGATGGGGCGCAATGCGATTCATCGCCTGGCTTCGCTGCTCAGCGCGCTGGAGTCACTGGCGGTTCGCAAGCCCGTGATCGACGGGTGCGAGTTCAGAGAAGCCACTCAGGCCGTCTTTGTCGAGGGGGGAGTGGCCGGCAACGTTGTACCTGATGCCGCCACGGTCACGATCAACCATCGTTTTGCCCCGGACCGCTCAGCACAAGAAGCCGAAGAGTTCTTGCGGCGCGTGTGTGCCCCGCATATGGAAGACGACGACACCTTTGAAGTAACCGATATGTCGCCGGGAGCGAAGCCGGACCTACGTCACCCCCTCATGGCAATCTTTCTCGGACGCAACGATCTGTTGGTGCGGGCAAAGCTTGGCTGGACCGATGTGGCCTTCTTTGCCGAACAGGGAATTCCCGCGGTGAACTTCGGTCCCGGAGAACCCACGCTCGCGCACACCCAGGCGGAACATCTCAACGAGATCCCGCTGGTGATGTCATATCAAGCTCTCGAAGATCTGCTTACGAACGGCGTGTAGGCAGATTCTGCAACCGCGTAAACCGGTACGTCAGTGCCGGCGCAAACCGGTACGTCAGTACCGGCGCAATACAGTGACGACTTTTCCAAAGACCTGTACTTCGTCTGAGCGAAAGACCATTGGTTCGAGTGCATCGTTGGCCGGAAGCAGTGTCACGGTGTTTCCCTTTGCTTCGTAGGTCTTGACCGTTGCTTCCTCGCCTGGGATTCCGGCAATGACGATTTCTCCGTTTTGCGCGGTGTCCTGTCGGGAAACGACGACGTAATCGCCGTCGTGAATTCCCGCGTTGATCATCGATTCGCCTCGTACCCGCAACATGTACAGCTCTCCCTCGCCGGTGAACTCTGTTGGCAATGGCATGAGCTCTTCAACGTTTTCGTGGGCGAGCACGTCGGTTCCAGCAGCCACGTCACCAACGAGGGGAACGTGTGTGACCGCGCCGCGTTCGATGACCGCACCGGAGTTCGGGTCGTAGCGAACCTCGATCGCTCGTGGTTTGGACGGATCCCGACGTAGGTACCCGAGCTTTTGGAGCGTATTGAGGTGGCTGTGCACGGTAGAAGGCGAGGTCAGCCCTACCGCTTCGCCGATCTCGCGCACGGAAGGCGGGTAACCACGTTCGCGGTTCTCCGAATCGATGAAGTCGAGAATTCCTTGTTGTCGCTCGGTCAAATTAGTGGTGCTCATGGGTTGCGCCTTTCGGGTCGAACATTCTTTCGATAGGAGGTTGCAATCGTACAACTGTTCGTACTATAACTTGGGAACGGAAGTTCGACAAACACATGTTCGCCGAACGGATGTACCGGGTCAAGGATCCTCGCCGAGTTCTTCGGAGGGGTGGTGGAGGACCCGGCCTGTAAGCCCCTTGGAAGCGCACAGCGAATCTCGCTGTCACACCCCATCGCAAGACTGGAACCATGACCTTCACCGCATCTCATTTCCCCAGCCTCGACGCAATCGATACACGCCAGGCGTCCATGCGCCCTCGTAGTGAAGCTGCGCCGGTGTCTAACTCCGAACATCTCGCCCTGGCTGGTTCGGTCGAGTCGCCCTTGGTGATCAACCGCTTGCTGGCGCTGCTATTGGCGGCGGTAATTGTTGTGGCCTTTGTCGTGCTTGGCGGCGACGCGGCCGCCGAGGGCCCTGAAGCTGCGCAAACAAACACCGCACATGTAGATTCCGCGGTCGTCGTCGACAAGATCGAGGTCTACGTCGTCCAACCAGGCGACACCCTCTGGGGTATCGCCCACGACATCGCTGCCCCAGGTCAAGACGTCAACGAACTGTTGCATGTCTTGAAGACGGCAGCGGGCACCGCCGATCTCGATATTGGTCAGCGAATCGTTGTCGACCACAGCTTGGTCGGCGGCTGAACTATGTCCGACGAAGGTACCGAAGGAACAGATAGCCGTCCTGGTGCAGCACCCGGTCCAGCGCTAGGCCAGCAGGTTCGCCCATGTGGCTTCCGGTCAACATACGCGAACCGGTGCCACCGACTATCGATGGAGCGAGCGAGAGATAAAGCTCATCAACAAGACCCGCCGCAAACATGGCACCGTTAAGCGTGGGGCCACCTTCCAAAAGTACGGTTTCTGCTCCGGAGCGATGGAGGTTGCGCAGCGCCAGCTCTAGGTCGATGACGTCGTCGCCCGCGACCATAATGTCGGCCACTTCAGCGAGCGCCTGGCGTCTCTCAGGCGGAGATTTCTCATGCGTCACCACGATCGGGGGAGCCTCGGCATCAAACACCCGGTGGTTGCTCGGGATCGACAGGGACCCAGACACGATGGCAATACGCGGCCGAGGTGCCTGGCCCGAAGAGACTCGGAACTCTTGCGTGGCCGGTGGGGTTTGAGGGCGTCGGTAATTCTCGGCGATGACTGTTCCTGATCCGACGAGGATCACATCGGGAATTCCCCGGATCGCCCCAAAGACGGACCTGTCACCGGGACCCCCAAGACCACCGGACACACCATTGGTCTCAATAGCGCCGTCGACAGAGGAGATCATGTTCAACAAGACCCACGGACGGTCAAGTTCAGACTGTCGTTTGTCCAATCGATACAAATTGACCGGATCCACGTCGTCCACAGGGCTGGGGAATATCTGGTCCATAGAAAAGAACGTTATCGAGGGGCCGCGGGCTTTCTCGGTGGCCGGTTCCTGCCGGAATTGTGGAAAAGATCCGAGATATCCACGCGAAATCAACAGCTCGTACACTTTTCGCTCACAACCAACTTTCCGTAGCGTGGGGGTACAGCGGGTGGAGAGTGCCTTTGGCACGCCGGAACAACACGGGCTTTGCTGGTGTTGGACCTTGAGAGAACATGCGAGGGGCGCTCAGCGCGCATCCGCGTCACCCTCTGACCCCGAAGCTCTCTTCACCCGCCCACATCGAAATAGCGAGGCGCAGTTCCTCAGAGGTAGATCTCCATGTCACTTGCATCTCACCCGCTAGGAGCTGACAAGGCCTTGCGTTTTGAACGACGCCATACCAGCGCCGATGTCGACGTCTATGACCAGTTCACCTGGGAACGGCGAGATGCGCGCATCCACGACTGGCGCGACGGCACGGTCGCATTCGAACAAGCCAATATCGAAGTGCCGGCATCGTGGTCTATCAATGCATCGAACATTCTTTCCCAGAAGTACTTCCGCGGCACCCTTGGCACCGCCGAGCGGGAGTCCTCGTTGCGACAGGTTGTCGACCGAGTCGTCGACACGATCACCAACTGGGGGATCGAGGGCGACTACTTCGTAGACGACGTCGAATCAGCCACGTTCAACGCTGAACTCAAGTACCTGATCTGTTCCCAACGAGCAGCGTTCAACAGCCCCGTATGGTTCAACTTGGGGGTTAAGGACGTTCCACAACAAGCCTCAGCATGTTTCATCTTGTCAGTGGACGACACGATGGAATCCATCCTCAACTGGTATGCCGAGGAAGGGATGATCTTCAAAGGCGGCAGTGGAGCTGGGGTCAATCTTTCTCGAGTGCGGTCATCGGCTGAACAACTCAACGGTGGAGGCTCTGCGTCGGGGCCGGTGAGCTTTATGCGCGGCGCCGACGCTTCTGCGGGGACCATAAAGTCCGGCGGCAAGACGCGGCGTGCCGCAAAGATGGTGGTGCTCGATATTGATCACCCCGATGTCGAGGAGTTCATTTGGTGCAAGGCTCGCGAGGAAGACAAGGCACGCGCTCTTCGCGACGCTGGATTCGACATGGACCTCGATGGCGCCGATTCCATCAGTATTCAATACCAAAACGCCAACAACTCTGTGCGCGTCAGCGACGCCTTCATGGACGCCGTCGTCGCGGGGGACGACTGGTCACTCAACGCTGTGGTGGACGGCTCTCCACTAAAGTCGGTGCCCGCACGCGACTTGTTGCGTGACATAGCGAAGGCGGCATGGGAGTGTGCCGACCCCGGCGTGCAATTCGATACGACGATTAACCGGTGGCACACCACGCCAAACGCTGGCCGGATCAACGCGAGTAACCCGTGCTCGGAGTACATGCAC
>CAYTUB010000062.1:0-15585 GCA_964441145.1 uncultured Acidimicrobiales bacterium
CCCCCGCCGCCGTCACCGACCGCTCGTCCGAACCACGTGATCCCGCCGCCGGGGGCATCGACGGGTCAGCCTGCGGGTCAGGCGGTAACGGTGAACTCGCCCTCGGTCGGGCTTAGCGCCGAGACCGCCTTCCGCTTCGGCGGTATCTCACTTGTCGTGCTCTCCGCAATCTTCTTTGTGTCAACGGCGATCAGCCGCGGATGGATCGGCCCCACCGCTCAGCTCATCTTGGCCACCGTGGTGTCACTCGCGTTTGTCGCCCAGAGCTTTCGCTTCGACACTGACCGCAAGCCGTGGCGTGTCACCTTCGCCGCTGGTGGTGCCGCTGGTCTGTTCATCTCGGGTGTTGTTGGCCACGTTGGCCTAGACATCTTGCCGTTGACGGCGGCAACGGGCTGGCTCACCGCTGCAATTGGGTTGTTCCTCGTGCTGGCTCGGTCCCATGAGTCCGAGGTCCTCGCGATTATGGCTGCGCCCGCAACGCTGATCGGCATGTTCCTACTGAACTCGGCTGGTGTCGACTCGCCAGCCTTCATCGCAGCAACCGGCGCCGTGTGGGCGATCCTGCTCGGCGTCACCTGTCACGGTCAACGCTGGTCGATCGCACGGAGTATCGGTGCCCTCACCGCTGGGTTCATCGTCTCTATCGGGGCCGTGGTCGTCGACGTCCAGGCTCTGGCGACGCTTGCGACCCTGTCTGTTGTGGTTGGTATCGGGGCGCTTGGTGCATTGGCATGGCAACAGGCCAGTGGCTTGCTCGGGCAGTCGCCCAAGGCCTGGGCATCGACGGCAGCACTTGAGGCCCGAGTCTTTGCCCTGTTCGTCCCCTGGGCGGCCCTCACGGTGGCCTGGTTGCTGGATGGATCAATCATTGGTTCCCGTTCCGGTGCCGACTATCAGGGCTGGGCGATCATGACCGTGGGCTTTCTCGGAGCCGGAGTCGCGACCGCTTGGAAGGAGACAACGTCTGAAGCACGTCGATCCGAGCTGATGATTGCTCTGCACCAACTCGCCGGTATCGCAACGATGGCTGTTGGCCTCGCCGTGATCACCCAAGGTCCGGCGCTACTGGTCGGCCTACTCGGTGCGGCCATCGTCTCCGGAGTTCTCGCTCGCCAGACGCAACTTCCCGAGATGATCACCGCAGCGGTGGCCTTGACCGCTCTCGTCACCACCTGGACGGCAGGACTCATTCTCGGAGCGCTCACCAACAGCGGCCTCAGCGTCGGAGAATCACTAGCAACGGGTGCTGTTCTTGTCGCCGTAGGCGGTGGCCTCTGGCAGGTGCGAGAGCGGCCCGAAGCACCGACGGGTGCGGCTCTGTTGTGGCTTGGCTTTCTGCTTTGGATCGCAGCGTTGTGGCGCCTCGTCCCACAAGAACAAATGTGGGTGAGCATCTCGTGGGTTGCCGTAAGCGTTGGCTTGCTAGCGAGCCGTCCGCTTTGGAACCGCGACCTTGCTCGTCAACACTTCTCCAAAGCAATCAACCTCGCCTTGGTCACGCTCGGTCTCACCGGCGCAAAGCTGATCTTTGTAGACCTGGTCGCTGTTGATGTGCTCTGGCGAGCCGCTCTGTTCTTCGTCATTGGTGGAACGTTCCTACGACTCGCCTTCGTGCTTCCCGAGATGTTGAGCGCCGACGAGCCAGAGCTGGATGTGATCAACTCCGAAGCGACGTAAGTGCCTCGATGTGCTCGGGGAACATATGGCAGCAGCCGCCCACGATGGAGGCACCGCCTGCGATCCAGCCCTGAGCAATCTCTTGGTAGGCCGCCGTGGTCAGATCGTCACGGCGGTCGAGGAGCACCTCGTTTGCGGCGTAGCCCTCTTCTTTGGCGACAAAGGCGTTGGCATAGGCCCCGGTCTCGATAGTGCCAGGGTTGTCCCCAAGTGCATCCTGCAGCTGGTTGAGGGCTATCGAAATTGCTTCGGGCGGGGAGCAGTTGAACAAAATGGCATCGACTCGATCGCCAACCGCAGCGACGGCGTCCTCGATCGACTCGCCGGACCGGAGGGCGACCGTGTCGCCCTTCGCTGGGATGTCGTCGGGAACGGTAAAGCTCACCCACACTTCTTTGCCCGAACCGGTGCGATCGATCGCATCGAGAATTGCGGTGGCTTCGGCGATCGAGCTGACCGTTTCGGCGATCCAGAGATCAGCAAAGGGCTCTTGGGCTTGGGCGAGCAGGTCATAGATCGCCGGAGCCGCAGCGGGATCAAACTTCTCCGGCTCATAGGACCCGAATAACGGAGGCATCGAGGCAGCCACGCGGACCGGGCGGTTGGCATGGTCTGCTGCTTCGCGCGCGAGTTGGCCGGCAAGCCGAGCAAGCTCGCTGCCCCTGTCGAAAAACCTGTCAGTACCCAAGTGAAACGGGACTACGGCATAGGTGTTCATCGTGATGACGTCGGCGCCACCTGCAATAAACGCATCGTGCGCGCGGCGAACCGTTTCGGGGGCTTCGAGAAGGGCCAGCGCCGACCATTCAGGCTGGCGGAATGGAGCACCGGACTTCTCGAGTTGCTTACCCATCCCTCCATCGAGAACGACAAGATTTGGATCCTTATGACTAACCATCTCGGACAGTATCGCCGCCCGGTTGTCCAAAGTCGATCTGTCGTCTCGGCGATAGCGTAGAACACGGAAAGGTTCGATTCTCAATGAAGAAATTTATGCTCACTCCCCTCGGGGCCCTCGCCGGAGTCGCAGGACTGGCAGTGCTTGCTTGGCTGGCCTTTGGCTTCTTTGGTATCCAGGCAGCGTTCATCGACAACGAGGTTGATCAGGCAGGTCCCGTCTTTTCCTCGGGAGAGCAACTCAGCGAAGAAGAGCTGGCGACGCTGCTCGAAAGCGAAGAATTCCTCGCGGCGATGGACGAAGCCGATCAGAACCAGACCGAGACAGATCAATCCCTCGGTGACACGCAGATGGACGGCGACATCGTCACTCTGTTCAGCGGCGACTTCGCCGGCGTTAGCAGCTACACGATCACGGGCCAAGCGCTCGTTCTCAACGATGGCAGTGACCAACGGTTCCTGCGCTTCGAAGACTTCTCGACCAACAACGGACCCGACCTGAAGGTGATCCTTCGAGCAGAGAACGGCGACCTCGTCAACCTTGGACCGCTCGCCGGCAACATCGGAAACCAAAACTACGAGATTCCACCTGAGGTCGACTTGGACGTGTTCAACGCAGTGGAGATCTATTGCGAACGCTTCAGCGTGACCTTCGGTGGCGCAGCGCTGTCTCCCGCAGTGTGAAAAATCTATTGCGTCCATGACCGGTTGGTTCAACAACTCTTCTGAGACTCCAAACGGCGCGAATACGCAAGGCCCCCAGGTGGGTGTCACAACGTGGGGGCTTCAACTCCGCCACGGTGGATTTGCGATGCTCGATCTGGGTGCGGTCGGGTGGCTCGCGTTGTTGTCTCCGGGCGTCGTGATCGGCCTGCTCATCGCTCGACTTAGCGACAACTCCTTCATCATCTTTGGGATCGTCGGTGGCATCGTGATCTGGTTGGCTGCCGTCGGAATCGAGCGGGCGTTCGCAGGCAACCAGATGGCGAGGTTTTCAATCGAGCCATCGCTCTCCGCCGACGAACTCGACGCAACACTCGAAGCGGCGCGTCATGCCGGGATCAAGTTCGACCACAATTTCGAAGACGATGCGTCGCGGTTTGAGACCAAGGCAAAGTACATGGCCCGTCTCCACAACATCGTCAGAGTCGCCCGTAGCTAGCGAGGCACTCGGCGCATGCTGCGCCGAGTGGGTCTCTATGTGGACTGGGTTGACGAGCTAGCGGCGAAGGAAACCGAAGCGCTTCTTTGGTGCTTCTCCTGCGTCTTTGAACGGCAGACCCTCGATCACTTGCTGCGCCTGCTCTGTCGGTGCTCCAGAGCTCACGAGGAAGTCGAATACTTCTTGCTTTCCTCGGCCTTGAGCAGCCATCGCCTTCGCCTGATCGAGGGCGATTGCGACATTCTGTTCGTCGCTTGCCTCGGCATCGCGTTGTCTGGTGAGCGAATCGGTGACCAACATCGGGCCTTGTTTTTCGATCTGCTCACGGACGCTTGGGTTGATGTCGATCGGGTGCGGCCGTCCCATCATCCCAGCGAAGAGATCGGCGTTATCAATGGTGAGGTTCGCCTCAGTCTCCGAGACGTTCGCCGGAAGTAGTTGGGCGAGGATCGCCTGTCGAGGATGACCGGCAGCACGCATCTCGGCCACAAACTCCATCAATTTCTCTTCGCGTGCCTGTCGTGCCTCTTCGGGTGACGGCGCTTGGGTCATAGGAGCTTCCGGTTGCGTGCCAACGTCCATTTGCTGGGTGGCGGCACCCGCCGGGCTTTGTTGCACTGCAGTTTCAAGAAAGGGATTGGACACAGATACATGATTCGGCGGTATGCGGGGGAGTCCCCATAGGTCGTTTGGCCCAGGTTGACTCTTGTAGCTGGATTCTCCCAAATGCTCAAGCGCGCCCCGGTTACGACCGATTGGGCGAGGTGGAGTTCCCCGTACCTGATGAATCTTCGACACTTCGGCGCTCGATCGCCGAACGCGATCGAATCCTGGTTCTCGTGATTTCGGTTGCCTCCTTGTTGCCGGTCTCATTGTTGATCACTCCTTTGTTTGAGTCGGCGCTTTCACGAATCTTGGTGGCTTTCATCATTTGCATGAGCTTTGCTACCGGGTTGGCCTTGTTCTTTCGTTCGCGCTTTGTTGCATCGTTTTCAACTGCGCAGCTTCATATCCGCCCTACCGGTCGCTCTCTTAGCTCGCGAGCCCAGCGCAACGCCGACGACCTGACTGAAAGCGGGTTCGGTCTATCTAACGTCGTGGCGATCACCGATGGCGATGAGCGAGTCTTCACCCGGCCTCTCGCGCTGTTTGAGCGTGTCAACGACAGCCAAGTAGCAATTTGTAGTGAATTGGGCGTCCAAATGGTTTCACAGTTTGGCGACGAAGCACTCCTGGTCACCGCATCACATGAGATCGTTGGTCATCGATCCATCCTCGTGCAGAGCGAACCTGACGCCACCGCATCAGAAGTCGCTGCGTCTCACGGTGCGGCGCTGGCCCAGATTCGTTCGAACTTTCACATCGAACCAGTTCTCATTGACCCAGAGACGGCGCTGCTAAAGGTCGAGCGGCGGGAACAAGAAACACTCCTGGACTCCAAAGGGTTGGGAACCCTTCATCGTTCCCTGGTCGCCCCCGGCGATCCAGTGGGTGACGAAGAAGTCCGCGGATGGCTAACCGAGCAGTCATTGCTACGGGCGTAAGGAAGTAACCACATGTCACAAGAGCAACTACAGGCCGTCCGATCACGAATCGGCTCGTACTTCAACACGGACAAGTCCATCAAAGATCAATGTGTGGTGAATGCCCTGTGCCTTTCGTTGTCCGAGGCGCGGATGCTGACCGGGATCAGCAAGATCGCCGTCGTCGTAGCCGACGACAGCTTCTCGATCACCAATGATGGGGCACCCCTTCCAATCGGTAAGGCGGAGAAGGGCTTTGGGCCTGCGGAAGCCTTGCTCACCGAGCTGGAGGCGTGCCACCAACACCCTGGCCACACCGGACTCGAAGCCTTGACGTGTGCCCATGGAATAGCTGTGGTGAACGCGATCTCGGCTTCTGCTCGGGTGATCACCGGAAAAGGTACGACAGCACACGTGCAGAAGTACAGCGTTGGCAAGCCCCTGGGAACGTTCTCAGAGGTGAAGGCGAACGTAAACGGAACGCGCCTCGACTTTGAACTCGACAAGAGGTGGGCTGACGGAAGGTTCGATCTTGCTGCGATCGAGCTTGAAGTGCGTTCGCTCGGTGTAGTCCTCGATGGCGTTGACCTGACGTTCAAAGACTCCTAAACCTCGCCTGTGCCTCGGCTTCGTACTCTTCTCGTCGGCGATGATGCCCAAGCATGGGAGGACATCGGTTTCACGGTGGTCGACTCTCAGGTCATGCTTGGACGGGTCGCCGTCGAACTCGTCGGGACGGCCGACGGCCGAGGAATCCTGGGCTGGTCCCTGCCCGGTGTTGACGGTCATATCGATGGTCTGAAGAGTTGTAGGTCGCCGGGCGATCGCGCGAAGCCAAGCCGTGGTGATTGGCACAACAACGGTGTCTTCAGCATCGAACATGTCGAGATTTCCACCGATGATGTAGACCGAAGCGTCGCAGCCTTTGCCGTCGCCGGAATGCAAGAGCAGCGACGAACCACATCTACCGATGCGCCACGCACACACCGAGTGCGGTTCTTCGCCGGTCGGACAGTGCTTGAGCTCGTCGGTCCCTCCCCGGCAAACAACGATCACAAAGGTGCTCGCTTTACTGGTCTTGGACTGGTCTCCGATGACCTCGACCGAACCGCTGAGGTGCTCGGCGAGCGGCTGTCAGCCCCTACCGACTCGGCCCACGAAGGACGTCGCGTAGCAACGTTGCGCCCCGAGGGCAATGACATCTCCGTACCAATCTCGATCCTGAGTCCGCACCCGACCGCCGGAATCGAGCACATTGCCGCAGAGGCGCGGGAAAGCCAAGGCATCGAGCTGTAACGGGCAGGCCACCTTTCGGTAGGGTCAAGTCCATGAGCAAAGATTCTGGAGCATTCGAACGAGACGCGTCCTACATCACCGACCGAATCGTCGACGACCCCGGAGCTACCTGGCCGGTAGAAGCAGGCAGATACCGTCTCGTTGCTGCAGCAGCGTGTCCGTGGGCGAACCGCACCACAATCGTGCGTCGCCTCCTCGGGCTCGAGTCGGCAATCTCGCTTGGTTTCGCCGGCCCGACTCACGATTGGCGTAGTTGGCAATTCGACCTGGACCCCGGTCACCGAGATCCGGTACTGGGTATCGAACGGCTCCGAGACGCCTACCTCGCCCGAGACCCCGAATACCCCAAAGGTATAACGGTCCCGGCTGTCGTCGACATTGCATCGGGCAAGGTAGCCACCAACGACTTCCCCCAGATCACCGTGGACTTCTCTACCCAGTGGACGGCCCATCACCGAGACGGCGCACCAGAGCTCTATCCCGAGCACCTACGCGACCAGATCGACGAGATTTCCGCTGGCATCTACACCGACGTGAACAACGGCGTATATCGCACGGGGTTCTCCAGCTCGCAGGCCGCCTATGAGGATGCTTACCTCACGTTGTTTGCACGGCTCGACGAGCTCGAGGAACACCTCGCCACTCGTCGATACCTGGTGGGGGACTCGATAACCGAAGCCGATGTTCGGCTCTTCACGACCCTCGTGCGCTTCGACGCGGTCTATCACGGGCACTTCAAGTGCAACCGAAACAAGATCTCTGAGATGCCTGCACTGTGGGGATATCTGCGAGACCTGTTCCAGACCCCCGGCTTTGGTGACACGGTCGAGTTCGACCAGGTCAAAGAGCACTACTACGCGGTCCACACCGGCATCAACCCAACCCGGGTCACCCCGGTGGGCCCAGACCTTCGCCCGCTACTATCGGCACATGGGCGAGAAGCTCTGGGCGGTAGCCCCTTCGGCGATGGCACGCCTCCTGGGCCGCCGCTGCCCGAAGAGGCATTTGGTATCACGCCCGACGGCGCGACCAGCGTGTCGTTGTCCGCTGCCGATATCCCGTAGTGGGGCGGCTCGGCCTTAGTGAGGGACGCTGATGTCTCGCACCGACACAATTTGAGGAAGCTCTTGGAGCTTTGCGACGATGACCTCAGGGATCGCCGTCTTGGTAGACAGCGCCATGAGCGCAATATCGCCCGTTGCCGATTGCCCCAGGTGCATATCGTCGATGTTGATCCCGGCTTCGCCGAAGATCGTGCCGACCTTGCCGATCATGCCTGGTGAATCTTCGTTGATCACGAGAAGCAAATGCTCACTCGACGGTAGGTCGATCGTGATGCCATCAACCGAGATGATTCGGGCAGCACCGGTGAGAAGATCGATGGTTCCTGCAATGGAGTGGCCGTCTCCCTCGACCTTGATGCCGTTGACCAACCCAGACGGGGTCTTGGTTGTTGCTCGAGCATTGAACTTCACGCCGGATTCCTTGGCGATGTCTTCGGCATTCACATAGCTCACCGGCACATCGCTTGATTGGCTCATGACGCCCTTGGTAATGGCCAGTTCGGCCATTCTGCAATCCATTCCACCGATCTCGCCGGCGAAGACGACGTCGACCGAAGTAGGGGATTCGACAAGGCGAGCGAACTGGGCGCCAAGTATCTCGGCCAACGGGAGGAAGGGGCGAACGGTTTCGGACACGCCGCGGGCGGCGACGTTGACTGCGAACGGAACAAAGTCACCGGCGAGTGCGAGCCGAACCTGCTCGGCGATGGTTTCACCTGCTCGGGTCTGAGCCTCAGAAGTGCTCGCACCAAGGTGCGGGGTGACAACGACCTGGGGCAGGGCGAAAAGCGGTGACTCGGTCTTGGGTTCGCTGTCGAATACGTCGATCGCCGCTCCAGCGATCGTGCCTGCCGAGATGGCCTCGGCGAGATCGGCCTCGTTGATGATGCCGCCGCGTGCGACGTTGACGATCCGAAGGTTTGGTTTGGCCAACGTGAGGCGTTCGGCGTTGATGAGGTTGACGGTGTCTGGCGTGCGCGCCAGGTGCAGCGTCAAGAAGTCAGCTTCGGCCACCAGTTCGTCGATACCCATGAGCTCGACCCCAAGTTCTGATGCCCGCTCGGGGCTCACGAAGGGATCGTGGCCAATGAGTCGCATGCCAAAGGCCTTCGCCCGCACCGCAACGATGCCACCAATGTTGCCCAGGCCGACAATGCCGAGGGTCTTGTCCATCAGCTCGACTCCGCCCCAATTGGAGCGTTCCCATCGGCCATTGGTAAGCGCGGCGTGAGCTTGCGGCACGTTTCGTGCCACGGCGAGAAGCATGGCCAAGGTGTGTTCGGCGGCCGACACCGAATTCGAGGTCGGGGCGTTTGCAACGATGACACCAGCAGCGGTTGCTGCGTCGGTGTCGACGTTGTCGAGTCCGACGCCTGCGCGTCCAACAACCTGCAGGACATCGCTTGCTTCGAAGACCTCTGCGGTGACTTGTGTAGCGGACCGAATGATCAGTCCGTGTGCCCCCACGATTGCTTCGCAAAGCTCGTCAGGGGAGAGCCCCAGCGACACGTCGACTTCGTGGCCCGCATCTCGAAGGAGGTCGAGGCCGCTTTCAGCAAGTTTTTCCGTCACAAGAATCCGCATGGCTCCAAGCTACGGGGTCAATGGGGAAGCGATGCGGGGAACTCGCCGCGTTCACTGTGATTTCCGCCTCGTTTTTGTGGACTTGCCTACTCGGCGCTGTCGTCGATGGTCTTTTCGGCGACGAGTTCCTCTCGACGCACGCCCAGCATGAACAGGACCGCATCGAGATGTGGGGTGCTAAGGGTAGTGTCTGCGGCCTCGCGCACGACTTGTTTGGCGCAGAAGGCAACGCCCAACCCTGCTGTGGCGAGCATGTCGAGGTCATTGGCGCCGTCGCCTACGGCAACGACCTGCTCGAGAGCGATGCCTTCGATGGTTGCGATTTCGCGAAGGAAGTCGGCCTTGGCGGCGCGATCGACGACCGGACCATCAATCTTGCCGGTCAGGATCCCTCGACGAATCTCCAAGATATTGGCGTGGGCGTAGTCGAGGTCGAGACGATCGCTCAAACGACTCGTGAAACTCGTGAAGCCTCCGCTCACGATGGCCACCTTGTATCCCATGTGCTTGAGGGTGCTGATGAAGGTATTCGCCCCTTGGGTGAGCTCGAGTCGTTCGTAGGCCCGGTCGATGATCTCCACAGGTTGTCCGGCAAGCAGCGCTACCCGTTCACGTAGCGATTCCTCAAAGTCGAGTTCGCCAGCCATTGCCGACTCGGTAATCGCTGCGCACTGCTCGCCGACGCCAGCCTGCTCAGCGAGGAGGTCGATCATCTCGTTTTGAATCAACGTCGAGTCGACATCGAGGATGATCAGGCGTTGCGCACGTCGGCGTAGCCCGTTTCGTTGGACGGCAACGTCGAAACGTGGGTTGTCGGCGGCGGTGTCGACGAGCAACGCTCGCATCTCATCGGCGTGACCGCCATGGACCTCGAATTCGTAACACCACACCGGCGTGCGCGCGAGCCGCTTGATGCGCTCGATATTGCCGTTGGCCTTGGCGATTGCCGCCGTGACCTGTTCGAGGTCCTGTGGACCGAGTTCGGGGCCGATCACCGACACGATGAGGCTCGGCAACGACGGTACGGGAATCGATTCGACAACCTCAAAGTCGATATCGAGCCCACGCTCCCAGCCAATGAGCAGCACATCTTTGAGAACGTTTTGACCTGGGGGCACATCGACGACAAGTTCGAGGGTCAATCGGCCGCGCACAACGATCTGTTCGATGTCTTGCACCGATGCATTCGCCCGTGAGAGGACCGCCATCACGCTTGAGGTGATGCCGCTTTGGTCCGGTCCGGAGATTCGGATGAGGATCGTCTCACGATCGTCAGGTGGCATGGTCAGACGTTAGCTATCGAGAAGAGGGTCGGGGTTGCTAGCGACGGATTTCACCTTGCGTGAGGTGAGCACCCGAGCCGCAACGACGCCTGCGACGAAACCGAAGATGTGGCCCTCAAAGGACAATCCAGGCCGGGGTACGAAGCCGATGAGGATCGTTCCGCCGTAGAGGAAGAGCGTGATGAGCCCGATGCCAATCGACAGTGGCCTGCGTTCAAAGAACGCGGATGCCACCAGAAACCCAAACAAACCAAAGACCCAGCCCGAGGCCCCGATATGGACCTCATTGGAGCCAATGGCGAACGCCCAAACCAAGAGGCCTCCAAGAGCGACAATGATCACGCTGGCGTTGATCCACAGGCGCGGACCTCGGACGAGGACGAGTGCGCTGAGCACCGCGAAGGGGATCGTGTTGGAGATCAGATGTGGGAATCCGCTGTGTAGGAACGGTGACCACAAGATGCCGTCGAGGCCATCGACCATTCGGGGTCTGATACCGGCGCCATCGAGGTCGCCGCCGAGAACGGTGTCGACGATCTCCGCGATCCACATGACCGCAAGCGCGCCGACGACCAAACCCAATCGGCCCGTGAGCCACTCGGGAACCGCGGGTCGGTCCTGTGAAGTAATGGGAGAGTCAGCGTCCGCCATGTACCAAGGATAACGGCCCGATTAGGGACTGTCGGCCGGCTCAGGATTGAGCGCCTGCGTGAGCGTATGGAGATGCTCGAGATCTTTGAGATCGAGGACCTGAAAATACATCCGAGTGCAACCAGCTTCGGCGAAGGCCGCAATACGTTCGGTGGCTTCATCGATAAGCCCGGCGACACCGTTCTGTCGCAGTTCGCTCTTCTCTCGACCGATCGCTTCGGCGCGACGGGCAAATTCGGCTTCACTCTCGCCAATCGCGACGACTTGGGCTGCTGACCAGACCAAGCTCTCGGGGTCTCGCTCGCGAGATTCACAGGATTCGACGACCGGTCCGCAGATCTCGCTCCATTCTTCGGGGCTTGCGAAGGGGACGTTGAATTCGCTCGCGTAAGCGGCTGCAAGCGCAGGGGTGCGTCGCTTGCCGCGCCCGCCGATGATGATCGGTGGCGATGGGCGCTGCCACGGTCGAGGTAGTGCGGGGGAGTCGACCAGGGTGAAGTGGTCGCCGGCGTAGGAGAACGGTTCGCCCTCGGGCGCTGACCACAAGCCTGAAATGATCGCCAGAGACTCACTTAGCCGGTCGAAACGCTCACCAATCGGTGGAAACGGAACCCCGATGGCTGCATGTTCCTCTTCGTACCAGCCGGCTCCGATGCCTAACTCGACGCGACCGGCACTCATTTCATCAATTTGTGAAACGGTGACCGCAAGCTGGCCGGGATGGTGAAAGGTCATTGGAGACACGAGCGTGCCCAACCGCATCTTCTCGGTGTCGCGTGCAAGTCCGGCGATCGTGGTCCACGCCGAGAGCGGGCCCGGCAGCCCACTGACCGTGTCACCCATCTTGAGATAGTGATCGGAGGTGAAGAAACCGTCGAAACCAAGTTCCTCAGCGCGGCGGGCGAGCGTGACAACTTCGGAATAGGTGGTTCCTTGCTGTGGCTCGATGAAAATTCGGGCGTCCATCAAGCGAACACGCTATCGCTCTACGGCGACCGGAGCTGTGACTCGATCCTTTGCGCTGTCGCAACGACGCGCTCGCCGAGTTCGGTCTGGTCGCTGTTGCCAGGGAATCGGAAGGAAGGTCCGTGGACGTGAATGGCGAGCGTGGCTCGGCCGGATCGGTCGGCAATGGGTGCGGCGATCGAGTTGATGTCGTCGGTGAACTCTTGAAAGACCCAACAAAAGCCGTCGTCTCGGATCTGTTCGAACCGATTGCGGAGGGCATCGGGGTCGGTAACCGTGCGTTTGGTGAACGGTTCGAGTTCGTTTGCAAGAAACGAGTTCTGTGTCGCTCGGGATGAAAAGGCAAGGGTGCAGAGTCCGGCGGGCACGGCATGGGCAGGCGTTGGTTCGTCGGTCCAGTCGCGCACGACCACAGAGGATTCAGGGTCATCGACTTGGAGCAGAGTACGAACAACCGTGCCGTCGAAACGGTTGAAGCCGACGGCTTCCCCGGTGAGTTCCATTAGCTCGGTCAGATGAGGGCGAGCAATCTCAATGATGCTTTGGCCGTCGCGCAGGGCTCGTGCCAGTTCGGAAATTCCGTCGCCAAGCTCGTACATGCCGTCGTTGTTTTGTTGCACGGCTCGCTCGACGTCGAGGCTCGACAGCAGTCGTGACACCGTGCTTTTGGGCAAGCCGGTACGGTCGCCGAGGTCGGTCACCCCTGCAGGCCCAAGGGACAGCGCCCGCAGGATCATGAATGCTCGTTCGAGTGATTGCACACCAGCCACAGCCACGTAGCGTACCACGATGCGGAACGGGCTGTCCCACGATGTGGAACACGTCACGTGGCGGAGGGCGAAGACTCATCAACCACTATTGCGCCTACGCTCTACAACCATGATGCGACGTATTGCAGCTGGACTCGTTTTGGCTTTGGCCCTGAGTGCATGCGCAGGATCAGGCAGCGAGCCGGTTGTGCAGGTTGGCGACCGAATCGTTGATGAGGACACCTTCTTTGCCGCGTTCGTGGCGCGGGAGGGGCCTGATTTCGAGTTCGATGGGACGCTCCCCGAAGAGGATGCGATTGACTGGGCAGAGTTTGTCGTGAATGGGTTGGCCGTTCATCAGTCTCTTGAGGCGAGCGACCTGAATTCGGATCTATCCCGTGAGCTGACGACGGAGATCCTCGGCCGGGCGATGGCCGACGGCCGGATGTTGGAGCTTGAAGAGGGGTCGCCCGAGCTTCAGTTGATCGTCGACCTTCTCAGTCCTGCGCAGCTGGTCCTGACCGATCAACAATTCGCTGCGTTGGATGGGAGTCTCGCCGACATCTTTGCCCAAGCAGAAGTAGCGGACTGGCTCGGGACACTCGACCCCGAGACCGGGGAGATAACTCCTCCGAGCTAGGCCTCTGACTTCTAACCCAGGATGTCTTGGACCTTTGCCGCGATCGCATCGAGCGCGACCTCTTCGGTTTCGCCAGTTGCGCGTGGGGTGAACTCGACCATGCCCTCTTTGATGCCGCGTGGACCCATGGTGACGCGATAGGGGATGCCGATGAGTTCGCTGTCGGCGAATTTAACTCCGGCACGTGCATCGCGATCGTCGAGGAGCACGTCGACGCCAGCGGCCAGTAACTCTTCGTACAGCGCGTTGGCCGCGTTGACGGTGTCTTCGTCCTTCAGGTTCATCAAGGTGATGACCACTTCGAATGGCGCGACCTCTGTCGGCCAGATGAGGCCCTTGTCGTCGTTGTGGGTTTCGGCGATCGTGGCCATATTGCGGCCGATGCCGATGCCGTAGCTGCCCATTACGATCGGGCGCTGCACGCCGTCGGCGTCGAGTACGTTGGCGCCCATCGCCTCTGAGTACTTGGTGCCGAGCTTGAAGATGTGGCCAGCTTCGATGCAGCGGACGACCTCGATGGCCGTGCCGCACTTGGGGCAGGGCTCGCCCTCGCTCACCTCTCGGAGGTCGATGTACTCGCGCACGTTGACATCGCGGGCGACATCGACGCCGCGGAAATGCCAGTCGTCCTCGTTGGCTCCGGTGGTGAGGTTCGTTCGGTCTTTGAGAGCAAGATCGACATAGATCGGAATGTCTTCGCTCACGCCGACAGCACCGAGTGAGCCTGGGCGGGCGCCCAAGTGTTCGACGGTTTCGTCGGGGGTTGCGGGGCGCATCTCGATCGCGCCGGTCGAGTCCTGGAGCTTTTGCATGTTCAGCTGATGATCGCCACGCACGACTGCAATCGTGATTTGACCGTCGAGGACCATGATCATCGACTTCATCTGGCTGACCGCCGGAGCGCCCGCTTCCTCGAGTGCCTTGATCGTGCGGATGCCTGGTGTCGCGAACTTCTCGGGCTCGGCTGGGCCGGCGTCATCGCTGATTGGGTCGAGTCCCGACGTCGCTCGTTCGACGTTTGCCCGGTAGTCGCAGCTCGGACAACGAACAACGTCATCCTCACCGCTTAGGGCAGGGACCATGAACTCAATGGAGCCCGCCCCGCCCATCGCTCCCGATGATGCTTCGACGGGCATGGCGTCGAGGTCGAGCCGCTCGAAGATGCGCACGTAGGTATCGTGGTGCTTGTCGAAGTTAGCGTCGAGGCCTGCAGCGTCAAGGTCGAGGCTGTAGCTGTCCTTCATCGCGAACTCTCGGACGCGCAACAGCCCCGCCTTGGGGCGTGGTTCATCTCGGAACTTCCACTGGATCTGATACCAGATCTGGGGGAGCGTCTTGTAGCTGTTGATCTCGGTTGCGGCCTGGGCGAAGGCTTCTTCGTGGGTCATCGCCAAACCCACCTCGGTGCCCGAGCGATCCTCGAGGCGGAACATCTCTTGGCCCATGGTCTCCCAACGGCCCGATGCTTCCCACAGCGCCTTTGGGTGCATGCCGGGGAAGAGGAACTCTTGGCCGCCGATGGCGTTCATCTCTTCGCGGACGATGTTGGCCACCTTCTCATGCACCCGCCAGCCCAGCGGCAACATGTTGTAGTGGCCTGCGTGCAGCTGACGGATAAAGCCGCCGCGCACCAACAACTTGTGGCTAATGGCCTCGGCGTCACCGGGTGCATCTCGAAGGGTGGGAACAAACAGGTTCGACCAGCGCATAGTCGCAGACCTTACCGCCCGCCCCTCGAAAATCTGTGGTCCGTGAGCGGACTATAGGCATGCTGGCCGACCACAGAACTCGGGTCTGTGGAATCTGTGGGCTGTGAGCGGACTACGGGAGGGCTTTCTGACCACAAATTCCATACGCCCGTGTACTACGCTGCTGTGACGGGTTCCACATTGTGGAACTGTTCCATTTTCGGGTAACCGGAGGACGAAGGAGAGCAGGCATGCCTCGGACACGATTGACGAAACCGTTAATCCGCAAGGACGGCGAGCTCGTTGAAGCGACGTGGGATGAAGCCCTCGACCGCATCGCTGCAGGATTTGGCGAGGTCCAAGGGAACGGCGAACAGCGCTTTGGCATGTTCAGCTGCTCGA
>CAYTUB010000063.1:0-15547 GCA_964441145.1 uncultured Acidimicrobiales bacterium
TAGCGTCGTCCAGCGACCCAAACGTGTCGGAGGGGGGACTTGAACAAACCTCCCCTGGCGGCATCTGGCGTCGTCCTGCGGTAACCAGCGCCCTACAGCGGCATCTGGCGACCGACCAATCCGCTCCCTACCGCCCGTTACCGCTCCAGGACGCTGGATGCCATTAGCAAACCATTAGCAACGCGACACCCCTGAAGCGCCACCCATTGCGAACCTTGATCGTTTGTAGTAACGTTTCTACAATCTGGAGGAGGATACGATGACGACGAAAAAGCTCACGAGTAGAGAGTTCAACCAAGATACTGGCGGCGCCAAGAAAGCAGCCAAGGACGGCCCCGTCTACATCACCGACAGAGGCCAGCCGTCGCACGTACTGCTCACCTTTGCTGACTACCAACGGCTCGCTGCCAACCGACCGAGCATCGTCGAACTCCTGGCACAGCCGCCCGGAATCGAAGAAGTCGACTTCGAAGCACCCACCTCCACCGATACCGCCACGCCTGCCGACTTCGACTGATGTTCGTACTCGACACCAACATCGTCTCCGAGCTCCGAAAGGCAGCCTCCGGTCGTGCCAACAGTGGAGTCACTGACTGGGCAAATATCGTGCCCGCCACACTCATGTTCATGTCAGTCATCTCTCTACACGAACTCGAACACGGGGTCCTGCTCGCCGAACGCAGCGACCCAACAAAGGGAGCCATCCTCCGAACCTGGCTAGACACCAGCGTCAATCCCGCCTTCCAAGACCGCCTCCTGCCAATCACCGCCGAAACCGCCCGCCTAGCAGCCGCCCTCCACGTGCCTGACCCCGCACCATTCAGAGACGCACTCATCGCCGCCACCGCCCTCCACCACAACATGACCGTGATCACCCGCAACACCCGCGACTTCACCCGCTTTACCGATCTCACCGTCACAAACCCCTGGACCTGAATCGTCGCAGATCACGGCCTCGGCTGAGGATGCCGAGAACGCGTCGTTGCAGGTCACAGCGTTGGCGGCCGGTACCGTGCCTGGTCTGTGCCGCCCGGAAAGTGGCGCGTGGGTGCTAACCAGGAGCGATGCCGCCATGCTGGGCCATCGCGTTCGCCGAACGGTGGGTACGCACCGTCCGACACGAACTCCTCGACCGCACCCTGATCTGGAACCAACGCCAACGCGGGCGCCTTCTCGACGAGTTCGTCGAGCACCACAACCAGCACCGGCCACACCGGAACCTCAACCAACGAGCGCCCACCGACAACACAGACGCGTCCGTGATCCAACTCAGCAGAACCGATGACTTCTCGGCACCCTCAGGCGTCACCGAAGACCTTTACCTTGCCGAACAGAAGCGCATCGGCGACGAACTCGAACGGCTCGAAGACGAACTCCCCCAGGACGAAAGCACCGAGCGAGATCGAGCAGCAGAGTCATCCGAGACGCTCGTGCACACTGTGGCCAGTCTCGACCTCGAAACAGCATGGGAAGCCGCCTCGACATACGAGCGACGCATACTCGTTGACGAACTCGTCGAGAACGTCACCGTCGGCCCCGAATGGTTTAGCGTGACCTTGTACGGATCTCCCCCGGTCCGAACCCGCTACGGAGAAGTGGGACTCAAGGACTCGGATCCTGTTGGTGTCGGAGGGGCGACACACACCCCAAGTACATGGAATCCATGGACCGGCTCCTACCACGCCGTTGCCGCGTAACAGTGCGGGATGAGGGCATCGTTCATCTCGTTCACACTGCGAGCTCTGTGCTCTAGGACGTCGGCCCCTCGTCGTCGCCGGCGCCCGCCTCCAGGAGCCGTTCCAGCATCGGCATGTCGACCCCGGCTGAGTGGCCAGCTGCCAGACATCTGCGCATGTCCTTCACCGGCATACCGGTAAAGCGCATCGCTCGCGCCGTTCACCACATCCACGCACACCTCAACGAACCGTTGGCCGTCGACCATCTCGCCGAACTCGTCCACATGAGCCGGACCGCCTTCTTCTCCACCTTCCGAGATGTGATGGGATCATCACACTGCAGTACGCGAAGAACGTCAAGCTGCTCGAAGCGCAACGGCTGATCCACGAAGGACATCGTGGGGTTTGCGAGCAATCTGGAACACCGCACTAAGTCAGCGACCCGAGTCGGAATCGACGCAGCCTCCACCTTTCGGTATTGCGTTCGTGCGCACCTCTGGGAGGCCCGACCGGAGCGGAGTAAGCGGCCTAGCGGCTGGCGGTTCTGACTTGGTCCGGCGTCTGCCCGGTCCAGTTGTTGAAGGCTCGGTAGAAGGAGCTGGTTTCTTCGAATCCGAGCAAGAACGCGATCTCGATGGCAGTGAGGTTGGAGTTGGCAAGGTAGTGCCGGGCGAGGTCTTCACGGGTGGTGTCGAGAATCTGCTGGAAAGAGGTTTGCTCCACAGCGAGACGTCGGTGCAGGGTCCGGGTACTCATGGCCAATTCGTATGCGACTTCTGCGAGATTGGACTTGCCGACAGGCAGAAGTTCGAGGAGAACCGATCGAACTCGCTGCGCCGTGGTGGCGTCGGGTTCGAGGTCTGCGAGACGACGTCGCAAGTCTGTTTCGAACGTCGCCCACATCACATCGTTCGCTGTCAGGAACTCGCGAGCTGCATCGTCGGCAGCGAAAACCACCTGTTGGACGTCGGACTGTCGAACCTCGGCTCCGAGAAACGCCCGATAGGCGTCGAGGTCGTCTGGAGGGTAGGGGACATTCAGCTCAATCGGCTGGATGTGTTGTCGTGTTCCGATGCGGGCGAGTTGGACCCAGAACAGCAGCTCCGATAGCACGAGGGTGTGGGGAGGGTCGGCTCGGTCTGGCCATTGGTAGGAGATCGCCGTCGAGTCGGATGTTGCGTCGACGATGAGTTCCGCCGGCGCGACGAGGCGTTTGTACTTAGCGATGCGTTTGGCAGCGGTATTGAGGTCGGCGCTCAACAAGCCAGCGAAAAGCGGCGCACCGAACGCCTCGGCAGAAAGCACCTCTCCGATGCGCAAGGGAAGGTTCGGGTCGCCCAATTCGTCTTCGATGGCGCGCCACAGGGCGAAGAACTCTCGTTGAGAGAGCGAAACGGGACCGCCTGCCAGAAGGTCGGCACGGACTCCTGCTCGGCGGAGCACGCTGGCCGGACGCAGGCCGAGGTCGGTGAGCACAGCTCGCATACCGGGTTCGAGAGCGTACCGATGTGCGTTCACGCCTCGCTCCTTTCGCATGACAGAGGACCATCGTCGGCCCGCTGATCCAGCATTCTTGAAGTTTAGGGCCGACGGTCGACAGCTCAGTGGCTGATCGTGCCAACAGCATTGCCGATCCCGCCGAAAGGGGTCGCAGTCTGACGATCGTCCTCCGATGGCGTTTTCGGACACTGCATTGGCGGGATCCGACAAGTGGCAAAACCGACGGTCGGATAGCGTTGCGTCCATGGCTCGTACCAAGCACGCATTGTCCGACCGCACCCGATCAAGCGATCTCACCGGAAACACGTACATCGTGACCGGCGCGAACTCTGGTGTCGGGCTTGAGACGACTCGCCAACTCGTCAAGCAGGGCGGCCACGTCGTTCTAGCCTGCCGCCGAGTAGATGCGGGCAACGAAGTCGCTGCCACAATGAACGGTCTCGCCGGCAGCACGGAGGTCCTTGCGCTTGACCTCGCGAGCCTTGCTTCGGTGCGTGCGTTCGTCGAGGCGTTCCGGGCCAAGCACGAACAGCTCCACGGCTTGGCGTGCAACGCCGGCTTCGTGAACATGACTGGCGATGTCGAACACACCGAAGACGGCCTCGAATCTACGATCGGTGTCAGCTACTTCGGCCACTTTCTTCTCGCCGAACTCCTGCTCGAAACCCTCAGGACCACCCCGGACTCACGGATGGTGATTCTGTCCTCGGTCGTCCATGCCGGCAGCCCCAAGAACCGGCCGCAAATCGACTTCCACGACATCAACTACAAGACCCGCAAGTTCAGCGGAATGAACGCCTACGCCGAAGCCAAAGTCGCTACTGTGCTCTACGCAACCGAACTCGCAGCACGCCTCGGTGACAGCCCACCGGCAGTGTTCTCGGTTCACCCCGGCTGGGCTCGCTCAAACTTCGGATCCGGCGGGAGCTTCCTCATGAATGCGGCAATGACCATCATGCGGCCGCTCACGCGGTTCATCTCCGACAGCAACGAAGAATCCGCACAGACCTCACTGCATTGCCTCATCTCCGACGAAGCACCGCAACACTCCGGCGGCTACTTCAGCCAAAGCAGCGTCCTCTACCGCGACAAAGGAACCAAAGACGGCGGTTGGCCAATGAAGTCCCCCAATCCGAACGCAACCGACATGGATACAGCGCGTCGACTCGTTGACTTGAGTTACGAGCTGGTCGGTCTCGACAAGCCGTAACCTTCGGCCTGGTATGACCGATCTGTTTCGCGGTCCGCGATTTCATCGCGACGTCACCTTCCACAAGCACACCGACCGCGGCGTCGGTTGGCTGGAGCTGTTCTACGACCTCGTCTACGTCGCAACGTTGATTCAGGTCGGCAACTTCCTCAGCTCGAACCTCGACTGGGCTGGGTTCGGCCAGTTCTGGGTCCTGATGTTTCTGGTGTGGTGGGCCTGGACGGGCGAGACGCTCTATCAGAATCGGTACTTCGTCGACGATGTGACCCATCGCCTTCTGGTGTTGGTGCAGATGCTCGGCGTCGCGGCAATGGGACTCAGCGTCAGCGGTGCCTTCGGCGAACTGTCGGGCCAGTTCGCGCTCGCCTACGCCCTCGTGCGCTCGATGATGCTCGTCATGTTCGTGCGGGTGCGTCGGTCACATCCCGAGAGTAGCGATGTCTCGCTGGGATATATGGTCGGCTTCGCCATCGGTATCGCAATGTTCCTGGGTTCGCTGTTCGCTCCAGAAGACGCACGATGGATCGTATGGCTTATCGCCATCGGCGCCGAGATCATCTACTTCGCGCGACCCCAGACCATCCGGGCAACCATCGAGTGGGGGCCCGACGACCATCATCTCGTGGAACGGTTTGGCATCTTCACGATCATCGTGCTGGGTGAGGCCTTTGTGAAGATCCTCGACGATGCGCAAGGGACCTCGCTGGGGGTCGACGAGCTTGTGATGGGTGTGGTCGTCGTCGTGCTGTTGTTCACGTTGTGGTGGCTGCACTTCTCGGACGCTGCGGACGAGGTCTACAACGTCGACAGCACGGCGTCGGTGCTCGCTTGGACGTATGGCCACCTGTTTCTTGCAGGCTCGCTCGTGATGTTCGGTGTCGCATCGAAGAAGGTGTTCGCGCATGCCATTGAAGTTGGCACGAAGGCGCTCAAGGACGAGACCCGCTTGCTACTGACCGCCGCACTCGCCATCTTCTTCGCGTCACAAGCCCTGATCAACGCCGGGCTCGACCACGACGCAACCCCGCACAACCACCGGCGACGCATCGCGTCATATCTAGGCGCCGCTGCCCTGGCCTTGCTCGTCGGAGTACTGGCAACGGCAGTGGCGTCCACACTCTTTGCGATCGTGCTGATGGCGATCTCGCTGGTCTTGGTGCTCGGCAGCATCATCGAAACCAAACAGATCTCGGCACTCGAGCATCCGTGAACACCGTTGCCATCGTCCTCGGATCGGTTCTGGTAGCCATTGTCTTGGCCGACATGGTCAACACGCTGGTCACCACGAGCACATCGAACAGTCGCTGGTGGCCCACTCGTCTTCTGTACGTCTTCTCGTGGAGGCTGATTTCGGGTCTCGGGCGGCACATCGAACACGCACATCGCCGCGAGCGGCTCTATGCGGTCTTCGCACCGCTGTCCGTGCTCGCCATGCTCGTCGCGTGGGTGACACAGCAGGTCGTCGGTTTCGGCCTCATTTGGTGGGGGCTTCGCAGCGGGATCGATGGCGACAACGGACTGCTCGACTCGCTGTACTTCTCCGGCGTCGTCTACTTCACCGTCGGTTTCGGCGAAGTCGTCCCCGCCGACCAGATTCCCCGCTTCGGGGCGTTGGTTGAAGCGTTTTGCGGTGTCCTCACGGTGGCATTGGTCATTGGCTACCTGCCTGCGCTGTATTCCGCCTACAGCGAACGAGAACAGAAACTCCTCACCCTCGATGACGGCTCAGAACAACGCGTGACGCCAACCAACCTCGTGTTCGCAAGAGTCCCAGACAGCGACGTTCGCCGTTTCGACGCCTTCTTCCAAGACTGGGAAGCCTGGATGGCACAAGTTCTCGAGACCCACACCACCTTTCCAATGTTGCGGCTCTTTCGCTCCCAACGCCCCGGACAGAACTGGATCCCCGCCCTTGGATTGGTCGCCGACGCCGCCATGCACATCGAGCTGACCAAGGACGGCCGTGACGGCCCTTCCTACTGGGCGCTACGCCAAGCCGCAGTGCTGGTCCAGTCACTCACCGAAGGAGTTGACCTGAGCGACTACCGCAACCGCCTCGACCGAGATTATGCGTCGAATGACACCGCAGCTCCTCTGTACGAGGCCATGGTCAACCACGGCTTCGAAATGCTGCCCTTCGAACAGGTCGAGGCACGCGCCCTCGCCCTGCGTCGCACCTACGACGCCCAACTCGAGTACCTCATCGACACCTTCGACACACCGAGAGGGTTCTGGGGCCACACCATAGGCCACCCTCTCCAGGTCGCAGACGCCCTTGACGTCGAAGCCCGCAACTCCTACTTCGAAAGCTCAGACCCCGAACCTACATAGGGAGTACGGCGTAAGCCCAGAGGGGTCGAGGTGGCCCGTCAGTCGAAGGTGTAGCCGCCGAAGTGGTGGACGTGCCGAGCGCCGAGTGCGATCAGGCCGCGACGAATCTCGATGGCGCGGTCGTTGTCTTCCGCGTGGACCGTGACAACCACGTCTCCGTCACGGAGGGCCTGCAGCACCTCATCCTCGGTGTCATCGAGGTGCCTCGACAACCAGTTCCCCCGCGCCTCGTAGGCGGCGATGCCGGCTTCCCCGTGCAGATAGCTCGCGTCTGAGTCGGGCACACCTAGGCCGGCGAGCGCCTTGGCAACGTCATCGATCTCGGCGCGCGGCAGCTCGGCCAATACTGCGCTCTTCGGTTGGACGTGGTCGGGGATCTGGTTGATTGCTATCGGCATTGGTCGGGCGTCTCCGTGTGTCGGTGATGGAATGTGTGGAAGTCGGTTTGCTCAGTATTGGGCTTCGTCGAACCGGTAGCGGCGTTCCGCCTCGCTCTTGAGCTCTTCGTTGAACTGCTCGTACATTCGCTTGAAGCCTTCGGCAGTGATGCGTCCTGTCGCGATGGCTGCACCTCCGTGGGGGCGGTCTTCTTGGATGAAGCGGCTGCGCTGGTCATCGATGGGTTCGACTCGGTAGAGGTGATGATCGATCATGCCCATCATGAACGGGTCAGACCACGCCCACTGAACGCCGGGTTCGACCTCGATCAAGATGTGTTCGAATCGCTGGTCGCGACCCGCTGCTTGAAAGTGCGCAACGACAGCTGCACCTTCTTCGATCTCCCCTTCGATGCCCTTGAACGAGGAGCTCCAGTCCATGTGGTCGAAATCGGTGAGTGTCGCCCAGACGATGTCGGCCGGCGCGTTGATGTCGATCTCGGTATGGACGGCGTAGTCGCCGCTGGAGATCTTCTCGACGTAGTCGTCGGGGTGGGTCTCATCATGTCTGGGCACAGGGCAACTCCATTCGTTGTAGATACGGCACAGCGGTCACAGGATCAGTCCGAACAGGACGACTGCGACGATCACCATGTCAAGCCCGAGAATCACGAAATCGATTGGGGTGCCCTCGCCAGGGACGATCGTGGCCGCTGAAAGCCCGAGCCCGCCGAGCAGGGGAAAGATCAGCGCCAGCCACTTGACCCACGCCAGGTCGAGTCCGACCAGGACAGCGAGCGCCGCGTTGATCACCACGAACACCAGCACCCCGGTGCGATTGGGCCGGTCGTTCGCTACCAGCTGACGGTAGGAGCCGACGTGAGCGGCAGCGTTGCTTGCGAACAACAAGGAGATCGCCAGCGTCATGTGGCCCCAGAGTCACGCAAGCGTTCCAGCGTTTCGGTCACGGTCGCGGCGATCAGATCGACTTTGTAGCCAGTCTCGGCGAGTGGCCTGGTCCCTTCGGTGCAAGCCGCGGCGCAGGCCGCAATTGCCGTGTCGGAGAGATCAGATCCCTCCAGTTGCGCTTCGGCGGGTCGCATTCTCATCGGCACCGTCGCAACCCCACCAATCGCCAGCGCGATTCGAGCAACGGCGTTGTCGTTGAACGATGCTCGGGCGGCGCACTCCACAAGCGGCCACTCGGCCTCGAACCGGCTGATCGACCGAAAGTAGGCTCCTCGCTCGTCAGGCCATGGGTTCGCCAAACGGACTTCCTTAATCACGTCGACCGGGCCGAGCGTGTGATCCCGGGTCGGGTCAACGCCATCGCCAAGCAAGTCTTGAACACTGAGTTCGGTACCGTTCGCCAGCTCGATCACCGCGTCGTCGTGGCACAGCAGAGCCATCGCGATCGATGACGGATGCGGATGGACACAATCGGAGTTGTCGAACACCACCCCGTAGAGATGTCGGCCGTCCCGGGCAGGACAGCTGCTGCCGCCGGTCTTGAAGCACTCGAGGCCTGGGTGGCGGTAGTACCAACAACGAGTGCGCTGCGTGAGGTTGCCGGCAAAGGTGCCATGGTTGCGGATCTGGGGTGTGGCAAGCCCGCCGGTGGTGATCGCCAGCGCCGGATAGCGATCCAGGAGCTCTCCTGCGACGACAGCCATGCGTGTGCCTCCACCGATTCGGGTGCCAGAGGCATCCGTGCTGATCCCTGCGAAGCCCTCGATGCGGGTCAGATCGACAATGGCCGGCGCTGCGTTGTCAGCGCGGAGCCTTCCCTGAAGGTCGGTGCCGCCCGAGCGGACCACGCTGCCGTCCGGAATCTCGATGGAGTCATAGGAATCGGGAAACGAGATCATCGGAGTCCCTCCAAAAGGCGATCCGGGCGGACAGGGGCGTCGGTCGGTCGCCAGCCCGTTGCGTTGAAGATGGCGTTGGCAACAGAGGCCGCTGGGCTGATCGTTGCGACCTCTCCCAACCCCACACCTCCGCCGGGAACGTGGTCCCAGCCGGGTTCGTGGAAGTGGATCGTGATCTCCGGAATGTCGCCGAGCTGTGGGATTCGGTAGTCCTCCAGGTTGGCAGTAAGTGTTTGACCGGTGTGCGGGTCGAGAATCTGGTTCTCATAGAGCGCAAGGCCGATCCCTTGAATGATCGACCCCTCACATTGGCTCGTTGCGAGTTGCGGGGCATAGGGCGTCCCGATGGCGAGACCGCCGTGAACCGAGAGCACGCGGGTCTTCCCGGTGCGGGTGTCAACCTCAACTTCACTCACGTGTACCGCCCCGGAGAAACCACGTCCGATCTGGATGTTGTTCATCGTCATCGGGACGGCTCGGATGTTTCGATCGCCGCCTCGATGCGCCGAGGCTTCGGCACCATTGTGCTCGGGACCAACGACGGTGGTCCCGAGCTCTTCGGCAAGATCCTCGGCTGCCTCGACCGCAGTTGACCAGATCGACGCTGTTGTGCGGCTCCCGCCGGAGGTGGGCCCGTGGGGCTCACCGTCCGCAGCGCGACCGATCCGAACGTCGACCTCAACGGGCGACACGCCGAAAACGCTTGCGACCGCTCGAGCGAGAACCGTCTTGGACCCAGTGCCCATGTCCTGGGTCGCGCAAGAAACGACCAACCGGCCGTCCTGGACACTGACCCGTACCTCGGTGTCAGGGTCGACCATGTACATCCAATTCGCAGCCGCCACCCCGACCCCACGTCGAAACCTACCGGCGGTCGACCCGGTCTTTGAGCGCCCGGTCCACACGTCGAGGGCCGCAGCCCACTCGTACAACCCTTGGCGCCGCTCGTTGCCATCCCACTGTTGTCGTAACGAGATGGGGTCGCGACCGATCTGATGAGCGAGCTGATCGACAGCTTGTTCCAGAGCCCACGCATACGTCGGCCCACCCGGCCCGCGAAAGGGACTGCCTGGCGGCGCGTTTGTCAGGATGTCCTGATCGTGAGCAACGCGAGGGGAACGGTCATAGACCAGCATGCACAACAACCCATACAGCCCGTTCACCGAAACGCCTCCATGGCTTTCGGCATCAACCACGATCGCCGCTACGTCGTCGTCATCATCCAGAAGCATCGAAATCTCGGTATGCGACCCTGGCCGGTTGCCGGTCGCGGTGAGCTCTTCCCCCCGATCGAGCACGAGCCGCACGGGCCGCCGCGCCAGTCGACTCAGCTCCGCTGCCGCGATCATGTCGTCGGTCACCGACAGCTTCGAGCCGAAGCCGCCGCCAACGAAGTCCGATATCACCTCGATCTGATCGTGTTCGAGATGAAAGTGCTCGGCAAGCTCGTCGGCGATATGGGTGACCCCCTGGGTGCTGATCCACATTCGAAGGATCTGGGGATCTGACCAATCGGCCACGGAGCAGTGTGTCTCGAAACTAGTGTGCAGCTGGGGAGAGGTCGACACCGTCAGCTCGACAAGCCGGTCGCTCCCCTCCTCACGAGCATGGCGCACCCGCCGTTTCGCCTTCGACGCAAAGAACGGGGTGGGAGCGCCCTTGCGCACGTTGCCAGACCAACGCGCTGGCGCTGCAGCGCCTTCGGCGGAACTCGGTGCGAGACGACGGGCAGCACGATCCTCGAACACCAGAGGCGCACCTTCGACCTTTGCTGCGGCGGGATCGATCACGAACGGTCGCGGCTCGATGTCCGGCAAGATCGCCACGCCGGCAGCCCGAGCCTCAGCGAGCGATTCTGCCGCGACCGCCGCAATCGGCTGCCCCGCCCATCGCACGACACGATCCTCGCCCAGGAGATCGACGACGACCGATGTCGCATCATCGGGGAGCGAGGCCACGACCCCAGCCGCAACCGGCGACCGTACAATCACCGCCTCCAACATGTCCGGCAAAACCCGATCGGCGGTGTACACAGCAGCACCAGTCACCTTCGCCTCTGCATCGACCCGCGCAGGCTCGACCTCAGGTCCATCGTGTTCGCCGAGACACGCAGCCACCACAGCCCGATAGATGCCCTCGTAGGCCCCGCATCGACACAGATGTCCAGCGAGCGCGTTAGCGATCTCGTGCCGATCGGGAGCGATGTCGCCATTGGCGGCCCGCCAGCCATCCACAAACGCAACCGCATCGACAACGAAACCAGGAGTGCAGTAACCACACTGCAACCCGTCATGGGCCATAAACGCTCGCTGCACCGGATGCAGGCCGCCGGCAGTTTCCAGCCCTTCGATCGTCACCACCTCAACGTCGGCCATCGCGGTCGCCGGAGTGAGACAACCAACAACAGGTTTGCCTTCGATCTGCACCGTGCAGGCGCCACACACACCACCCTCACAAACGAGCTTGGTGCCCGTGAGCCCGAGAGGACCACGGATCACGTCGACCGCAGACTCATGGCCCACAAGATCGACCTCTCGGTCCACTCCGTTGATGTTTGTAGAGAATGTGACCATGAAACCCCCAGCGGCTCGCGGTTCGAACCTCGATCACACCGACGCTAGTCAACGCACCCCCAAGAAAGACTGGCCAACCTCGCCGCATCAGTGCCCGATCTTGCCAGATCCGAAATCGGGGGCGTTTTGCTGAACCAACCTGGGTTTGCTGGCGGGTTTGGTGTGCCTTGGGTTGTGCGTACGCCGTCTGATGACCCTGCAAGAAGCGGCCGAGTACCTGCGGACGCACCCAGTACCTGCGATGAGCTAGGGGCTCAACACCGATACCAGCCAGTTTCGCAACGACTCCAGGCCTGCGTGTCGATTCAGGCTCGGTGGCCATACCAGGTGATACCCCAGGTGCGGCCGTTCGACGGTGGGCCCAACGGGCACGAGCTGGCGTCGCTCCATCAAGTTGCCGAGCAGTGTCTGCCAGCCCAGCACGACACCTTCGCCGGCGAGTGCCTGCTGGAGGAGAATTCCGTAGTTCTGGTGAACGATCGCTTCGTTGGGGCGCTCCCACGCACAGCCAACGAGGTCGAACCAGTCAGCCCAGCCCATCCACGACCGGCCTCGCTCGTCAAGCTGCAGGAGGCGAGGCCCGTCGGCGAGCTCGTCGGCAGAAGACTCCGCGGATAACGCGTGGGTGGAAGCGTATTCGGGAGAAGCGACAGGCGTAACGGCTTCGGACACGAGCCTGGCCGACCGATAGTGGCGACCAAATCCCGCGCCGAAGCGAATCGCAACATCGTGGTCAAGCGTGGCCAGCTCGTCGTCAAACTCAAACAGCATCAGCCGGATGACCGACGGATCGGCGAATTCGCGGAGCTCGTTGAGCCTTGGCGCGAACCAGCTCTCAGCAATCGCAGGTTGGACTGCGAGTGTGAGCACTTCGGTGCTGCCGGTGAGCTCAGCGAGGCCCTCCTCGAATCGGGCCAGCCCTGCGTCGATATGTTCGGCCAGCGCTAGCGCCTGTGGCGTCGGTGCAATGCGGCTGTTCTCCCGCTGAAAGAGCGTCGTGTGAAGCTCGTCTTCGAGGAGAGCGATTTGCCGGGAGACAGCAGGTTGCGTGACACCGAGCGCTATCGCCGCGCCGGTGAGCGAGCCTTCCCGAACGACCGCGTCGAACACCACAAGACGATCGAGCTTGCCAACCACCTTATGTATCGAGCGACCGGTGTTCGAAACGCCATTTGCCACCTCAACGATTGTATCAGTTTTGGTTATGGGCCCATCGAATTCTCCTGGTTGCACTGCGCTGGTCAGACCAGCACGATGGGCGAGTGCTTGAACTGCTTCGCCTCACCAAGGCCCTCGGCGCTGAGGTTGTGACCCCGTTTGAACAATTGCTCGAAAGCGACGGCTCAATTCTCCATGCAGCGCTCATGGAACATCAGGTGCTGTTCATCGAGGGCCGAAACGTCACACCGCAACAACTTGCCGAACTCGGCCGGAAACTCGGCCCCGTCACGAACACCCATCACGCATACCCAAGCCACCCTGACGCGCCCGAGGTGGCCGTGCTCGAATGGGGCGGCGACAACGCACCTGACGCTGCGGAATGGCATGCCGACATGACCTACCGAACAACCCCGCCCTTCGCCTCGGTACTGCGAGCAATCGTCGTACCCCCGGCTGGTGGCGACACTCTCTGGGCCTCGATGTATTCGGTCTATGAGTCGCTTTCAAAGGGACTACGTAGCGAACTCGCCGACCTTGAAGCTGTTCATGACATGGGAACGTTTCGAACGTCTGCGTATCGCTACGGCGGGGTCGGCGGGATCGAGCAGGCGATGAGTCATGCCGGTACCGCCGTCCATCCAGTGGTCGCCCATCATCCAGTCACCGGTCGACCGTACGTGAACGTGAGCGAGTCCTTCACTCGTTTCATCATCGGGATGAGTGCTCCGGAGGCTTCGCGGCTCCTCACCCTCGTGTTCGACGCAATCAAGAGCCCTGAGCACCAAGTTCGCCGCCGGTGGAAGCCAGGCTCAGTCGCAATCTGGGACAACCGAGGCACGCAGCACTACGCGCTCGCCGACTACCTCCCCCACCGACGCGTGATGCACCGCGTTGCGGTGTCCTCCGATGCACGAGCGGCTTCATCAACGACTCCCTGCCTACAAGCCAACGCAGCGACGCGGTGACTACCGAGGTTCCCGCGTACGGAAAGTCCGATGCAGGGTTTCGCAGGCTTGGCTCGAGCCTTGAACCCGAAAGTGCCGATCTCGGACTCAATCACACCCCCGTCGACCGTTTCTTTGTGTGCAACGCCGGTTCTGCTCCCACGCTCGACCGTGCTCAGTGGCGACTACGTGTAGGCGGTGACGCTGTCGAACGTGAGATCGAACTGACGGTTGACGACCTACTCGAACTGGAGCAAGTCACCGTCGTTTCATGGCTCGAATGCGCTGGCAACGGAAGGACGCTGTTCAATACCGTGGCCGGCCACGACCTCTCAGCAGACCCAGCCAACACCCCATGGACACTCGGCGGTCTCGGATTGGCCGTGTGGACCGGACCACGGCTCTCAAGCGTCATCGCTCCGGCCAAGCCGATGAATGTCGCTGCTTTCGTTGGGCCATCAGGCCTCGACAAGAACAACCCTGAGGGCGAGCCGGTACGCATGTGCCTACCGATCGAGAAGGCGATCCACGAGGACACAATCGTCGCATTGACCATGAATGGAGAGCCGCTCGAGGTGGCCCACGGTGCCCCAGCGAGACTTCTCGTGGCCGGTTGGATCGGCGCCTACTCAGTCAAGTGGCTCGATCAAATCGAGCTCTCTACTTCGTGGATCGACTCGCACCGCGCGAACGAGTACTACGTGCTGCGCAACCCATCGGGACAGATAATCGGACCAGCAACAACGCATCCGGTGAAGAGCCAATTGCGGATCAAGTGGGACGCGCACCTGCCCACCGGCCCGATCGAGATCTTCGGATACGCCCGGTCCGGGGTCGCCCCAGTAACCAGGGTCGAGTGGGCAATCGATGGTGACGAATGGCAACAGGCCACGCTGCTCGAGGACCTCGGCCGGTGGGCCTGGCGCCCCTTCGTCATACATACCGAACTCGGACCAGGCCAGCACTGCATCCGAACGCGCGCAACCGACGAATCCGGGGACACCCAACCCGACATTCAACCGGCGCATCGGGACGGCATTCTATGGAACGCAGTGATTCCACATCCCGTGGTTGTCGACTGACGCCCCATTCATGCCCAAGGAAATCCAACACGGTCGGCACCCTCGACGTGAGCACCGGCCGCGAAGTACTGCACGATCAGGGCGAGCCAGGTCAAGAACAGCACTGCCAACAGCGCTCCTGCGAGTAAGACCGGAGCGGGGCGAGCGGCTGCGGTGGCGAGGGTGGTTCCGTGGATCACCTGCTCGACCTGGGTCAGATCGACGGCGTGCTCCGCGGCGAGCGCCTGGATGCCGTTGAGGATCCCGACCTCAGGGGCGTGATGGGTCGTGAGCACGTTGGTCGAGAAATAACCGCCGTCACGTTCGACGACGACATCTGTGAACGTGCCGCCGACATCGGCTCCGATTGGCAGTGCCATCAGAGATCCTCCACCTTCGGGAACTCGCTCGGCGGCTTGATGTCGACAGTCGCGGAGCGCTGCTGGGCGAGCATCCCGCCGTCGATGCGGATGACGTCGCCGGAGATGTAGGCGGCGTCATCGGATGCGAGGAACAGCGCCGCGCCGGTCAGTCGATCGGTTCGCCGATGCGGCCCAGCGGCACGTTCTCGCCCCGCAGGATCCGTTGCTCGAGGGGTAGGCCCTCGGTGTCGACACACCGAAGAAGCCCTCCAACGGGCCGAAGACATCAAGTAGCGAGGCCTACGCGGCGTCATCGAATTCGGATCGCGCCGAAAAGGAGGGTGAAATACAGTCACCCGTCCGACACCCCGAAAATCTTCGTGGCATCCAGAGCCATGGAGCGGTAAACAGCGCCCTCTGGCGGCATCCAGCGTCGTCCAGCGACCCAAACGTGTCGGAGGGGGGACTTGAACAAACCTCCCCC
>CAYTUB010000064.1:0-15507 GCA_964441145.1 uncultured Acidimicrobiales bacterium
AAGGACGCTGCGGGTGGTGCTGCTGACAAGGTGAAGGGCGCTGCTCCGGATATGCCTGGTGGTGGCGACATGCCCGATATGCCTGATGCTGGTGGTGTGTCTGGTAAGGCTGCTGGTGTTGCTGGCGGTGCTGCGGCTGCTGCTGGTGGTTTGGCTGGTAAGGCCAAGGGAATGGCCGGTAAGGCCAAGGACGCTGCGGGTGGTGCTGCCGATAAGGCAAAGGGCGCCGCAAGTGGCGCGACCGATAAGGCCAAGGGTGCCGCTGCAGGCGTGGCAGGCGCAGGAACCGCTGCTGCGAGCTCGGTGACCTCAAGCACGACTACGACAACCACCGCAACCACGACCACCTCAAGCGGAGGAGGCTCCGGCGGTTCAAGCTCGGGCGGCTCCGGTTCTGGAGGCTCCGGTGGTTCTTCTGGAGGCTCGGGCGGCAACGACGACGATGAAGACAAGCTGTTTGGCTTCTTGCCGATTTCGGGCGAGTGGCAAATCATCGGCGCTGGTCTCCTCGTGTTTGCAGCACTGTTCTTTGGCTCGCAGATCCTCGGATTCTTCGGTGGCGATGACGCCGATGTCGTCGATGCTGTAGCGCTCGAAGACGTCACGGACCCACGCTGCATTACCGCAGTCGAGAACCTCGAAGGTTCCGGTCTCGACCCAGACGTCATCGCAGATGTGAGCTGCGGTATCGATAGCAACGGCGAGATCGTGCTGTCCGGTGAGATCCCCGATGAGGGCAATCGAGCTGCCATTACCGCTGCTGCTGCAGGTGTTGGTGCCTCGGCACTGGCGATCGACGGTGCTGACCTGTTCGTTGTAGAAGAAGAAGTTGAAGAGGTCGAAGAAGTTGCCGCTCCGGAAACCACGACCACAACAGCTGCTCCGGAAACCACGACCACAACGGCCGCTCCCGAAACCACGACCACAACGGCTGCTCCGGAAACCACGACCACAACAGCTGCTCCAGAGCCCTTCACTATGTGGGACGCGCTCAACGAGTCTGGTGAGGCACAGCAGTTCGCCGGAGTCGGCGCAGCACTTGGTCTTCAAGAGTTCCTCGAAGAAATCGAAGACGAAGACGGCAATACCGTGATGCGAACCCTGTTTGCACCATCTGATGCCGCCCTTGCCGCTCTTGGTCAGGAAGCAATCGGAGAGATCGCAAACGATCAGGCAGCAGCCAACGCGCTCGTTGGCTACCACGTCCTCGACGAGCCACTCCTCGCCGCTGACCTTGTCGCCCTCGACGGCGAGAGCATCGACACCTCAGTCGGTCTCCCGCTCGCCATCGGCACCGACGACGGCGGCGTGGTCTTGAACGGCACTTCGCTGGTCACGGTTACCGACTTGGTTGCTGACAACGGTGTAGTCCACATCGTCGATGTTGTACTCATGCCTCCAACGATCAACCAGATCCTCGATCTTGAGAACATCGAGTTTGAGGTCAATTTGGCAACTATCACCGCCGCCGGTCAGGAGACGCTGCAGCTCGCAGTCGCCTTCTTCACCGAGAACCCTGGCGTCAACGCAGTCATCGAGGGTCACACCGACACCGACGGCACCGACGAAGTCAACCTTGAGCTCTCCCAAGCTCGAGCGCAATCGGTGGTCGACTTCCTGGTGGCCAACGGTCTCGAAGAATCCCGGTTCACGCCACGAGGCTTTGGTGAGTCACAGCCGATTCTGGTCGACGGGGTCGAAGACAAGGCAGCGAGCCGCCGAATCGAATTCGTCGCACAGTAATTCCCGCAATCGCAGCTTCGCTTCGCTCGGGCTGCTCTGCTGACAACAATTCCCGCAATCGCAGCTTCGCTTCGCTCGGGCTGCTCTGCTGAGAACAATTCCCGCAATCGCAGCTTCGCTTCGCTCGGGCTGCTCTGCTGACAACAATTCCCGCAATCGCAGCTTCGCTTCGCTCGGGCTGCTCTGCTGAGAATAATCGTCTGACGACCCCGGCCCTCGTGGCCGGGGTCGTGGCGACTACGCTGCGCCCATGGTGTTTCGACGCGGACGCCGGCGCCGCCAGAACCGGTTCACGTACTCAGCATGGGATGGCACCCAAGCCGACTATGCATTGAGTGCTGAGGATCTGTTCCAGCAGATGACAGACGACCTCGCCTATCACGGCGACCCGAATGCTGCGCTTCGCAAACTTCTCCAGAACGGCTATGACCTAGACGGAGAACGCATGCAGGGGCTTCGGGAGATGATGGAACGATTGCGGGAGCGACGCGAAGAGTTGCTCGCGCAAGGCGACCTGGGGGATGTCTTTGGCGATGTTGTCGAACGCCTGAACGACATCATTGATGCCGAGCGTCAGAACCTTGAAGCCCAAGCCGAATACTCCGCGGGCGGCGATGATGCAGAACAAGCCGCCAGAGATGCACAGGCAGCGACGGAACGCAATCTTCGTCTCGATATGTTGCCACCCGACCTCGCTGGGCAGATCCGCTCTCTCGACGACTACGACTTCACCTCAAAGCAGGCGCAGGCCGACTTTGACGACTTGGTCAACGATCTTCGCGGCCAACTCATGCAACAGGCGGTGGATGCGATGGGCGATGCGATGTCGAACGTCTCACCCGAGGACCTGGCGGCCATGAAGGACATGATGGCGGATCTCAACGAGATGCTCGATCAGCGAGCCAACGGGATCGAACCGGACTTCGATGCGTTCATGACCAAACACGGCCACTTCTTTCCGGAGAACCCGCAAACCCTTGATGAACTGCTCGAGGCAATGGCGGCACGGATGGCGGCAGCACAAGCCATGTTCAACTCCATGACCCCGGAGCAACGAGCGCAGCTTCAAGAACTTTCCGATCAGTTGCTTGGCGATCTCGACCTGCAATTCCAGATGAACCAGTTGGGTGCCAATCTCCAGGAGATGTTTCCGGACATGAATTGGGGAGCGCAGTACGACACCCAAGGGGTCGATCCGCTCAACTTTGGTCAGGGTATGGACCTGATGAACGCCCTGGGAGATCTCGATCAGATCGAGAACATGCTGCAAAATACGTCGAACCCAGGTGCCTTGGCTGAGCTCGACGTAGAACGCGCAGCCGAATTACTTGGCGACGACAGTGCACGCTCAATCGAACAGCTCCAAGATTTTGTGAAGCTTCTCGAAGATGCCGGGCTCATCAACAACAAGGAAGGAGCGCTCGAGTTAACGCCGCGTGGCCTCCGCCAGATCGGACAGAACGTCCTTGCCGACCTCTACAGCAAGTTGAGCGCAGACCGCATTGGACGCCACAACGTGACGACGGCCGGTATTGGCCACGAGCGGAACTTCGAGACGAAGCCATACGAGTTCGGCGACCCGTTCACACTCAACATCGAACGGACCGTGCGCAGTGCGATTCGTCGAACCGGCGGCGGAACGCCGGTTCGACTCACCCCCGATGACTTCGAGATAGAACGCACCGAACGCACGACCCGCACGTCAACCGTCCTGATGCTCGACCTCAGCTTGTCGATGCCGATGAAGGACAACTTCGTGCCAGCCAAGAAGGTCGCCCTGGCTTTGGAGTCGTTGATCTCCGGGCAGTACCCCCAGGACTATCTCGGGGTCGTGACCTTTAGCGAAGTCGCACGAGAAGTCCCGGCGAACGAACTCGCGGAGTTGTCCTGGGATTACGTCTACGGCACGAATATGCAGCACGGCTTCCAGATTGCGCGACAGATGCTCTCTCGAGAGTCAGGGACCAAACAGATCTTGATGATCACCGATGGCGAGCCAACCGCGCACATCAATGCCTTCGGACGCCCAGAGTTCAACTATCCGCCGACGCACGAGACGGTTTCTCTGACGCTCCAAGAGGTTAAGAAGTGCACCCGTGACAACGTTCGGATCAACGTCTTCATGCTCGACGCCACACCACACTTGACGTCGTTCATCGAACGGATCACATCGATGAACGGGGGACGGGCCTTCTTTGCCGACAACCAAAACATCGGCGACTTCGTCCTCCATGACTTCGTCCAGCACAAGCAGAAACTGATCAGACGTGCCGGTTGATAGCGGGGAAGGCGTTCGGAGCCCCCAGGCGACCAACTCGGTTAGTGAGCAAAGCGAACGGCACGTGCCGGATAGCTACGACGAGTTTGGCTACTTCGCAGAGAACGCCGCCGAGTTCGGTCTTGCCTACGATGAAGCCCCCTCGGTTCGCCGCACACAGGTCAACACCGCAGACGGCCGTGCCATCAGCGCCCTCGTATGGGGTGACGCCCCGCCTGAGCTGGTGCTGCTCCATGGCGGCGCTCAGAACGCCCACACCTGGGACACGGTGTGCCTCGCCCTCGGTCGGCCGCTCGTGGCCATCGACATGCCAGGGCACGGCCATTCCGGCCCGCCCAAGACGGGCGCTGCCAATGTTGAACACAATGCCGCCGATATCGGCGCTGCGGTCGAACAGCTAGCACCTGACGCAGAAACGGTTGTTGGTATGAGCTTGGGTGGCTTGACCACGCTCGCCCTCTCCGCTGCCTTCCCGTCGCTCTTCACGACGATGGTGCTGGTCGATATCACGCCCGGGGTCAACCAGGACAAAGCCGACCATATACGCAAGTTTGTCAACGGACCGACGAGCTTTCCGAGCTTTGAAGACCTCCTCGAGCGCACGATGGAATTCAACCCAACCCGCAGCGAGAGTTCGCTACGGCGAGGCATCCTGCACAACGCAGAGCAGCAAGAGGACGGAAGCTGGGTGTGGCGCCACGCCCGCCATCGGGTGTTTGCTGATGCCACGACTGACGACACAGCGCACGGCGAGACCGACTACCTACGGTTGTGGGACGCACTCGAGACACACAGTGGCCCTGTGGTTCTTGCTCGGGGAATGCGGGACCAGTCGGTCGTCGACGATGCCGATGTAGAAGAGTTTCTACGCCGTCGCCCCGATGCTCGGATCGAAAATTTCTCCGACGCCGGACACAGCATTCAAGGTGACATGCCTATCGAACTAGCCGCGCTCATCTACGATGTCTGACGCTGTCGCCGAAGTCGCAACCTTGTTTGCCACCTATGGGTCGAGTACCTACGACGAGGGCGTGACCCTTGGCCAACATTGCCTCCAGACCGCAGCGCTCGCAGTCGCCGCCGATGCATCCGACCAGCTGATCGCCGCAGCCCTTCTCCACGACATCGGGCATCTGCTCCAGGCTCAGGCGCGAGGCGACGAGGAGTACCTGGCTGAGGACTGGAACCACGATGCGGTTGCACGGGATTGGTTGGAGCCCCGGTTTGGTGAAGCGGTCGCTACCCCCGTCGGCGAACACGTTGCGGCAAAGAAGTGGCTGTGCTTTGCCGAGCCTGACTACTTCGCGGCGCTGTCCAACGCCTCCAAGGCCAGCCTTCGCGCGCAAGGCGGCCAGTTCGATGAGGCGGAGGCGGAGCGGTGGGGTAGGGCTCTAGGAAGTTCCGAGGCAATCCAATTGCGTCGTTGGGACGATGCGGCAAAAGTGGCGGACTTACCAGTGGCTCCGTTAGCGACATACCTCCCACTGCTCGAAGGTCTGGTCAGCTAGCCAGAACCCGAGCACCCCGCCAGGGCTAGGGTTCCAGCGTGCGTGTCGTCTTCGTAGTAGAGGACTCCCTGCCGAACCGGCGGGTGAGTAAGGAGCTCACGCCGACGCTGTGGTCGCTCATTGCGGACGGCGGTTGGCACCCCGAAGGGGGACTGTCGGTGCTTGCGAGTTCCACGTATCCGAACCACGCAACCTTCGCGACCGGCCTCGATGTCGATGGTCACCGGATCTTCACCAACGACATCTGGGACGGCCAACGCTTCGTGTGTTCTTCAAACATCGGTCCTACCGGTGACACGATCTTCGCAGCGGCCGGCCGTGCGGGTCGTAGTAGCGCGGCGATCACCGGTGACGAAGCAATGGTTGGCTGTATGGGAGCCGACTCGGCCGACGTTTCCTGGCCGAACGCGGGCGAGGGAATCGATGGAGCGAAAGATTGTCTCGGGTATAGGGCAAACAGTGCGGTCCTGGACGTGCTCGCCTCGAGCGGAGCGCTCGAGACCGATCTCGTCTTCGTGCATATGAACGATCCGGACTCGACGCTTCATCGCTATGGTCCCGAGGCCAGCGAAACAGTTGACGCGATTCGGCGAGTGGACGATGACCTGGCCCAGATCGTTGACCTCTTGAGGCCCGGCTGGGATGAGACCGTGCTGTTCGTGGTTAGTGACCACGAACAGGAAACTGTGCGTGCCGACGAAGAGCCGATCGATCTGGCCGGGCTGCTTTCACAGGCGGGCCTTCCCGGCATTGCCCACAATGAAGGGTCGGTGGGGATTGTCTACGAGTCGCCTGGGGCTGCAGCGATCCGTCAATTGCCCGACATCGAGGATGCGCGTGACTTCGATGATGGAACTATCACGCTGGCCTGGTCCAGCGCCGGACGCGTCTTTGGCCGCTCACCTGGATCTTTCGTCGGCCAGCACGGTTCGCCCAGAACGCAGACCCAAGTCGCAGCTGTCTCCGGAGGTCACCACGCCGTCCCCGAATTGGCTGAGCGGCTTGCGCATGGGTTTGGGTTGGCTGGCGGCCGACCTCACGCGACCCAGTACGCCCACGTAATCGCCGACCTGCTCTCGTTGCCCTTGGGTCAGCCAGCGACCAGGTAGCGCCCGCGCATGATCAGTCGCGAATTGGGGGATGGCTTTCGATGAACGCCACGACCTCGTCGGGCCCATCGAATACGCCGATGAGTTCGCTGTAGGGACGATCGCCAGCGAGTTGTCGCAGCAGTTTGGGTGCGCCGAGGCGGTCATCGGCCCAATAGGCCGTATCGACGAAGACCATCGGGGAGATGATGCCGAAGACGTCGTAGTGGTTCTGGGTCGCGTCCATGAACACCTCTTGCACTGTGCCCGCCGCGCCCGGGGTGTAGATCACGCCGTGGGTCGCAATAGCGAGAAGACCGTCCTCTCTGATCGAATTCGAGAAGTACTTGGCGACGGCGGTAGCGAAGTCGTTTGTGGGTTCGTGTCCGTAGAACCAGGTCGGGATCGCCAGACTCTCTGCGCCGCCAGGGAAGCGCTCCACGACGGTGATGCTCGCATCGAGGTACTCCTGGGTCGAGAAGTCGGTGGCGACACGCAGCGTCTCGATCGCAACGTCCAGAGCGTCGTCCTCGGCGGGGGCGAGCCACGCACCGAGATTGCCAGCCTCCATTGCGCCCGGGCCGCCACCGGTCACCACCAAGTAGCCAGATCGGGTCAGCGATCGAGCGATCGTGGCAACCGTGCGGTAGGTCTCCGCATCGCGGGTGAGGCTATGGCCACCCATAATCGCCACGACCTTGGGATGGCTTTCGAGGTAGCCGGTCAGGGCGTTGTCGATGGCATGATCGTGGATGCGCTGCGCCAACGCCTCGATGATCGGTGCAGGAGGATTGTCTCGCCAGGTGACCTGATGGCGGTAGATGGCCTCATCGAGTCCGTCGTTGCGTAGTTCTGCGGGCGAGTAGAGCGAGCCTCGGTAGGGGTTATAGGGAATGTCGCCGAAGGGTGGAAACACCGTTGCGCCCGATTGGCGGGCATGTGCGGCTGCGCGTTCGGTCATGGGTGTTCCAAGAAAGACGCTTCGTGGCCACGGCTTTTCGAGGATGGCATCGGTTGAACCACAGAGATCGATTCCCTGAATTGCTAGGGGTCGAGTTGTGTCGCCCGATGCCAGAAGGTGTTCAAAGGCCTCAGTGGTCACGATCTCGTCACAGGAGGCCACTGCGGGTAGTGCGAGCGGTTCTTCGTGTTGTTCGGGCATTCGTGCCTCCAAGGCGTGCGGTTTTTGTTGACTACGCGGTTTATGTGGCCAATGTTGCCAGTGTTGTTCAGAAACCCTCAGATTTCAAAGATTCCGGCTTTACATTTAGGAGATTACAGTGTTGTAATTACGTGAACGAAATACGGCGAACGTCGTCGTGGCAAGAACACGGCACCAAACGCCGTAGCCGCGCGCGACTTTGTGGCGGCACAAGCAGGAGCAACATCACTTCAATGGCATTTCTGAGCGCGTCCGAGAAGGACGAACCGACATGGCACGATTTCGCAAATTGCCTTGGCGTAGATCCTGATCTGTTCTTTCCCGAACGTGGAGCATCCACCAAAGAGGCCAAAGAGGTCTGCCGAGGCTGCGTGGTGCGAGACGATTGTTTGGAATACGCACTACAAAACGGCGAGAAATTCGGCATCTGGGGCGGTATGAGCGAACGCGAACGTCGCAGAATTCGCCGGCAGCGGGCCCTTGCCCGCGCGGCCGCCGCGGCAGAAGCCAGTGGTTAGCCTGCTAAGCTGCCCTGTATGGGATCACTAGGCGCTCCAGAACTACTCATAATCCTCGTAGTCATTCTCGTCCTCTTCGGCGGCGCGAAGCTTCCAAAGCTCGCCCGTTCATTGGGTCAAGCCCAAAAAGAGTTTAAAGACGGCGTGACGACCGGTATCGACGACGACTCCGCCGACAAGGCCGAGGATAAGACGGCCTAACTCCGGCCCGGAAATATCGAGGTAACGCCTAATTTGTGAGGCGCGCCCCTAACGAAAAGCAAAGAACCGCTCCCAGCCTGTCGGCGAGGAGCGGCTTTTTCGTTTTAGCGGTCGTGCGGAGAAGCGCGAGGCGAATATCTTGCCGGGAGGCGCAATTCGGTTTCGGTATCGCGGGCGGTTCTGCCTAGATGCGAAGCTTGCGCTCGCGTCGCTCGGTCTTGCCAGCTTCTTTGCGGCGGGCTTTGAGGATGCGTCGACGTTGACGTTCTGAGGTGCCACCCCATACGCCATGGTCAATACGGTTTTCGAGTGCGTATTCAAGACAGCCATCTTGAACAGGGCATTTGACGCAGATTCGTTTCGCTACTTCGACGCCAACGCCGTCACTCGGGAAGAAGGTTTCTGGCGGTTGATTGGCACACAGCCCTCGGGCCATCCAGTTCGGTTCCATTTAGAAGCACCTCCAAGTGTTCTTCACAGTACTACGCCCAGACTGGGCCGAAAGTTCCCGTAAAGAGGGACTTTCGACCTAGCACCCCAATTTCTTGAGGATGCACAGTCATTACAGCGGTAGTCTGTTCAACTGGGGTGCTGTTGTCAGTACCCAGCGGCACGATTTTCGAGGATTTTTCATGTCTGTTACTAACGAAGAGCAGCTTCCCGCTCAGGGACACGCAAAAATTGTGTACAACGGCCCGGTTGCCCCTCATTGGGACATTCGCACTATCTCTGGCGATTCGGACCTTATGGACGGTTTTCGGGACCGGGTCTCGGCTCGATTGCTGCTCCTTCCCCCACACGACCCGCAATTTCGTCGAAATCGTGAACGCGTAAACCGCGATGGTGAGCGGGAACGCATCTACGTCGAATGGGACCTCGGATACGAAGAAGAGGAGACGAGCAGCGGCGGCTGACCGCTCTCGACCAATTCGTGACTCACACCGGCGCGGGCGGTGCTCAAGGTAGCGCTATAGGATCCGATGGGCACACCATGTTGCCCGATGCTTCACGTCCTGAGACCTCAGGCGATGACCACATTTCTGTCATCGACATCGCGCCCAATCGTTTTCAAATTCAACCGCTCGACGAAAACAACACGAACTACTTCAATCGTGAATTGAGCTGGCTCGCGTTTAACGCTCGAGTGTTATCCCTCGCTGGCGACCCAGATACGCCGCTACTCGAACGGGTCAAGTACCTCGCGATCTACTCGAGCAATCTCGATGAGTTTTTTCAGGTGCGTGTGTCGGGCCTGCGAGATCTCGTTGCTGCCGAAGTGCGCGTTCGCACACCCGACGGGCGCACCCCCGGCGAACAATTGCGGGCAATTCGACATGCGGTCGAAAAGCTCGAGCGTTTTCGCCAATGGGTCTTCAGCGAGCGGATCATTCCGGAACTGGGCAGTGTGGGCATCTCGATTCCCAGCTACAACGAGCTCGGAATCGCCGACACCCAAATCGCCGACGAGTATTTCGATGAGCAGGTCTTCCCAGTCCTGACGCCATTGGCCGTCGACCCCGGGCACCCTTTCCCCTACATCAGCGATCTCTCGCTCAACCTCGGTGTTCGTGTGCGTCGTCCAGGTGACGCCCGAACAAGGTTTGCTCGCATCAAGTTGCCCGGGACCTTGCATCGGCTTGTGCCCCTGTCAGAACCCGGGCGTTTCATCCGCATCGAAGATCTGATCGTTGCGCATCTCGATCAGTTGTTTCCGGGATTGGAAGTCGTCGAGCACCTGGCGTTTCGCGTTACTCGTAACGCGGACTTGAACTACGCCGACGAAGAGGCCGACGACCTTCTCGAACTGGTAGAGATGGAATTGCGCCGCCGACGTTTCGGCAATGCGATCCGTTTGGAGATCGGCGCGAGCTCCGGCGATTCGATCCGCACGTTGCTGCGCGACGAGCTCCAGATCGAAGACGACGACGTGTACCTAGAGAACGCGTTTCTTGCGATGGATGATCTGTGGTCGCTCATGCGCCTCGATCGTCCCGAACTTCGATTCGACGACTTCGCGCCGGTCGTTCCTGCACGGGTGTCGAATCGTTCGGGTGACGGCGTCGACCTCTTTGAAGAACTCCGAACAAAAGACTTGCTCGTCCACCATCCCTACGAGTCCTTTGGTGCGTCGACCCAGGAACTCATCATTCGGGCATCCAAGGATCGAGATGTTGTTGCTATCAAGATGACGTTGTACCGGACGTCGACCGATAGCCCGATCATTCAGGCGCTCATGAGCGCCGCTGAGGCGGGCAAACAGGTTGCGGTATTGATCGAGCTGCGAGCGCGCTTTGATGAGCGAGCCAACATTGCGTGGGCGAAGAAGCTTGAGCAAGCAGGCGTGCACGTCACCTATGGCCTCCCGGGCCTCAAGATCCACGCAAAGCTCACCATGATCGTGCGCCGCGAGAGCGGCCGCCTTGTTCGCTATTGCCACTTTGGGACCGGCAACTACAACCACGGCACGGCTCGTCTGTATGGCGACTTCGGTCTACTGACGGCATCAGAGAAGCTCGGCGACGAAGTCGCGGTCTTGTTCAACACGCTGACTGGCTACGGAGGAGAGGTTAGCTATGACGACCTTCTCGTAGCACCCGCTGGGTTGCGGGGTGGTTTGAGCGAGCTGATACGTCAAGAGATGCAATCTGACGATGGCCACATCATCATGAAGATGAACTCGCTGGTCGATCCCTCGATGATCGGGCTCCTCTACGAAGCCTCTCAGGCGGGTGTCCGTATCGACTTGATCGTCCGTGGCATTTGCGGATTGCGTCCGGGAGTTCCGGGGCTATCAGAGAACATTCGTGTGCGCTCGCTGATTGGCAAGTACCTCGAACACGCCCGCATCTACTGCTTCGCGAATGCCGCAGGTCTAGATGAACCCATCGTGTACATGGGCTCGGCCGATCTGATGCCTCGAAATCTGGACCGTCGCGTAGAGACTCTGGTGGCAATCTCGGCTCCCGACGTGGAGGCGCAAATCCTTGAGTCATTAAAGCTAGAACTGACCGAAAATCTTCAAGCGTGGAACCTAGAGTCCGATGGGTCATGGACTCGAACGACGGGTCCCGATCACGTCGATCTGCACACCTTGTTCGAACAGCGGGCAGTCGAACGTAGGGAATTGCAGAAGTCACCGAAACCGCGTTAGAAAACGACCCCCATGGCCAAATCGAAATCCGGAAAAAACGGCAAGGACGCTGAAGTTCGCGCTGCCGGCGGGATCATTGTGAAGGCAGCGAAGAAGGGGCCCAAAGTGCTCCTCGTGCATCGTCCGAGGTACAACGACTGGAGCTTCCCAAAAGGCAAGCTCGAGAATGGCGAGAAGTTCAAGGAAGCTGCCCTGCGCGAAGTGAGCGAAGAAACCGGGTTTCGCTGCAAGCCACACAAGCCATCGTTGCCATCGATGAACTACCAAGACCGCCACGGTCGATCCAAGGAAGTTCGGTACTGGATGATGACGGTGCTTTCGGGCACCTTTGAGCCGAACGATGAGGTCGACATGATTGCCTGGGTCCGCTGGGACAAGGTGGTCGAACGGCTCACCTATGCAAAGGATCGGCAGCTGTTCGCCGACGCCGTGAAAGACAGCCGGCTCGACAAGACCCTCAAATAAGTGTGCTTTAGCCCTCTCGATGTTTGGAGCGGAGCGAGAAACTCGCATTAACCCGCAGCAACCCGAAGGGTTGCCGTTGACTGTTTACCTGCCGTTCACCTTCACGGTGTTCGCTCGTTAGTTGCGTTCTTTACCTTCGTGAGTAGTAGAGGCGAGAGGTTCGCCCTGAAAAGCCCTGAGGAGGGTTCCCGTGAAACAAGGAACGAGTCGGCTGCTTCGCATGCTGGCAATGCTCTTTACATTGACACTCATCGCCGCGGCATGCGGTGGTGGTGACAGCACCGATACCGCCGATGGTGGCGACAGCGGTGGCACCTCCGGTGAGATCCTGATCTCTGGGTCATCGACGGTCGAGCCCATCTCGGTTCGGGTCGCCGAGCTCTTCGAAACCGTCAACCCCGACATCCTCGTCGACGTTGATGGCCCTGGAACCGGCGACGGCTTCGCCCTCTTCTGTGATGGCACCACCGACATCTCCGATGCCTCCCGACCAATTCGTGACTCCGAGGCCGAGACCTGCGCCGCAAACGGAGTGGAGTTCACCGAGATCCTCGTGGGCATCGACGGCATCGCCGTAATGACCAACACCGCAAACGCTGCGATTGACTGCGTTAGCTTCGATGATCTCTACAGCCTTATCGGCCCAGAGTCTGAAGGTATCGACAACTGGTCAGGTGGCAATGATGTGCTCGGCGAAGGCCTTCCAGACGCACCACTGAACATCTTTGGTCCAGGTGTCGAATCCGGCACCTTTGACAGCTTCGTCGAGATCGTGATCGAAGGCATCGCCGAAGAGCAGGGTGTAGAAGCAACCACCCGCACCGACTACAGCCCATCGGCTGACGACAGTCAGATCCTCGGTGGTATCCAAACCTCTGACACCACCCTCGGCTGGGTTGGCTTCGCCTTCGCCGAACCCGCTCCCGTCAAGCTTCTTGAGGTCGAGAACGAAGAGGGCACCTGTGTGCCAGCGAACGCCGAGACGATCGCATCGAACGAGTACCCGATCAGCCGCAACCTCTTCATCTACGTAAACAACGGCAACGCCGAGGCAAACCCAGCGCTCCGAGAGTTCGTTGACTTCTACGTGAACGACGGTCTCGACACCGCAGTAGCCGAGGTCGGCTACGTCGAGCTCACCGACGCTTCCAAGGAAGAAGTACGAGCCGCTTGGGCCGGCTAACACACGCCTAGGGCGACTTCGGTTGCCCTGAACTGCGGGGGCCGTGCCGTCTCGCACGGCACGGCCCTTCAGCTCGATTCATACCGCACACCGCAACAGAGATAGGTTCTCGGCAAATGGCTGACATAGGAATCACACCCGAACCACTGGGTGGTCGAGCGATTGACGCAATCGGATCGATCACCGTCGAGGCGCTCTCATCGCCAGCGAAGCGGGCTCGCAAAGAGAAGGCGATTCGAACGGCCTTTCTTCTTGCTGCGCTCGTCTCCATCGCCATCTCGGTGCTAATCGTTCTGTCGCTGGTCCGTGAGGCCAGCGTTTTCGCATTCAATATCGACTGGAGGCAGACCTGGGGTCAGGCTGGCTGGTTCCCACGCCAGGGCGTATACGACATCCCGACGATCCTGGTCGCCTCGACGATCGTGACTGCGGTAGCGATGTTGGTCGCCGGGCCGCTCGGTCTTGGCTCAGCTATTTACTTGTCGGAGTACGCAAGCACAAAGACCCGGCGCTTTCTCAAGCCGGTGCTCGAGATCCTCGCTGGCGTGCCCTCGGTCGTGCTTGGTTTCTTCGCGTTGTTCTTCATCAGCCCACAGGTGATCGAGCGCATCGGCCGTAACGGCTGGTTCGTCATCGGTGCAGTGATCGTGATCGCCTACGTGGCCATCGTTGCTACCTGGTTGCGCAAGCTGCTCAAGCGAGAGACCGACACGCCACTGCGGGTGCAATTGCAGCGAGTCGCGGTCCTCACTGGACTGGTTGTCTTCGGACTCATTCTCATCTGGTGGGTTCTGCGAGTCGGTGGACCCGCCGAGGTCGCTGATGGTCAGAGCTTTGTGAAGCGTGGTGGAAACCTTGCCGCAGCCGCCGTCGGTGTCGGAATCTTGACCGTTCCACTCGTCGCATCGGTATCCGAAGATGCATTGGCATCGGTGCCGCGTGAACTTCGAACCGCCTCTGCTGGCCTCGGTGCACGCAAGCTCACCACGACCGTGCAGGTAGTGCTGCCCGCTGCGGTCTCAGGAATCGTGGCCGCATTCATCATCGGCGTGAGCCGGGCGCTTGGCGAGACCCTGGTGGTCTTCCTTGCTGGTGGCGCTGCAGACGCTGCCCGCTTTACCGACTCACCTTTTGAAGGCGGACTCACGATGACCGCCGCCATGGCATCGCTGGCTACAGGCACCGACAACGTCGTAGGCGAGGGACTCACGTTCCAGAGCCTGTTCTTTGTCGGTTTCGTGCTCTTCATTCTCACCCTGTTTCTAAACCTGATCGCAGGCCGGTTCGTCAACCGGGTACGCGAGCGGTACTAGGAGGAACCCCAATGGCACTAAGCACTCTCGGCGGCTCAGCGAACACCACGGCTCGGGTTGAACAAGAAATCTTCAAACAGGGCAGCGATTTGAGGGGTTCCGCGTTCCGGACCCTCATGTTCTCTGCTCTTGGCATGTCGATCCTCGTGCTCGTCGTGCTCATCATTGACGTCTTTGCCGATGGTTGGCCGGTGCTCAGCACCCGCCTTGGCGATTTCCTGTCCGGCACGCTGCGCAGTCAGTCGAGCGACCCGCTGCTCGGAATCTCTCAAGGTTTGGTCGGGTCGCTGTGGATTGCGATCTTCGTGATCGTCCTTTCGTTCCCTATCGGCATCGCCGCCGCCATCTATTTGGAGGAGTACGCAGAGCAGAACCGGCTCACAAAGACGATCGACCTTGCGATCCGAAACCTCGCCGGAGTCCCATCGGTGGTCTACGGCCTGCTTGGACTGTTCCTCCTGGTCAGTAGCCGAGGCGGTCAGAGCACGTTGCTTGCGGGCGGTGTCACGCTCGCCATCTTGGTTCTGCCGATCGTCGTGATCACCGCGGCCGAGGCCATTCGTGCCGTGCCTAACGACCTTCGCCAGGGCGCCTACGGCGTGGGCGCCACGCAGTGGGATGTCATTCGCACACAGGTTCTGCCATTTGCCGCACCGGGCATTCTCACCGGAACGTTGCTGTCGCTCTCACGGGCAGTGGGTGAAGCGGCACCTCTCATCCTGGTCGGCGCCATCACCGGACGCCTGGCCGCCCGAGATCGTTCAGTCTTTTCGCTCGAACAACTCGACGATCGCTTCACGGCCATGCCGATCGTGATCGTTGGCTGGGTGCAGGAATCTGCACGAGATGTCGGCTTCGCCGCAGCTGCTGGAGCAGCGATTGTTGTCCTTCTCGCAC
>CAYTUB010000065.1:0-14831 GCA_964441145.1 uncultured Acidimicrobiales bacterium
CGAGATGCAACAGCCCTTCTTCGATGCGGTCGCCGACCTCGACCATGTTGAGGTCGCGATCTTTGCCGGTGCCGACCACGGATTCACCTGGCCGACATCACCGAACTATCACGAAGAGGCCGCCACCGTCAGCTGGGAAAAGACCACAGCGCTGTTCGCTGCCAACCTGCCGCAATGATCGGTAGAGTCCGGGAATGAACTTCCACGAGCTCACAATGGATTCTCTCGAGGGCGACTCCGTCGCACTCGACCAGTTTGCTGGCGAGCATTGTCTCGTCGTCAACGTCGCCAGTCGTTGAGGGGCTACCCCTCAGTACGCAGGTCTGCGTGCACTGCATAACGATGTCGACGGACTGAACGTGCTCGGCTTCCCGTGCAATCAGTTCGGCGGCCAAGAGCCGGGAACGGCCGACGAGATTCGCGCCTTCGTCAGCGAAAACTACGACGTCGACTTTCCAATGTTCGCGAAGATCGACGTAAACGGTAGCGATGAGGCCGAGCTGTACTCGATGATGAAGAGCCAGCAACCCGGCGACGGTGACAGCGCAGACATCGGGTGGAACTTCGAGAAGTTTCTCGTCGACGGATCAGGCGCCACGATCGCACGTTGGGGAACCGCAGCGACGCCCGAAGAGATCGCCGCTGAACTGCCCAGCCTGATGAGCTAGAGGTTCAGGTCGCAAATACTTGCGAGTCGTCGGCGAACGCTTTGAACTCGAGGGCGTTGCCTGACGGATCTAAGAAGAACATCGTGTGTTGTTCGCCGACTTCACCGGCGAAACGAACATGGGGTTCGATTACGAAATTGACGTCGTGCGCCCGCAGTTGGGTCGCCAGGGCCTCGAAGTCTTCGGGGGTGAGAATGACACCGAAGTGAGGGACCGGAACATGGTCGCCGTCGACGGGATTCGCGCCCGAAACAGCGTCGCGCCTTTGCTCGACTTCGTGGACGACGAGTTGATGGTCGAACAGGTCGAAGTCGACCCACAAGGCATCCGACCTACCCTCGGCCAACCCGAGCACATCGCGGTAGAACCGCCGCGCTGCATCAAGGTCATCCACCGGGATAGCGAGGTGGAAGCGGCTCCGTGTCATGGCCCTAGTGTGCCCCGAAGTTCGCTGCTTCCTATGGCCGGTCCTACGATCACCCCATGGCAGCAAAGATTGTCGACTGGGGCGACCAAGAGCGCAGGCTTACCGATTCGGTGAGCGTGCTCACCGGACCGACCCCTGGCGCGTACCCCAGTGGCAATTCGATCTTGGTGCGTGGCTCGGCGGAATCGATGATCATCGACCCTTCGATTTCGGTTGTCGAGGCCGGCGGAGCGCCGGTTCACGTCGACATCGTCGCGAACTCGCACGGCCACGAAGATCACCTGGCAGGCAACGGCCTCTTCGCGCATGCCCACGTGCATATTCATGAGCAAGACCTCGGCGCTGCACAGAGCCTCGATGGTTTGCTCAACATTTTTGGGTTCGCCGATGAGGCGGTCCGGGAGTCGGTTGGGGTGTCGTTCTTGGAGGAATTTCACTACGCACCGCGACCCGATGCGCAGGGCTTTTCCGACGGGCACGTGTTCGACCTCGGCGGCGTCAGCGTGACGGCCAAACATCTGCCCGGGCACACACTCGGCCACAGCGGTTTCTACATCGACGGTGGTGTCTTCTTTCTGTCCGACATCGATCTCACCGGATTCGGCCCGTACTACGGCGACGTGTGGAGCGACCTTGAACAGTTCGAACAATCACTCGTTGAGGTCCGAGATATCGAGGCGGACTACTACGTGACCTTCCATCAAAAGGGAGTCATCGAAGGCCGCGAACAGTTCCTAGAAATGCTCGACCGTTTCCACGCGGTCATCGGTCGCCGCCACGAAGAGATGCTCGCGTTCCTCGATGAACCCAAGACGCTTGCCGACATGGCCGAGCGTCGCTTTATCTACCGTCCGCATGTGGACATCCCCTTTGCCGACTCGGTCGAGCAGCGCTCGGCACAACTCCACATCGAGCGGATGATCGCTCGCGACGAGGCCCACGAAGTTGAGCCTGGCCGGTTCGTCGCCAGGTGAGGACATGAGAAATTGGGGAGGCAACATCGACTACGGCGACGTCGAAGTCCATCGACCAAACAGTGTCGAGGAGCTCGCAGAAATCGTGGCATCGTCGACTCGCTGTCGAGCGCTCGGGTCGCTTCACTCCTTCAATTTGATCACTGCCGCCGAGACACTCATCGACACGCGGCTGCTACCGGTCGAAGCGGTGGTCGCGCAGGATCGACAGAGTGTGCGCGTGAGCGGTCCGGCGACCTACGCACAACTCGCAGCTGCCCTGAACGCTCATGACCTGGCGTTGGCGAACCTGGCATCGTTGCCACACATTTCGGTGGCGGGCGCTATCTCGACAGGTACCCATGGCTCGGGCGACGGAAACCAGAACCTTGCTGCTGCGGTGACGGGCATCCAGCTCCTTACCGGTGCCGGTGAAGTGATCGAAACCACCCGTGGGGACGCTGACTTTGCTGGAGTCGTCGTCGGGCTTGGCGCGGTCGGGGTGATCACCGAGGTGACCCTCGACGTGGTGCCAGCCTTCGACGTCGAACAGCGGGTGTATGAAGGTCCGACGCTTCCGGTGCTCGCAGAGTTTGTCGATCAGATCTTCGCAGCCGGGTACTCGGTCAGCGTCTTCACACACTGGGCTGGCCAGGCGGATCACATCTGGGTGAAGCACCGTGTCGGCGATTCTGTGCCCGACGCCAGCGCGGCGCTGCTCGAAGAGCTGACGCCCGCACCTGTACGCCTCCATCCAATCGCCACTCTCGATGCGTCGGGTTGTACCGAGCAGCTCGGGATCGGGGGCCGATGGTCGGATCGCCTGCCGCACTTCCAAATGGGGTTCGAGCCCAGCGCAGGCGATGAAATTCAGTCGGAGTTCTTTGTCGATCGAGTGCACGCCGCTGCTGCCATCGAAGCGATGAGTCTCATCGGAGCTGACATCGCCGAAGCGCTGATGGTTGGGGAGATCCGCACCGTTGCCGGCGACGATCTTTGGATGAGTCCCCACGTTGGTCGTGACTCCCTCGCCTTCCACTTCACATGGCACCCGGGTCAAGAAGCCGCCGCGGACGCGGCGGACCGAGTTGCCGACGCCCTCGGCCCCTTCGAGGTTCGGGCGCACTGGGGCAAACTCTTCGACTCCAGCCGGATTGATCTAGACCAGTTCGCGAAGCGAAGAGACTTCGTTGAGCTCGTGCAACGCCTCGACCCGAACCAGGTATTTCGCAATGATTGGTTCGCCGAGGTGATCGCCCGCTGATCTAGTCGTCGGCTTCGAAGCTCACGAGGATTGAGTTGAGGCTGCTGTGCCGTAGGGCATCGGAAACAGCTCGGCGGGCGGCCTTGGTGTAGTCCCAGCCGTGAACGTCAACGCCCATGCCCATTTCGGTGATCCAGCGTTGTGGCGCCATGAGATCGCAGACTAGCTGTAGTTCTTGGGGAAGTTATTTAGGTCGAGGGCTGTCGTGTCGGCCACGGTTCGAATGGCGAAACTGCTCCGTACACGAATAACGCCGGGAAGTACTGCGAGGTATTCGCGATGGATGGTCTCGTAGTCGGCCACATCGGCGCAGGTGACATGCACCAGATAGTCGGCGTTACCCGCCATCAAATGGCAGCTCTGCACGTGGGGCACTTGGGTGATCTGCGCCTCGAAATCATCGAGGAGTTCCTCGCGCTGGGACTCGAGTGAAATCTCGACAAAGACCGATACGCCTCGGCCAACGAGTTCCCGATTCACGAGGGCCGCGTACCGCTCGATGATCCCCTCGGATTCCAGTGTGCGAACACGACGATGGCACGCCGACGGTGAGAGCCCAACTTCGTCGGCCAAATCCGCATTGGTAATACGGCCATCGCTTTGGAGTACACCCAAGATGGCAAGGTCTATCTCGTCCGTCTCTTGCATTCGAAGATTCTACTCTCTATTTAGGTTTACACAGAAGAATATTGTTAAGCGGCAGCCTTATGCCGAAGAGTTTAGTATCCCGCTCCAGTCGTGGTGCCGTACTGTTTTGGTATGGCCCAACGGCGGGCAAGACAGAAAGGTGCTTCCAATGCGCATCGGCATCCCCAAAGAGATCAAGAACCACGAACAACGAGTCGGCCTGACACCTGGAAGCGTCAGCGAACTCACGCGTCGAGGCCATAGTGTGCTCGTTCAAGCAGATGCCGGCGTCGGTATCGGAGCGAGCGACGCAGACTTTGTCACGGCTGGAGCCGAGATTGCGCCTGATGCTCCGGCGGTGTTCGACGGCTCCGAGATGATCGTCAAGGTCAAGGAGCCGTTGGCGGTGGAGCGTGCGATGTTGCGCGAGGACCACACCCTGTTCACCTATCTGCATCTAGCCCCCGACGCCGAGCAGACCAAAGGCCTGGTTGCTAGCGGAGCAACATGCATCGCATATGAGACCGTGACCGATGACATGGGAGGCCTCCCCCTTCTCGCCCCCATGTCAAAGGTCGCCGGCCGTATGTCGATTCAGGCCGCCGCAAACTATCTGCAGGCCCCCAACGGTGGCTCAGGCAAGCTCATTGGAGGGGTGCCCGGCGTGCCCCCAGCGCACGTCGTCATCATTGGCGGAGGTGTCGTTGGTCAGCATGGCGCCGAAATGGCCATAGGGCTGGGCGGAAACGTCACGATCCTGGACCGCAACAACCACATACTTGATCATTGCGAACAGCGGTGGGGTGCTGCGGTGACCACCCTGTACTCGACCACTGCGGTCCTCGAGGAAGCGGTCGCTTCGGCTGACGTTGTCATCGGTGCGGTATTGGTCAAAGGTGACACCGCCCCGAAGCTGGTGACCGCGGAAATGGTTCGTGGGATGCGAGCGGGGTCGGTTCTCGTCGACGTGGCCATCGACCAAGGTGGAGCGTTCGAGACGTCACACGCAACCACTCACCAAGACCCCGTCTACATCGTCGACGATGTCGTTCACTACGCGGTTGCCAATATGCCAGGAGCCGTGCCGCTCACCTCGACACACGCACTGAACAACGCGACCCTGCCGTTTGTTCTTGCCTTGGCAGACCTCGGTCCGAAGGCAGCAATGATGGCGATGCCTCACCTGCGCAACGGATTGAATGTCAGCGCTGGTCGCATCACCGAGCCACATGTAGCCGATGCGTTGGGATATGACTTCACCGCGACCGATGATGCTGTGGCGGCGCTCGCGGCCTAGCTGGCTAACCCAGGTCGGGAATGAGCTCGCTGGCGATGTCGCGATTGGTGATTTCGCCCTGATCGAGGAGCACATCAACAATGCGAGGCAGATCGACGATGAGTTCTCCGTCCGCCCCGATCAAGTTTGGCTTTGGGACATCGCTGGCATCGTTCGTCGTGAGTGCGCAGCAGGACACCAAAGCCGCACGATATTCCAAGTTGTTGTCGAGGATCCAAGCAATGGATTCATTGATGGCAGTGTTGAATCGACTGGCCACATCGGGGTTTACTTCGACCCAGGTGTTTGCCGCTACAGCTACTGACGTAGGGCAGCGGTTACCGCTACAGAGTTCTTGATCGAGGTTCGCGACAACGGCTATGGGCACCTGGATGTCGGGATTGTCACTCTCACGCAACAATCGAGTGGTGTTGGGCTCGGCGAAGACCCCTGCATCCACATCGCCATTTTGCAGCGCAGCCTTCAGGCTCACGGCGTCGAGTTCGACGAGTTCGATACCGGCGCCGATAATCTCTGCGTCTCCGGCGTTGTCATCATCATTTGAGTCGGTTTGGCCATCTTCTGATTGGCCGTCTTCTGATTGGCCGTCTTCGACGCTGATCTCGAGGCCCTCATCATCGCCGCATGGAGAGTTGAGGAACATTTGTCGCAGCGAGATGGTTTGCAGCGACGTCAATGAATCGACCCCGATTCGTTGACCAACAAGCTCACAGCCCGTCCAGCCATTTCCAGCGTTGGCGGCAGGGGCAACGAGCGTCATCGTGCCACGCCCATCTGAGAGACCGATCTGGGTTGCTTCCAAGTAGGCCACGATGGAGATATCAGCAAGGAAGCGTTCGGCGCGAACGATTGCTGTTGCGCTGGAATCGACGGCGACCTGAGCTTCGTTTCGAGACAGGAGTGAAGTCAGTTCAGATGCGTTGGTGACGGGGCGAAAGACAACTTCGATTCCGTTGGCAGCAAAGAAGCCTTCGGAGTCGGCGATCCACAACGGTGAGGCAGCGACATCGTCGCGCGCTGCCACCACAACTCGGTCCAATGGAGCTTCTGTCGTGGCCGTTACCTGAGCCTCTGCATCCTCTGTGGACGCGAGGCTTTCTGGAGCCTCTCCCGCAGTTGCTGTTTGTCCGGCACACGCCGTGGCCACCAGTGCCAACATGGCTAGTAGCGCTGTCAGTCGAGAAATTCGAACACCCATGGTTGATTTATCGGCCGTTGTAGCCCCATCGTGAGCGGAAATGGCGCCCGTGTTGACCAGAAATGCCGCATGCCGATATGTCGGCGCTCGTCCCCTCGGGGCTCTAGCGTTAGCGGTGGAGGAATTCGAGATCCATGCCCAAGAACACACCACCGGCGGATGTCGCCATCAGCCACGATCTGATCCATGCCTTGCTGCAGGAGTTCGCGCCCGACCTCGCCGATGAGCCGGTCGAGCACGTCGGGTCAGGCTGGGATAACGAGATGCATCGGGTCGGTGACCATCATGCAGTTCGGCTTCCCCGTCGCGAAGCTTCCAGTCAGCTCATCGAGAACGAGCACCGCTGGCTACCCGAGCTTGAGGATCAGTTGCCGATTCTGATCCCTACGCCTACGTTCGCCGGCCAACCCGCGTTTGGGTTCCCCTGGCGGTGGAGTGTTGTGCCATGGCTGGCGGGGGTTCCGCTCGCTCACGCCCCGATGTTCGACCAAGCCTCGATCGCCGAAGACCTCGCCGAATTCCTGAATGCGCTCCATACCGTTGCGCCCGGTGATGCCCCGCACAATCCCTACCGAGGTGTACCGCTTGGGGATCGCACCGGTGCCCTGCGCGCATCGATCGAGGAACTCGACCCCGAGATGGCGACCGACACGCAGGCTCTGTGGGATGAGCTCGTCGACACGCCTGCGTGGGGCGGCGATCCCCTCTGGATTCACGGCGACCTTCACCCGCTGAATCTTCTTGTGCGGGCCGGACGTCTCAGCGCAGCGATCGACTTTGGTGACGTCTCCGCTGGCGATCCGGCGACAGACTTCGCGATTGCCTGGATGCTCTTTGACGTTGACGAACGTGAAGCGTTTCGCAAAGCGCTGTACATAGACGGCAAGAGCATTGACATCCATACGTGGAATCGTGCGCGCGCTTGGGCTTTGTCGCTTGGCGCAACCTATGTCGCGAACAGCGCCGATGATCCGACACTTCGTCGAATCGGAAATGCCACGTTGATACGAGCCTTGGAAGTTTGATCGACTACTCGGCGGGCGGATTTGGCCCCACCGAATAGCTAAAGCTGCGTTCGCCTGCCTCGACGTGCATTCCCGGTTGCAGAGTGACGCTTTGGCCACTGCGCAGTCGGGTGCGAGTCTGGCGATCTCCGTCGAGCATGGTGTAGGTCCCGCTCGAGGTGAACATGTCGACGATGTTCACGTCCCAGCCACTGAGCTGTACTTCAAGGTGGACGTCCTCGATTCCGCCGGCGCCGTCGTCGAGTCGAACGATCGTCGCGGGTTCGTCACTGACGATGTAGCCGGCGGGGACATTGGCGCCAATGGCTGCTGGGCGATCGATGTCGAGCGCTGCGCCATCGTCAAAGGTCAGGGTTCCTAGAGCAGGTCGATTGCCGACCTCTTCTGGGGCACCAACTTCTGTGCGTGCTCCGCACGTGAAGCAGGGTGCGCCGCCAGGTTTGGTGAGGTGTCCAGCTGCACAGCGGACACCGCGAATCTGAGGCGCCGTTTGGGCGATCGTCGCCGCCATCGAGCGCATGCTTGGATCGTCCTGTTCGGACTGTACGGGATGAACTTCTGGAGCGTCTTCGACTATGTCTGCCGCAGGCGACGGGTCGACGACTGCTTCGGTGTCGGTGCTCGGGATTGGAGGGGGGAGGTCATCAGCGGAGTTATCGAACCCGGCGTCATCACCGTGGATTCGCTCGTCGAGTCGAGCGAAGAGCCCTGAAGCGTGTGGTGCTTCTTCCGCTGTTGCCGCCACGGCGGCTGCGCCAGCTGCTACGCCCACTGCTGCGGTGGCCGCTGCTGCAGCTGCTGGTTCTGTGACTGCTGGTTCTGGGGCCGGTGGTTCTTCCATCGCTGGTTCTGCCCACTCCGGCTCCTCAGAAAGTGGATCGACATCTTGGGTCGAGAGTTCGGCTTCCACCTCACGTGATTCGGCCGGAAGTTCCGCTTCGACGTCATCGACGATGGGGTCGCTAGCTACGGGTACTCCGGAGATCTCATCTTCTTCGGGGACGGCATCTTCGGCATCTTCGGCGAGCACCGGTTCTGGAACTGACTCTTCAGACGCGATATCCGCAGCCTCATCTTCGATGGCTACGTCATCGGCAGGTGCTTCGTCGACAACTGGCTCTTGGGTAGGTGCCGCCTCGGTAGGGGCCGCGAACTCCTCTGCCCAACGCCCTGCTGCGGGGATTGGCCCTTCGGTGTCGAGCATGAAGCCGCCGGCGGGAATTGCTCCGTCTCGTAGGACGCCAACCACGTTGTTGTCAGGCGCTGTTCCTCCCGAGATACGTTCGATCTTGCCGTGGAGCACGACGTCGACCCACGTGCTGGAGCCGGTTCCGTTCAGCGTCATTTCGTTATCGTCGATAACGAGTGACAGGGTCGTGTCGCCAAAGACCAGGGCAGCTACCGAATCTTCTTCGACGTAGATGCACGCCAAGCTCGGGTGTGAGTCGTAGCCAACAGCGGTGATCTCTGCGGTGAGAGTTCGGACGATCTCTTGCCACGGCTCCCCAGCCAACGCGTTCAGTCGTATGAGCAGGTTGCTCAGCTCGGCTTCATCTCCGTGAGCGAACGCGGTAAGTCCATCCAGATGGGCAACAATGCCGGGACCGCTCGAAATGTGGACCCCACGCCTAACTTTGTCCGACGCCATTACAGCTCCTTGGTAAAATTGATGAGGTCCTATCGGCACCCGTCGACGGAATCCAAGCAAAAGACGCTCCGGCGAAGTGAGGGCCGCCAGACTCGTTGTATGAAGACAGTTGGTTTGCTGGGTGGAATGAGTTGGGAGTCCTCGGTGCACTACGAGGAGTTGATCAACACCGAGGTCCGTACTCGGCTCGGCGGAGCGGAATCTGCCGACATGATCGTGCGCAGCTACAACTTTGCCGACGTGCAGCAACTGCAGGAGCAGGGCGACTGGGAAGCCGCCGGCGAATTGCTATCGAGCGGTGCTCAGACTCTGGTCGCCGCGGGGGCCGAGGTGATTGCGCTGTGTACCAACACGATGCACATCGTTGCCGATGTTGTCGCCGATTCTGTTGACGCGACCTTTGTGCATCTTGGTGACATCACCGCGGAAGCAATTCGGGCCGACGACTATCACACGGTGGGCTTGCTCGGGACTCGTTTCACGATGGAAATGGACTTCTACCGAGAGCGACTCGAGTCTCATGGCTTGACGGTGCTCACACCAAATGAGGCTGACCGCACGATCGTGCACGACGTCATCTACAACGAGTTGGTCAAAGGCGAACTCAATCGAGAGAGCCGGGAGAACTACCTCGACATCATCGACCGGCTTGGTTCGTCTGGGGCGCAAGGCATTATCGCTGGCTGCACAGAGATCGAACTTCTCGTGACCGCGGATGACATCTTCTTGCCTTACTACCCAACAACGGAGCTGCACGCCTTCGCGATCGTCGACGCCGCCCTCGCCTAACACCCGCCCCAGAAAATCTGTGGTCCGCCAGCATGCCTATCGTCCGCTAGCTGACCACAGATTCTGAAATGGCTTATGCTCGCGCCATGAAGATCTCGATGATGATCACCTACAGCGACGATCCCCGTGTTGCTGTTGAGCACGCGCAGGCAATGGAACGAGCGGGAGTTGATCAGGCGTGGGTCGCCGAGGCGTACAGCTTCGATGCAGTCTCGACGCTCGGGTTTCTTGCCGCCAGCACCGAAACGATGGAGCTCGTGTCGGGCATCCTTCCGATCTACAGCCGCACGCCGACCCTCACCGCGATGACCGCTGCGACGCTCGACTCGCTATCTGGCGGCCGGTTCTCGCTCGGCTTGGGAGCCTCGGGTCCCCAGGTGATCGAGGGCTGGCATGGGGTTCCCTACGACCGTCCACTCGGTCGTACCCGCGAAGTGGTCGAAGTGTGCCGCAAGGTCTGGAAGCGTGAGCGCCTCGAACATGAGGGGCGCAACTACCAGATGCCCTACAAGGGCGAAGGCGCCACCGGGCTCGGTAAGCCGCTCAAGTTGATCAACACGCCCTTGCGCGAAGACATCCCGATTTACATCGCCGCGATTGGCGAGAAGAACGTCGAGATGACGGCTGAGATCGCGAACGGTTGGATTCCGATCTTCTTCTATCCCGAGAAGGTCCAAGACGCTTGGGGCGTCTCACTCGCTGCTGGCAAGGCCAAACGCGACGCCGCCCTTGGCGAGCTCGAAGTGATCGCGGGCGGCATGGTCGCCATCACCAAGACCGAGGAAGAAGCGGTAGAGATGCGTCACTTCGCTCGCTCGACGGCGGCCCTCTACATCGGTGGCATGGGCGCCAAGTCGAAGAACTTCTACAATACCTTGTTCCAGCGCTACGGATATGAAGCTGAGGCTGAGCAAATCCAGGACCTGTACCTCGCCGGCAAGAAGGAAGAAGCTGCCGCAGCCGTGCCAGATGAGTTCCTCGCGGCCACGAACCTGGTCGGCACCGAAGGGTTTATCAAGGACCGACTAGCTGCCTTCAAAGAAGCGGGCGTGACCAGCCTTACCGCTCACCCAGCAGGCGAAGACCCACTCGCCGTTGTGACTCAGCTCAAGGAGTGGGCGAACTAGGCAGGGCTGTCCGTTTCTAAAGCAGGGCTGTCGTCGGTCCGAAAGAAAGGTGCTGGTGGGGCGTCCGCTGGTCCCCGATGCTCCGGGAGTGATTTGAGAGGCGGCTCCTATGCCTATTCCACAAGCTCGCACCAGCAAGCAAACGCCGAAGCGACTTGGCTTTGCCTGTATCGCAGCGGTCGCATTGCTGTTTGGGTCTGTGCCTGCGCTGTCTGCCCAGGACACCAGCCCGGCAGTCACCGAAGATCAAAAACTCGTTGCGGCCGAGCCTGAGCGCGGCGACTTTTTTGGTGAGGTTCTCGCAATTGACGGTGACACGATGATCATCGGAGCGCCCCTTGATGACGGGGATAGCAATTTCGAAGGAGCGGCCTACGTGTTCACACGGACCGGTCACGCATGGGCGCAACAACAAAAGCTGACCGCAGGCGATCCCCTGAGCGGCGATGAATTTGGCGCTTCAGTGGCCATCGACGGCGACACGATTGTCGTCGGTGCTCCTTTTGACAACGTCACCGAGTTCGACGAGGGATCTGCATACGTCTTTACTCGTTCCGGTAGCACGTGGACTCAACAGGAGATCCTGAGCGCTGTGAACAATACAGAGGCGATTCAGTTTGGCGAGTCAGTGGCAATCGAAGGTGACACGATCGCTGTGGGAGCCAATGTGGGTCGGCTCGGCGAAAATCTGAACGGGTTGGCGTTCATCTTCCAGCGCTCAGGCGGCGCCTGGGCTCAACAACAAGAGCTGACGGCATCGGATGGTCAGCGCCTCGATGGTTTCGGAAGCGCGGTTGCACTATCGGGGAACACACTGGTTGTCGGCGCTCCTTGGTATCCCGGCGCCTTTCAGGGGGAGGGTTCGGCCTATGTGTTCGAGCGGATCGGTGGCGAATGGTCTGAGAGCCAAAAGCTCGGAAGCGGGTCGGGTCAGGTCGACGTGTTTGGTGGATCCCTCGACGTTGAGGGAGACACCATTGTCGTTGGAGCAGCAAGCAGCGGGGTAGGTGGCAGCGGCGCCGTGCACCTCTTTGGTCGGTCCGGTGGTTCCTGGATCGAGCAACAAGAGATCAGTGCCCCAGATTCGGCAGAGTTCGGAAACTTCGGGCGGTCGGTAGCTCTTCGGGGCGACACGATGGCGGTCGGTGCGCCGGCGGCGGAAAACGTTGATCGCGACGGTGGGTTTGCATACCTCTTCGAACGCTCGGCCAACAATTGGACCGAACAGGAGAAATTCGGTGCATCAGACGCCGGAGAGTCTCGACGCTTCGGATCATCGGTGGGCTTTGATGCGGCATCCCTAGCCGTCGGCGCGACCCTCAGCCCCTTAGACGGTGGGGCCGTGTACGTCTTTGGAAACGGTGGCCCGAGTACCCCACCAGAAGTTGAGGCGGTCATCGATTGCGCTGATCTTGACTTCACGGTGGTCTTGGCCGACGGCGATTCCCCGACGAACGGTGATGACGTCATCTTGGGAACCGACGGTCCTGATGTGATCGACGGTGGCGATGGAAACGACATCATTTGCGGCGGAAGTGGTGCTGACGTGATCAATGGTGGTCAGGGTCGCGATGTGGTGTTTGGTGGTGCTGGCAACGATGAGTTGTTCGGCAACAAAGGCAAGGACACCCTGGTCGGGGACGCGGGAAATGACGCACTGTCGGGTGGCAAGGGTGATGACGCGTTGTCCGGCGGCAACGGTAAAGACACGCTGATCGGCGGCGACGGTGATGACGACCTTCGCGGCGACAAGGGGACGGACACCATCGATGGTGGCGATGGTGATGACGAGCTTCGAGGTGGAGATAAGGACGACGTTTTGAACGGCGATGCGGGCAATGACTTCGTATCGGGTGGCAAGGGCGCTGACGAGCTGTCCGGCGGCGATGGCAAGGACACACTTACCGGCGGTGGCGGTGATGACGTGGTTCTCGGCAACAGAGGTGTGGACACGCTCACCGGAGACGCTGGCAATGACTTCCTGTCGGGCGGCAAGGGTAAGGACTCGCTCGACGGCGGATCGGGCATCGATCAGTACAACGGTGGCGACGGCACGGATACCTGTGTCCCTGATCCGCAGGGGCTTGCCGAACAGACAGCCAATTGTGAGTTGTAGCGCACGGCGAGATTCTTTGTCGCTCCAGACACGCGAGGATCTGCCGATAGTAGTTTGCGATTAGTTGCCTGATGGTGTCGGTTCAGACCACCAAGCACTACGGACGGCGACTAGCTGTCCACGCACATAGGCCCCTTGTTCCACGGCGGTGTGGAGCGAGGGGCCTTACCTATGTCGTCTCTTCGATCAGTTCGCGCATGGCCTTGGCGACGCCGACAGGGTCTTGCAGCGGACCGAAGTGGCTGATGTCGGGGAAGTCGAGGAGGCGCCCCTGTGGAAGTTTGTCGACGATGGGTTGGGCGAGCTGCGCCGGAAGCCCGCCGTCACCGCTGCGGCCGATAACGACTTCGGATGCAACTTCGGCGGCCTGATCGAGGTGAATAGCCTTTGCTCCTCGACGAAACACTTCGGCCTCGTGTTCGGGCAGGCACTTGAGTGTTGCGGAGCCGTCGGGGAGTTCGGTGAACCCGTGTTCTACGTAGTCGAAGAGCACGTCGGCTCGAAACAGACCCAGCGGTGGCCGAGCGGAATAGCGCATGAGCGCTGCAGCCTTCGAGGGGAAGGTCCGAAACCGAGCCTTCGCTGATCGAGTCAGGGGTGAGTCCGGATTGAACGCCTCCCGAGGAGCCATCACCGGTTCGAAGGCGAACAGCGAAGCGAACGTTCCTGGACGCTGGCGTTCGAGATCGATCAACGCAGCGCCGCCGAGCGAATGACCGAATGCGTGAAGCCGATCCATGCCGAGCGCGTTGAGGTGTTCGACCACTGCACCGGCGTCGTCGGTCATACCCGACCATTCGAAACCGTCGAGGTCGGCAGGTGCATCGCTATCGCCGTGACCGCGAAAGTCCAGGGCGAACACCCGAACATCGTCACCAAGAGCCTGAGCGAAGGCCCGATACATCTGCCCGTGGAAGCCGTTGGCGTGGGCGATCAGCAGCGTGTGGGGAGATGTCTGATCGCCCGCCAGTTCGCGGAGTGCCAGCTTGCCGGCCACCCCGTCGATCGTGGTGAGGCTGGTGCTCATAGACGTTCGTATTCCCAGGCCGTTGGCCGGTCGGCGTCATAGGGCATGGTGCCGTGGAACGCTCGAGGGTCGTCGTCGAAGACCAACGGGACGAAGTAGCGATCACCCTCCCACATGGGAATGTTGGCGTTCGCCCGAATCTCCTCGTCGTGACTGCATGCATCGAGCAGTCGGGAACGCCCAATCCACTCCAGGCTTCCCTCTTCGTTCGAGGTTGGGGGTTCGCCGGTCCATGCGGTGACGAGGAAGATGAAACCAAGCCAGTCCTCACGCTTCGGGCCGAAGTTGGTCCACGTAATCGTGCCCCGCAACGACAGTTCGTCGAGCGTCAGCCCGGTCTCCTCGTCGATCTCTCGACGGAAGCCTGCGACGATGCCTTCGTCGGCTTCGAGCTTGCCACCCAAGCCGTTGACCTTGCCGAAGTGGTCGTCGTCAGGTCGGGCATTGCGCCGAATCATCAAGACGTTGTCGCTCTGCTGATCCCAGAGATATCCGAGGGTCCCGGTAATTGGCACAAATGGCATCTCGCCACGCTAGTACCGGAGACAAGCAGTGCCGGGAAATCAGTTGATCTCTGTGTCGGTACTCGCACCTTTGGGCGCGACTGCGTGGACCTTGGATGGCCGGCTGAAGACCTCTTCCATCATGGGGATGAAGTCATCGAT
>CAYTUB010000066.1:0-4029 GCA_964441145.1 uncultured Acidimicrobiales bacterium
TCGCGGACCTCCGCGAATACCAGGTCGACGATGATGTACGTCGTATCGACTGGAACGTCACCGCTCGAATGTCGGAACCCTTCGTGCGCCAATACGACGAAGATCGTGAAGTCACCGCATGGTTCGTGGTCGATCGTTCCGCTTCGATGAAGTTCGGTCATTCCGAACGCACTAAGGAAGTCGTGGCGGCCGAGATCGTCGCTGCGCTTGCTCGCATGCTTACCTTTGGCGGCAATCGAGTTGGCGCGGTCTTGTGGAACAACGGCGCAACAACGGTGATCGAGCCTCGATCCGACCGAACACACCTCCTGCGCCTCATTTCCCTCTTGCTCTCCGAGCAAACCGAACCCGACGCGTCGGGAGCGGGGTTGGAAGACCTTCTCAACGCTGGCGCAGCAGCGGCACGACGCCGATCCATGGTCTTTATCGTGTCGGACTTCCTGGCCGAGCCCGGTTGGGAAACCGGCATGCGTCGCCTCTCGGCACGCCATGACGTGGTCGCAATCCGGGTGCTCGACAGTCAAGAACAAGAGATGCCAGACGCCGGCTTCGTCGTAGTCCAAGATGCCGAAACCGGCGAGCAGATGACCATCGATACAAGCGACCGGCAGTTCCGGGAGCGCTTCGCTCAGGCCACTCAAGATCGCGAAACCGCGTTGCGACACTCTGCGATTCGTTCAGGCGTGCAGCTGTTCCCCGTCTCCACAGAGGCCGATCTCGCCTCTGAGCTGGTCGCCATGGCCGCTCGCCGCAAGGAGCGCTTGCGTCGATGAGTTTCATTTGGCCAACAGCGCTCTTGCTGCTCTTCGCGATCCCGTTGATCCTGTGGTTCTACATTCGACTGGATCGCCGCCGAGTCGGGGAAAAGGCCGAAGCGCCAAAGCTTGGCCGCGGCCCGCAAACGACACGAAACATCGGTAAGCGCCGTCACGTACCTCCGGTACTCGCGGTCGTCGCCCTGAGCGTCTTGTTCGTCGGTTTCGCCCGTCCCCAAGCAACCGTCGATGTGCCACAGCGGACAAGCACCGTCGTCTTGGCCTTTGACACGTCGTCGAGCATGCTCGCCGACGACCTCGAACCCACTCGCCTGGATGCAGCGAAGGCAGCAGCAACATCCTTCGTTGAAGAACAACCCAACGGCGTCAACGTTGCGGTGGTTTCCTTTGGCACGGGCGGAGCGGTGACATCTCGCCCGACCGATGACCGCGTCGCAACCCTGGCAGCGATCGATCGCCTGCAACCCGAGGGCGGCACGTCGCTGACCCAGGGCGTGTTCGCAGCACTCTCCACCCTTGCCAACGAGCCCATCATGTTCGACGGCGAAACAATCCCCGAGGTCGACTTCGGAGGGTTCGGCTCCCGGTTGATCGTCGTGTTCTCCGACGGCGAGGACACCAGCGAACAAGATCCCGAACCATTGGTCGAGCTCGCCGCCCGCGCTGGCATTCGCATCATCACTATCGGTATCGGCACCGAGGAAGGAGCCGTCATCGAACTCGACGGCTTCAGCCTCGCTACCACGCTCAACCCCGAGTCGCTCCAAGCGCTATCCGATGCCACCAACGGTGAGTACATCGAAGCGGCGAACGCAGATGAACTCAATGCCGCCACCGAGAACCTCGAACGGGATCTCGAACTGGTCCCTGAGGAACTCGAGTTGACCGGCGTTGCGGGAGCCATTGCCCTTGCCTTGGCAGCGCTAGCCGGCGTGCTTTCTCTGGTGTGGACGGGACGCCTGCCATGACCTTCGCTTGGCCGCTCGCCCTTCTTCTGCTGATCATTCCAGCGTTGCTTGCATTCCTGTATTTCCGTGCGCTTCGCAAGCGTCAACAGGTCACGATCTCCTATGGATCACTCGATCTGATCAGGTCCGCGTCGCCGTCGACGTCGAGCTGGAAGCGCCACGTACCGGCCGTCTTCTTTCTCCTCAGCCTTGTCGCTGCGTCCATCGGCGCAGCACGGCCTGCCGCATCGGTCACCGTTCCGCTCAGCCGAACCTCGATCATTGTTGCCCTGGACGTGTCGCTGTCGATGTGCTCGACCGATGTGATGCCAAACCGACTCACGGCCGCGCAAGATGCAGCACGCGCCTTTGTTGAGCAACGCGACGAAGGCACCCAGATCGGGATCGTGGCCTTTGGCGGTGCCGCCGAACTGGTCGTACCGCCAACCAATGACACCGAAGAGCTCGTCACCGCGATCGACGGGTTTACGACCTCGCTCGGCACCGGCATTGGCAACGCCATCTTGCGATCGCTCGATGCGGTTGCCGAAGTGAACCCCGATGTGCAGCGTTCGACCATCGACCTCAGCGACACCGTCGACCGCGACGCCATCGCCGCCTCGGGCGAATTCCAGCCCGACATTGTGGTGCTGTTGACCGACGGCGCGAACTCCCAAGGCGTCGAACCCCTCCAGGCAGCGCAACAGGCCTTTGACCGGCAGGTTCGGGTGTACACGATTGGGTTCGGCAGCGACGAAATTGCCGAGATGGTGTGTGCTCCAGACCAGATCGGTCCCGGGTCCTTTGCTCCCGGCCTGTCCTTCGATAACGGCGTACCCGACCTCGGGGTCACCCTCGATGAGCTCCGCCCATTCCTCGTGATCGACGAACCAACCCTCGAGTCGGTAGCCGAACTCACCGGCGGCGAGTTCTTCCGGGCTGAAGACAGCGAACAGCTCATCGATGTGTTCAACCAGCTACCGAGTCAGGTCGTCCTCCAAGAACAGGAGACCGAAATCTCGGTGTTGTTCGTGGGGATCGCCGCACTCTTGCTCGGTCTGAGCGTGTTCACTGCATGGCGTCGCCAGTTCTCCTGATTCGGAGACTGGCCGGCGAACGCCTGGTCGGGCAAACAGAGCGCTACGATCCGAATCCGTGACCCTCTCTATCGAGATTCCCACCCCTGACGACTGGCACGTCCACCTCCGAGACGATGAGATGCTCGACGCGGTGGTCGACTACACCGCCCGGCGATTCCGTTTCGCCATGGTGATGCCCAACCTGATCCCGCCGATCACATCCACTGCAGCAGCGTCGGCGTATCGCGATCGCATCTTGGCCGCCTGCGATGACTCTGGTGAGTCCGGCGAAGCCCCTGAGTCCGCGACGTTCACTCCCCTGATCACGCTGTACTGCTCACCAGACATCGACTTCGACGACCTACGCCTCGGGATCGAGTCCGGCGTGGTTGGCGCGGTCAAGTACTACCCCGCGGGCGCCACCACGAACTCCGAATCAGGCGGCACGTCACTGCTCAACTTCACCAAGCTCTTCGAGGTGCTCATCGAAACCGACACCCGCCTGTTGGTGCATGCCGAATCGACCGACCCCAAGGTCGACATCTTCGATCGCGAGGCCGCATTTCTCGAACGACAGCTCCAACCGCTGTGTGCCGAAATGCCAGAACTCGCCGTCACCGTCGAGCATGTTTCCACCAAGGCAGGGCTCGACTTTGTGGCCGCACACCCCGGCACCGCTGCCACGATCACACCACACCACCTCGCTCGCGATCGATCCGACCTGCTGGCCAACGGCATGGTTCCCGACCTGTATTGCAAACCGGTCATCAACTCCACCAATGACCGCCTGGCGCTCCTTGCCGCAGCAACCTCGGGCGACTCATCGTTCATGCTCGGAACCGACTCTGCCCCGCACCCAACAACGGCAAAGTACGGTCCCAGGGCCAAGGCCGGCGTGTTCAACGCTGCCTACGGCCTAGAGGTGGTCGCCGAGGCGTTCCACCAAGCCGATGCACTCGATTCACTGAGCGCCTTCGTGTCATCCAACGGATGTGCCATCTACGGCGTCGATGCGCCCACCACCAGCTTGCGCCTCGAACGGACCGAAGTCGATCAGGAACTGGCCACCACGATCACCACACGTGGCGGAGACAGCGTCGTGCTCTTTGGAACCGAGGAAGCCACGATGTGGCAGGTGTCTGCTACCTAACCCGTTGAGCTAACCGTTGACCTAACCGTTGAGCTAACCCGTGACGTTGGTAATCACCAGGCGGTAATTGCCACCGC
>CAYTUB010000066.1:4129-14625 GCA_964441145.1 uncultured Acidimicrobiales bacterium
TAACCGTTGAGCTAACCCGTGACGTTGGTAATCACCAGGCGGTAATTGCCACCGCGTTCATCGCCAAGGTCCCCGACCTCGATCGTTAGCTGACTCGGGGTATCGATCACGATGGTTTGGCGAGTCGTGCCAGCTTCGGGTTGCTCAGCATCAGCGACGTCTTCTGGTTGTTCAACTTGCTGAATATCTACCGCCTGCTCAACATCTGTGGCTTGTTCGCCCTGCTCGTCTTGTTCGTCAGCTCCGATGTCTGCCTCGTCGTCTGCTTCATCATCATCTGGTGGGTTCGCAGCGACAACACCGGAAATTTCCAGCACCGGTTCAAAGGCCTCCGTCGTTGCCACGAGTTCCACGGTGAAGGCTCTGGGGAAACCTCCGTCCCCCGATCGCACATCAACGGTCCACCCATCGATTGTTCCCGCGGCGAGAAAATCCTCCATCACCACGGACTCACCTAGTGCCGGTGCGCTAAGTCGTTGACGCTGGACTGGCGATGGCTCCCAGTCAGCGCAGTCGACGGGAGGCGCACCCGCAGTCGACTGCGAGCGATCGATAAGCCAGAACTCTCTGCCTTGGAACTGTCCCAGGACCATGTTGTAGGTGAGATCCCAACGGGTGCATTCGCTTTGTCCATCGAAACCGAATTCGGCCTCTTGGGTGCTCCTGAAGGTGGACCGCACGTTGAGGCCGTTCTCCGTGGGTTGTATGGAGCGAATGTTCCAATCCCAAAACGTCCTTGTTTCCTGACCCTCAACCCACATCTCTTCGGTGGTGCTGGCCTGATTCGATGGTGTCAGCAAACCAAAGGCCTGATCGGCTCGACCCGAGTTGATCGTCTGGCTGAAGACAGCGAAGGTCCGCTGGAGGCCGGGGACCTGTGGGGTATCGACTTCGCTGGTGATGAGTTCTGGAGCGACGCCATCGATGTCGTTGAGGTCGATCGAGCCCACGCAGAACGATGGACGCACAGGTTCGGGGCTGAGCGTCCAGCCAAGCAACTCCTCACGGACGCCATCGATGTCGGCTGCATAGGCAAGCCCCTGCGTTTCAAGCTCGCGCGAGATCAACACGCCAACGACCTCGCCACGCTGATTGAGCAGCGGTCCTCCCGATGAGCCGAGCGCTATCACAGAATCGGTCTGAATCAGATTGTCGACGATGTTCTCGCCGGCACCCTCAAAGTCGAACTCTCCGTTCATCGAGGTAACGCGCCCGACGGTCATCGCGAGCGGCAAACCCTGCGGGTGGCCAATCGCTGCTACCTCTTCACCGACGCGAGGTTGGCTTTGCGCGACCGGGATAGTGACGGCATTCTCGATCCGCGCAGCCAAGCGAAGCACGGCGACGTCTCGCTCGGGGTTGCGACCAATGACGGTTGCTTGGACCCGTTGCTCTCCGAAATCGAGGGCGATCTGGGCCGCGTCCTCAACAACGTGCCATGCCGTGTAGGCGGTCTGTGCGTCAACGAGGAACGCGGTGCCTTGTGCGTTGGCATCGCATTGGACCACGTCGACGTTTGCAATGGCGCCACGAGCGCCCTCGAACAGGTCAGCGAAGTCTCGGATCGGCGCGATCGTGGTCGTCGATGTCTGCGCGATAGGTCGGGGCGCATCCGACGGGATCGTGCTCGCCGTGGTGGTCGGAGAGGAGGCTGTGGTGGTCGTCGACGTGTCCGCTTCTGTGGAAACGACCGCGGCTTGGGTATCGACCGGGTCAGCAGTCGTTCGAGCGAGGAAGATGCCCGCAAGGACGCTCAAGCCGAAAATCACGACTCCAGCGAGTACCAGGCGCAGGGCGTGAGGGGCTTCCATAGTGCTCAACGTACAGACCCCAGACATCGACGAACCGATTTCGGGGTGCGCTCCCCACTCCTGGGACAGTTAAGGACAGTCCCTAACTGTTTGCGGCGACGTGGACCTCGGTGGCTTTTACCGAGGCCCAAATTTCTTGCCCGATGGCCAAGCTCATGGTCTCCACGGCCGATGGGGTCAGGTCGGCAGAGAGTTCGAGTGGTGCGCCGAGCATCACCCGGCGAATATCGCCGAGTGCCTCGACGCCGACAATCTGTGTGGCCCACACGTTGCGCGGCGACCCAGCCGGACGCTCGCGGTGAAGGGCAATAGCTGAGGGAGCAATGGTGACCAGAGCGGGGCCCGATACTGAGGTGTCGGCGGTCTGGAACCCAACCGTGCTTCCATCGACGGTGATCTGACCGGCATCGACGACGGCGCGCACGTAGTTCCGGCCAGCGAACGCTGCGACATACGCGCTGCGGGGTTGGCGCCGCACGTCGTCTGGCGTTGCGCTCTGCACGACCTTGCCCTCTTCGAGCACGATGACCCGATCTGCGAGAAGGTTGACATCGACTGGGTCGTGGGTGACGAGCAGTACGGCCCCGGCGAATTCGCTCAACTGCTTCACGAGCTCGCCACGAACCTGCGCCTTTGCCTCTACGTCAAGCGCGCTCAACGGCTCGTCGAGCATGAGCACCTGGGGTTCGGTTGCCAGCGCTCGGGCCAGTGCAACCCGCTGGGCTTGACCACCGGAGAGCTCGTGTGGCGCACGATTGGCGAACTCCTCTAGGCCATAGCGGCTGAGAAATTCGCTAGCTCGGGCTCGCGATTCAGACTTCGATCGGCCCCGTGACTGAATTCCGAAGGCCACGTTGTCGCGCACCGACATGCGGGGGAACAGCAGATGGTCTTGGAAGACGATCCCGACGCGCCGGTCCCGGCTCGCAACGAAGAGCCCCGACGCGGGTTTGTCGACGACTTCACCTGCGATCTCGATAACGCCCGAGAGCGCTGGCTCGAGGCCGGCAATAGCGGCTAGCACGGTGGACTTGCCTGCACCGTTGGGACCCACGATCGCGGTTGTCGAGCCAGCTTCGAGATCGAACTGTGCCCCGACTTCGAAGTCGCCGCGGCGAACCGTGGCGTCAAAGCGAACTGTCACATCGGAACCAATTGCATCTAAAGCCTCGGTCATGAGCGCACCCACCATCGGTCACGCAGAGCTACCAACAACACGACGGACAGCGCCACGAGCACCAGGCTGATAGCGATCGCCGCATCCCGATCAGATTCGAGGGTCACAAAGACGGCGAGCGGCAATGTTTGCGTACGACCTTGGAGGTTGCCCGCAAAGGTGATCGTTGCCCCAAATTCGCCCAGGGCCCGTGCCCACGCCAACACAATTCCGGCCCGCAATGACGGTGCGATCATGGGCAACGTGATCCGTCGCAAGACCGTGAGCTCGGATGCACCGAGAGTCGCTGCGGCGCGTTCGTGGCGACCATCGAGCGAGCGAAGTGCACCCTCGACGGTGATGACGAGAAACGGCATCGCAACAAAGGTGTTCGCAATCACCACACCTACGGTCGAGAAGGGCAGTGTCAGGCCCACTCCGGCATCGAGAGCCTCGCCAAAGAGTCCGCGCCGACCAAACGCAAACAGCAAGGCTGCGCCACCAACGACCGGTGGCAGCACCATGGGCAAGGTCACGATTGCGCGCACGGTGTCACGGCCGGGGAAGGATCCGCGCGCCAGCACAAAGGCAAGCGGAACGCCGAGGAGCACGCTGATGGCCGCCGAGATGGTCGAGGTAATGAGCGAAACTCGCAATGCGTCGCCGACGACCGGCGAGGTCAGCAGTTCGCCGAGCCTCGTCCACGGGGTTCGGGCCAGCAGCCCGACGAGCGGGGCGACGAAGATCGCGACGCCGAGAACGGCGAGGATTACCAGTAGCAGTGGTGGACGCGGCGACGCTCGATTGGTCACGGTGTCCCGAAGCCATCTTCGCGGAACTCAAAGAGCGCCTCGTCACTCCCGAGAAACTCGAGGAATCGCTCCGATGACGACCCGGACCCGAGCAGGGTCGCTGCCACATAGGTAGTGGCACCCGCGTCGAGAAACGGCTCGCCGATGGCTTCGACCGAATCGCTCGACAAGACGTCGGTCTCATAGACGAGTCCAGCATCGATCTCTCCGACCTCGACCTTGCCCAAGAGCGAGCGAACGCTTGGCTCAAAGGTGTCGACGGCGGCCTCCACTCCGGCGAGGTCGAGCACGTCTTGGCTGAGTTGCCCGCAGGGCACATCAACTGCGCACAAGCCCACGACCGCCTGTTCCTGGGCGAGGGATGTGAGGCCCGTGATCTGGCCGGGGTTTCCCTCGGGAACAGCGAGCACGATCGCGTTGGTGGCAACCGACTCGATGTCGGGACGAATCAGACCGAGCGTGGCCAGTTCGGCCATGATCGCCGGGTTTGCCGAAATGAAAACGGACGCGGGCGCGCCATCGAGGATCTGCTCGCGCAACGTGGAACTGCCGGCAAAGCTGAGTTCGACCGGTATGCCACTTGAGATCGTGAAGCTCTCGGCGATTTCGGGGAGTACGTCGGTTAGAGAAGACGCGGCGAGCACGACGACGGGTTCGCTACCGCTGCTCGACGCACAACCGCTGGCCACGACAGCAAACAGGAGGGTCCACAGCCATAACCTGCATCGCTGCGTGATTGTTGATCGCACTCGTCCAGCTTCGCCGATCTCATCAGCGCTGTCGACGCGGCGACCCGTCAATCTGTCCACGATCAGCATGCCCAAAGTCCGCACCTTGTTTTCTTCGAAGAGTTAGGACCGCTGAGCGGTCCGGATCCTTCGAAGATCGCTAGTGGGCTGCGGCGTGCTCGGCTGAGGAGCCGCCACGGATTTCCTTCACCTTGTCGACGATCGTCGCAACGATCGACCCGACGATGAAGCCGAGGACGGCGGAGAGCGCGGTGTTGACGAGCCATGCCAAGAGTCCGCCGATGCCGCCGACACCGATCACCAGATCTTCAGCCGCGTGCACGAAGTCTTCGGGCGCTGCCCAACCAAGGTCATGGACGCCGACGATCAGAATGTGGCCACCGACCCAGAGCATTGCGCCGGTGCCGATAATGGTGAGCCACTTCAACAGAATCGGCATTCCTGCCACGAGCGAGCGGCCGAGGCGTTGGGAGCTTTCGCTCTCGTTCTCGGTGAGGCGCAAACCAACGTCGTCCATCTTGACGATTGCGCCGACGAGGCCGTAGACGACTGCGGTAATCAGAATCGCGACGATCACCATGATGATGGCGAGAAACAGGAACGACGCATCAGGGTTGTCGTCTTGGAGGCCGTCGAGGGCGATCACCATGATCTCGCCAGAGAGGATGAAGTCGGTGCGAATCGCCCCCGACACGGTCTCCTTCTCGGCATCTGGACCCTTGATGGTCGAGGGAACGTCGTGATCGTGATCGTCGTGTTTGATGAGCGCATGGATGATCTTGTGCGCGCCCTCGTAACACAAGAACAAACCACCAAAGATCAAGATGATGTCGACCAAGATCGGCACGAACTGGTTCAGGATCAGCACGACGGGAACGATGATGAGGAGCTTGTTCCGCAGCGATCCAACGGCGATTTGCTTGATGATGGGCAGCTCGCGGTCGGCGGCCAGCCCTTGCACGTACTGGGGCGTAACAGCGGTGTCGTCGATAACGACGCCAGCGGCCTTGGCGCTCGCCTTACCGGCGGCGACGCCCACATCGTCGATCGAGGCAGCAGCAAGCTTTGCCAATGCTGCGACATCATCTAAAAGTCCTACAAGGCCACCAGCCATGCGCTTCTCCTCTTTCGACCTCTCAGAGCGTAATTCCTACGGGGACCATTTGGGTGACAACCCCCATCCAACCCATGGTCGGCAATTTGCTAGCGACCTTCAGCAAACCGTGTCAGCTCTGTTCGCAATAGCACCACAGACCGCTGCGCTCCGTCGACCAGGCCATCGGGCAAGCCCACCCGCGGCTTGCCGGCAGCGTTGAGCATCGATCGCAGCACCGGAATGGTCGCCTCACCAAGCGACCACACCCGTCGGGTTACGACCCGTTCGTGCAGCTCGCCGTCAACGAGACGGAGAGATTGCAGCTGCATCTCGAAGGTCTGTCGGTGATTGGCTCGCAGTGGAGCACCGGTGGAGTCGACCGTGTTGAGCACGGCTTCCACATCGGCGATTACGCGTTGGATCGCCGCTTGCAGTTCCTTCACCGCACGCTCGAAAATTGCCGAAGCCGGAGACTGTTCGATACGACAAACAACGACGACAACCCCATCGCTGCCGCCGCGATCGCGGGGTTGAGGATGCCGAACGCGGCGAGCGGGATAGCTGCAGCGTTGTAGGCGAAGGCCCAAAACAGGTTGCCCTTGATGGTCCGCAGGGTCGCCCGAGCAAGGCTGATCGCGTCGGCGACCGCTCGCAGGTCTCCCGAGACCACCGTCAGGTCCGAGGCTTCTATTGCGACGTCTGTTCCGGTGCCGATGGCGATGCCGATGTCGGCTTGGGCGAGCGCCGGGGCATCGTTGATGCCGTCGCCGACCATAGCCACTCGCTTTCCCTCGCTTTGCAGCTGAGAGATCGTGGCTGCCTTCTCATCGGGAAATACCTCGGCAATCACGGTGTCGGCCCCGTGCGTCCCGATTCCGACGGCTTCGGCGACAGCGTCGGCTGTTCGTTGGTTATCGCCCGTGAGCAAGGTGACCGACATGCCGAGGCGATGAAACGATTCGACTGCGGCAGCCGACGTCTCTTTGACCTGATCATCGACGACGAAGGCGATCTCGCCATCGCCGTTGCGTCCGGCGAACACGACGGTCGAGCCAAGCCCTTCAGCTTCGGCGGCCTGTACCTCCAGGGCGGGGGCAACCGCATCAAAGAGGGATCGTCGTCCCACAGCTATCGCGTGGCCTTCCACCTCTGCTCGAACACCGCTGCCCGCAAGACTCTCAAAGGAGTCGACGGATGCGAGGGTGCTGACCGTGGCCGCGATCGCTTGAGCGATCGGGTGCTCCGACCGGCTCTCTGCAGACGCTGCGAGCAGTTGCACCTGAAACGCTGTGTCTTGGTCGAGCTCACCGCGAAGCACGTCATGTACCACCATCGCGGCCTGGGTAACCGTGCCGGTCTTGTCGAGGACAACGACATCGAGGGCGCGGGTGTCCTCGAGAACTTCGCCGCCCTTGATGATCACGCCAAGCTGGGCTCCGCGACCGGTGCCGACCATGATTCCGAGCGGAGTCGCTAAGCCGAGTGCACAGGGGCAGGCGATAATCAACACCGCGACGGCTGCGGTGAAGGCAGCGTCGACATCTCCGGTCAGCCCCAACCATGCCACCAGCGTCACGACAGCGATCGCTATCGCGAGGGGAACGAACACCCCCGACACCTTGTCGGCGAGGCGCTGCACCTCGGCGCGCCCACCTTGGGCTTCGTCGACCAGGCGAATGATCTGCGCAAGGGCTGTATCGGCGCCGACTCGGGTTGCCGCGACTGTGATCGAGCCGTTCGTATTGATCGTGGCCCCGATTACCTCGTCGCCTGGCCCTACTTCGACCGGAACGGGTTCTCCGGTGACCATCGACGCGTCGACCGCCGCGCGTCCCTCGACCACTACCCCATCGGTCGCGATCTTTTCTCCGGGACGCACAATGAATGCCATGTCGACGGCGAGTTCATCGAGCGGGATCTCGCGGCCATCTTCGAGGAGCGCCGTTCGTGCACCGAGGTCGGCGAGGGCTCGAATGGCATCGCCCGAGCGTCGTTTGGCCCGCAGCTCAAACCACTTGCCCAACAAGATGAGGGCGACGATGATCGCTCCGGTCTCGAAGTACACGAACTCGCCAATGCCGCCGAGAAGCACCACATAGGACCAGACGAGCGCCGACAACGATCCCATCGATACCAACGTGTCCATGGTCGTTGCCCGCTGGCGGAGGTTCAAAAACGCGGCTCGGTGAAACGGCCATCCCGCCCAGAGGATCACCGGCGTGGCTAAGGCCGCAAGCAACCATTTCGATCCGTCGAAGCTCAACGCATCGATCATGGCGACCGCCATGGCTGGGATCGCAAGGGCCAGTGCGAACACCACCCGACGTGTGAGATCCGCTTCGCGCCGGCCGGCGGCGAGATCGCGTTCGTCGGAGTCGATAACCAAATACCCGAGCGTTTCGATCTGTGCTGCGAGGGTTGCCGCGTCGACTGAGCCATCGTGGCGCACGGTTGCTCGACCGGTTGCGAAGTTCACGTGAGCGTCGCCGACAGCATCGAGGCCGTCGAGGTGTTGTTGCACCCGGTTCGCACAAGCCGCGCACGTCATCCCATCGACACCGAGATCGGTTCGCACCAAGGCCTGCGCGGACATAGAACCAGAATACTGGCCCGCAGCCCAGGGAACTCGCGACCGGGTGCGTCCGGGCGTGGGCTTCTACAGTGAACTTCCCCGATCGAAGACCTCTGTGATGACATCGACACCGCTGCCAACGCCTGATCTTGCGCACCTGCTCGCCAGCTTGCGCGAAGCCCACCACGCCAACCCCTACCCCAGGCGAGAAGAGCGGATCGATCGGTTGAATCGGCTGCGTGGAGTCGTGACCGAGAACCGCGCAGACATCGTCGAGGCGATCTCGAGGGACTTTGGTCAGCGACCCGAGACCGAGACGCGCATGGCTGACCTCGCCGGTGTCATCGCCGCAATCGACCACGCGAAACGTCAGCTCCGGTCGTGGATGAAACCCCGACGGCGAAAGACCACGGCATGGTTCCAACCGGCCAGTAACGCCGTCGTAGCCCAACCCAAAGGTGTTGTTGGGGTGATGGCGCCGTGGAACTATCCGGTCGACCTTGCGTTGCAACCAGCGGTATCGGCGTTGGCGGCAGGAAACCGAGTGCTCATTCGTATGTCGGAGTTCACACCCGCAACCACCGAGCTGATCTCGACCTTGGTCGACCACGCGTTTGCCGCCGATGAGGTCGCTGTCGTCGGTGGCGACGCGGACTTCGCCGCCACGTTCGCTTCGATGGACTTCGATCACCTGATCTTCACCGGTAGCACCCGGGTCGGGCGCCTGGTCGCCCTGTCCGCGGCGGCGAACCTGACCCCGGTGACCCTTGAGCTGGGTGGCAAGAGCCCAGCGATCGTGTCTCCGGGTTATGCGACCGAAGTCGCGGCGACGCGTATTGCATGGGGCAAGACCTTCAATGCCGGACAGACCTGCATCGCCCCCGACTACGTCCTGATCGACGACAGCCAGATGATGGCCTTCGTCGAGGCGGCCACGCGGTGGTTCGCCCAGACGCATGGGGCCAATGCCGACAGTTATGCAACGGTCATCAACGACGCTGCTTTCGAGCGGGCAAAGGCACTCGTGGCCGACGCCAAGGTCCGCGGCGCCACGGTCCTCGCCGTCGACCTGCCAGAAACCCGACATCGGCGACATTTTCCGTTGACGTTCCTGCTCGATACGCCACCGGACGCTTTGGTCATGACCGAGGAGATCTTCGCTCCGATCCTGCCCCTCGTCGCATCAGCGAGCGTCGACGAGTCGATTCGCTATGCCAATAGCCGAGAGCATCCACTGGCCGCCTATGTGTTCTCTGACGACCCGGCCGAGATCGATGCCGCAGCGACTCGCCTGGTCTCTGGTGGCCTGAGCGTCAACGAGGTCCTCGCACATTTCGCGCAGGTAGATCTGCCCTTCGGCGGGGTCGGGGCGTCGGGTATTGGGCGGGTCCATGGGATCGACGGCTTCGACGAACTGTCGAATCAACGTGGGGTCTTTACCCAGCGCGGTATCGGCGAAAGGACGGGCCTATCGCTGCTCTATCCGCCCTATGGCGAACTCGCCGATCGACTGTTGCGTCAGATGGGGTCGTAGTGCACGCGTGCGTCGCCGACCGCAACCTTGCCTATCTAGCCCTTAGAATCTTTGCTTCATGATTAGCGCACATCCATTTCGACTCATCGGTGCCGTTCTCGCGTGCATTCTCATCTTGGCGAGCTGTTCGAGTGCCGACGAAACCGCGTCGACCACAACAACCGTCGCCCCCGACTCGGCAGACATCGAAGAATCATCGACGACCGACGCTCCCGCCGCTACTACTGAGGCACCGGAGCTGACCGACGAGGGATCCGAGTCCACGACCACAACGATCGACGACCGGACCCCTGAGCAGATCGCCATCGACGAACTCGATGTGACGTCGTTCCAACTTGGCATCGAGGACCTCGAGGGCGCTGCCAACTGCGTGATTGAACGACTGGAATCAGAGGGAATCGAGTTCACCGGCAATGGCACGGCTGAAATCTTGGCGCTGAACGCATGTGAGCCCGACATTGTTACGCAATGGCTTCCCACCTCGAACCCGGCGCTCCCTCTCGATGTATGGACCTGCACGGTCGTGGAGATCGGCGACTGGCTCAACGCCGGAACGATCGCCGAAGGTGAAGAATTTCTCGGTGCCGAATCACCACCTGCGGAATTCATCGAGGTCGCAGCCGATGCATGCGGCGTAAGCGTCGAGGAGCTCACCGCAGCGTTATAGCCACACGAAGTGATACTGGACGATCGTTCAGTATCACCTCCGAACAACCCTGAGGGCTTCTAGCGGTATTACGTGTTCCAGCCCGAGACGGACTTGACC
>CAYTUB010000067.1:0-12493 GCA_964441145.1 uncultured Acidimicrobiales bacterium
TGGAAATGGAATGGTTCATTCCCGAAGTCGACTACAACACAATGTTCGACGACCCTCGGGTCGAAATTTCCGTCGAAGGGTCGGTCCTAGCGATCGATGGCGTTGTCTACGACAACATGACGACCAACATACGAGGGGGACGGTTCGCCCGAAGAACCCATGACAAACAGGGCCTGAGCTTCGACTTCCCGTCAGGCGTAGATGTCCACAATCCCGAGCTTGTTCCGTACCCGATCGACGAGTTTGCTCTCATCGCCGAGCGAGGTTGGACATTTGGTCGCCCATTCACAGCATGGGAGACCTACTACGCAGCCGGGTTCCCAACCGTGCACGCTCAACATGTTCGGGTACAACGCAATGGCGACTTCTACGGTGTGTTCCGGTTCTCCGAGAAACTCGACGGAGCATGGCGTGACAGCGTTGGTATCGAAGGCGAATTCTACAAGGCGATTCCACCGGGGTTCACCAGCTCAGGCGATGGCTTTGAGCAGAAGCAGGGGGACGGCAACAATCAGCCGATTATCGACTTGAACAGCGAACTGAGTGCGTCTGCATCAAGCTCGAAGACCGACTTCCTCTATGACGCTGTTGACATTTCGAACGCGGTGAATTTCCTGGCTGTCACAACCATCGTCGGGCATTTCGACTCGGAGGTACAGAACTTCTTCCTGCACCACGACACTCAAGACACAGGCGACAGGCCAGCCACAGGGCGCTGGCAAATATATCCGTGGGACCTTTCCAACGCATACGGCGTCGGTGGCCCCTCATGCACCGGCGATGAGCTGAACCTGGACTGTGTTGAGAGTAAATTCTGGGATGCGATTTTCGATGTTCCTGAGCTGGAGGAGATGGTCTTTCGGCGGATGAGGACGCTACTCGACGGACCCGTTTCTGACGGTGAGCTCGAAGGGTTGGCCGCCGCGTACATGGCGACTGTCAGCACCGCCGAGTCAGACGCCGACGAGGCCATGTGGAGTTCGGTCATTGGCTACAACAGCCCCAATCGGATCAACAATGACATCGACAATCGACGAGACGCACTACTTGCCCTCGATGATCTTCCTGGGTCGCAGCCAGTCGCGCCAGGGATTGTGATTTCAGAGTTGGTGTATCGCGCGGCTGGCGATGGCCCCGACTGGTTGGAGTTGCACAATCCAACGAATGAGAGCGTGGACATTTCCGGTTGGGAGATCGATGGCGTTGATTTGACCGTTCCTGGAGGGACGGTGCTATTGGCAGGCGACTACCTTGTCGCAACCGAGAGCGTTGTAGATTTTCGGTCTGCAAATCCGGGTACCCCGAACACTGTTCTGGTGCAATTTGATGGTGGTTTGCAGGCCGAAGGTGAAGAGGTTCAGCTGTTGAACGCCGCTGGCACGTTGATCGACCTCGTCCACTACAACAGTGATGATTCTTGGCCGACCGAGCCGCTCTCAAGCAATGTTTCCCTGTCGCTGTTTGACCCCGCTGAGGACAATGCCGCTTCTTCCTCGTGGGGTGTTTCGGTATCCATCGGTGGCACCCCCGGCGTGGAGAACGATACCGAGGCTAGCCAGCCTGTCCCGTTGCCAGATGTGGTGATCAACGAAGTTCACTATCACCAAGCTGACGGCGATGGCGACACCGAGTTCATTGAGCTCTTCAACGCGGGGTCGACCTCTGCCGATATCTCCAGTTTCGACCTCGATGGTTTGATCATCTTTGATACCGGAACGACGATTGCTCCCGGCGGCTACCTCGTGGTGACTGAGAACTTGGCAGATTTCTCCGCGCGTTACCCAGGCGTTCCAGCGATCGAGTGGCCAAGTGGCGGCTCATTGTCGAACACCGGCGAGAACATCACGTTGGATTCCGATTTGAACGTTCGACTCGACTCCGTCGACTACGAAGACCGGGCCCCGTGGCCATCAGCTCCCGACGGGACCGGTCCGTCCTTGTCCCTGATCGCCCCGGGCTTGGATAATTCACTTCCCGCGAGCTGGGTCGCCTCCACCGTCGACGGCGGTACCCCAGGAGCCTCAAATGGGGTACCCGTCTGCAACGGTTTGGCAGTGACGGTTGATGTGGGTGCTGGCGATGTGTCGACATCGGGTGACGATGTGATTTTGGGAACGGAAGCTGCGGACACGATTAGTGGCCTTGGCGGCAACGACACCATCTGTGGCGAGGGCGGTGATGACACGATCCTTGGCGGTGCCGGTAACGACACGATCCTCGGCGGCGCCGGCGACGACCTCATTGCGGGCAACGATGGTGACGACGTCATTGACGGTCAAGCGGGTACCGACACCGTCTTCGGCGGTTCCGACAATGACACGATCACTGGCGGCCTTGGAAACGACGTACTTGGTGGCGGGTCCGATAGAGACATCATTTCTGGTGATGCGGGCGAGGATAGAATCTCCGGTGGTTCTGGCGCTGACGGGTTGATCTCCGGCGGTGGCGGCAACGACGCAGTGAATGGTGGTGGCGGCAACGACGCGAACGTCCGCGGTGACAGCGGGGATGACACCGTGGCTGGCAATGGCGGCAAAGATGTCATTAGCGGAGGTGATGGTGATGATGTTGTGCGCGGAGGTGAGGCCGATGACATCGTGAACGGTGATGCGGGCGACGATTTCGTTGCCGGTAATTCCGGGAACGACACGTGTGACGGCGGCACTGGCGGTGAGACCGCGGGTGACATTGCAGCCCCCAATTGCGAGACGCTTATCAATATCCCATAGGTCTTTCTAAAGTCCTGACCGATCCCGAGTTTCGGTCGCGTTGACCCTTGGCAGCGGACACTATACGTAGTAACAATTGACGGTTGTACGTTTCAAGGATTCACGCCTCGGAGGTGATTATTGCAACCTCACCGATTGCCCCCAGTTCGAAGGTATACACGCAAAAGGAAATGCGAATGAGCACTCGTCTTGAGGTCAGCGCGGAGTCCACGCCGAACTCGTTAGACACCAGGCTAAAGGTAATCTACCTGGCTGGAGCCCCCCACTCGGGTTCGACCATTCTCGAGTCGATTCTGACCGCGTCGCCAAACATACGAGGGCTCGGACAATTCGGCCGGTTCTACGCGTACCGAGACTTCGACACGTGCAGCTGCGGGGAGCCTCCTGTCTCGTGTGTTCCGTGCCGGGCGGTTACGTCCGAAGTGATAGAGCCCAGAGGCGCCAACGAGTACCGGCGCATCGGGCGCATCACGCGACGTGAGTGGGGCCTCCCACTGCTCCTAGTGTCATCGAAGCTGCGACGTCTCTATCGGGAGCCTTCCGAAGATGCGTTCAGAGCCGTCGCAGCAACGTGTGGCGTTTCCACCTTGCTCGAATCGTCGAAGAGTATCTCCCGTGGTCTCGCGTTGGTCGACACGGACGGAGTTGAGGTCATTGTGGTTCACACGGTCCGGGACTTCGCTGGCTTCATCACCTCTCGCGAAAAGCGCACTGAAAAGAGTAGTGCCGGTCGCGACGTCCTGCGACTGTGGAAGTGGATGCTGAAGAACGCGCTCGTTGTCGGGCTACTCAAACCACGTTCGGAGTCGTTCTTCACCGTTCGGTTTGAAGACCTAGCTGCGGATCCAGCGCGAGAAGTTGAACGACTGTGCGACGCGATCGGGGTCGACTCCGAACACGCCACGTCCCGACTGTCGGCCAGCAATCCCCTCCACCGCACCCACCTTTTCGAACCGCCACGACAATTCGACTATCGAGGAGTCGTGTTTGATCCGAACCGGCGCCGCGCTGCAAGCACGATCTCACCTAAACGGCGAAGTCGACTTTGGAGACTGGGCGGAAAGTTCGGGAGTCGGTGGGGATACACCGAGGAAACACCAAACCCTGACTATCCAGCGTCAGGTTGAGGGAGCACACCTTGACGGAGCACACAATGACAGATCAAAACGCAACCGGCGAAGACCTAAGGACCGCCGCGTTCTTCGACAAGAATCAGCCCACGTACCCGCCAGCGCGTCTCGACTTCGTTATTGAAGCCTTGGCTAACGCTACCGAAGACCAAAAACTTATCGATGTGGGTGCCGGGGACGGGCAGACCCTTCGTCATCTCCTCGCAAACACGCCGATCACCGACGTAACCGGTCTCGATGTCAGCGAGAAATATGCCGAGGTGATGCGAACTGAACTCGGCTGCGATGCGCTTTGCGGTTCCATCCTTGATCGAGGCTTCGTCTCCCAACACGCCGGACAGTATGACTACGTCGTTATCGCTGCTGTCCTGCACCACATTGTTGGATCCACTCGTAAGGAGTCGATCGCGTTTGCCGAAGAAGCTGTCCGCAACTGTCTCGAATTGGTCCGTCCGGGAGGCAAGCTATTCATCTACGAGCCGTGCTACGAACCACAGCAAGTGCTCACCGGTGTTTTCTGGATCAAGCGACTTCTCTCGAAGGTCTTGCCTGGGCGGCTAGAGGTCGGGCCATCTTGGCTGAACTTTGGCGAACCAATCGTTTCGTATTACAGCCCCGAAAGGGTAGAAGAGATGGTCCGTAAAGCAGGAGCGACAGGCGAGCGAATTCACGTTCGAAACCCCCGTCGACTCGGCGGCCTAATCAAGCGGTCACCAATCGGTCTTGTGATCGAACCGTGACACTCCGATCGATCGCCAGCGACTCCGGTCGCTACCTCTACACCTTGCCGAAAGGTCGGGTAGGAAACCGCGTGCAAGCAGCCGCCCTTAGCCGCGAGCAAGCAGCGGTCGCAGAAACTTGGGGCAACGCGCGCCGAATAATTTTGGTCCATACGATGGGCAAAGTTGGCTCGATGGCGATAGCGCACGCTCTCCGAGCGCACACCGAGCCAGACGTTGCAATCTTTCATACACATCGGTTGATCGATATCGATGACCCTATAGCCATCGCAGAGCGAGAAGGCCTCGCTCCCCGCAAGACGTGGTTCACCAGTTCAGCCATTCTGAAACTTCTCCACACAACGCCAAAACCGCTCTCGGTCGTGACTGTTGCGCGCGACCCCTTTGATCGAAATATCTCCGGGTTCTTTCAAACGCTCGAGCGATACACCGACGATGGTCGACCGCTCCGTCCCGGAGCGAAACCACCATCGGCCCAGCACCTTGCGAAGCTCTTCGTCGATCGATATCCGCACAGCGCGATTACCACCTGGTTGGATCGCGAAATCACTAGGCACTTCGGTGTTGACATCTATGGCACGCCATTCGAGCCTAAAGTTGGGTGGATGCGGGCTAAGAAGGGTGAGATCGACGTAGTCGTGGCGCGATTTGACCGACTCGCCGACATCGCCCCCGAGATGCTGAGTTCGATCTCGGACCGACCCGTTTCTGTACTAGAGCGCAAAAACACGTCAGAGAGCAAACACATCGGGCCACTCGTAATGCAAGTACGCGACGTCATGGAGTTCCCCGAGGAAATCGAACGCGAGCTCTATGGTTCTCGGTATAGCGAACACTTCGGGTTCTCTCCTGCTGTGATTGGCAAAGACCCGCGATGAGTCTGGTGGCGGCCAACCGAAGTTCGACTGCGAAAGCGACGCTGCCAGCGTGGGCATCGGTGATTGCGCTGCTTGCAGCCGCCCTAGGTCCAGGCCCGCAGATCTTCTCTGCCTTCGGACTGGTTTGGGGAGCGGTGTTGGCCTTACTAAGCGTGTCGTTGCTCCAATACGTTGCCGTCCCCGACTCGGTGAAGGTTCCGATTTTTCTCCTATTTGTTCCGCTCGCCATTGCGTTGGCGCACTCCGGGTTTCGATTTCCAGCTCCGCATTCAATACCCGTGCTGGTGACGTTGCTCACCTTCCCCGTAGCCTTGCTCGCTGGCGTGTCGACTGGCTACAACGGTTCGCCAAAGCGCCTTCGCCAGATCGATAAGGCGCTGACAGTCATGGCGCTAGCTCTGCCAATCGGACTCATTGCCAAGATAGCGCTCTTCGGCACAGACGGGCGTGAACTCAGTAGCCGTCCGTTTGGACAAGGTTGTGCGCTGGCCTTCTTGTGGATTGTGTCCCGGGCTCCAACACCGATCGCGGGTCTACGCTCACCGCTCGCACTCTTCACCGTGCTCGGGATGGCGCTTTCGCTCTCACGTACGGCTTTCCTCGTCGCGATTGTTGGCTTCGTTGTTCTACTCCTGACTTCGTATCCGAAGCAACCGATGAGAATTATTCGAATCGTGGCGCTTCTCGCCATTGGAATCACCGTTTTCTACTTGCTGATCTTGAACGTCGATATTGTCCGCCAGCGGTTTTCGGGCAATGCCGACGGTGTCGCGATAACCCTTTCCAGCCGCGAGAATGTGTGGCCCGGCGTGGCCAGCGCTATCACCGAGAGACCATTCTTTGGAGAGGGAGCGGGGGAGAGCGCTCGGTTTGTTGAGGTGCTGACCGACGGAAAGAATGCCAACCCTCACAACGATTTCCTTCGTTTGGGATTCGACGTCGGCCTCATTGGTCTTGGCACTTTCCTCATTGCCGTCTACCTTCTCTGGCGCCGGCTTCGCCGAGCTGACACCGGCTCGCGACTCGTTCGCTCTGGCCTGGCCACGCTGGCGAGCATTCCTGTCCTAATGAGCTTCACTAATGGCCTGACGTACCTGGGAATCAGTGTTCCGATGTTCATGCTCGTCGGGCTTGCAATCGGCCACACGGTCTCGGTCGAGAACGAACCTCCCGCTGAATTCCCGTGGGAAGACGATGATCTCGATGACGAAGACATCCAAGACGATGATCTCGATGACGAAGACATCCAAGACGATGATCTCGATGACGAAGACATCCAAGACGATGATCCTGATGGTGCGTCCGCACAAGACGATCTTCCTGCTATCGAGCCGGTGCGAATTTCGAGATGAAGCTCACCTTCCTGTCGTACTGCCCTCGTTCTGGTTCGACCAAGCTCGCCCAGATGCTGAGTGAATCTGTGCTCGCCCTCCCGGAGTTTCGTTCTGCAATCTGGCTTATCGAGCGAAACCCAACGAGCCATCGATATTCCAGTTCGGAGATACAAACGCTTCTTTCCGAAGATCCACAGTTATCGGAAAACCTGGGACTTGGTGGAGAGGACATCTCTGCAATCGCCACCCGTTGCGCTGGTTGGTCAGGGGTAGACATCGTGCGCGAGATCGTCCGCCTTTGGTGCGAAAGACAGTCTGTCGACGAACCAGCTTCGGTGCTGCTCAAAGTAGGCCGGATGGTCGAAGTCGCAGACGAAGTCATGGGCTCTGACTCCGCTGTTTCGATGCTGTTCTTGGTTCGCGACCCTCGCGCTGTCATTTTGTCGATGGCAACTACCGTCGTACCCCGAGACCCTCGGTCAGGGACCTTCTCGCGAGGTTCCGATACATACTCGGCGCGGCTTTGGCTCAAGCGCTTGCGTGCGTTTTGCCGTCTTCAGGAATCCTTCGTAGACCGTTGTCATTTGGTCCGCTTCGAGGATCTCGCGGATCCATTGGTGATCGATGTTGTTGCCGATTTCGTTGGTCGAGCAGATGCCACCCCTGAGCTTTCGATCTCGTCTGTCGAGGAGTCCCTGCACCCAAACGTGCACGCGCAGTTTGACCGCGGGCACAACGAGAAGTGGCGTAGTGGCCTCCCACGCAAGACCGTCCGGCGCAGTGAGATCCTCTGTCGACGTGAGATGATCGAACTCGGATACGAGCTAGATGATCCCATGTTGCCGAGCGTCCTTGAGCGTGCCGCAAGCGGAATTGCATCGGCGTCTTCGGTTCCGCTGTCGATGGTGCAGCGGGGACGGACGGTCATAGCCGGCCGGTACAGGTGACGGCGCCAGCGAAGCAACCGGATAGAGCAGTACGGGCTGGCTCACTAGGTGCGATTGATCAAGGCATCTTTTCTCTGGGCAATCTTGCGTTCTTCCTCGTCCTCGGCCGTGAGACATCAGCGGCGACCTTCGCCACGGTCGCTACGGGGATGCTGATCTACGAAACCATCCAGCTCGTCACCCGAGGAGCGTTCGCTCAACCCGCAGCGATCGTGCTGCCGACTCTCGATTCGGAAAGGGCCAACGAACTCGCCGGTTCGTTACTGAGCGCAATACTGCGCCTCGCCACGGTCGTAACGATCCTTGTCGCTGGCATCGAGTGGCTGGTTCTCGAAGGAACCGAACGCAACCTGATGATCTGGGTCGCCCTGCTGTTCGTGCCGATCATGTTGCAGGAGGGAGTGCGCAATATTGCTTTCGGCACCGGCCGGGCGATGGGAGCAGTGAAGAGCGACTTGGTATGGACCGTGATGCAGGTGGCCGGTTCGGCGGTCCTCATCGTGACCGAACAAGCAACCGCCGGTCGGTTGCTCGGCCTGTGGGGCGCTGGCGCCGCCGTCGGTGCGATTGTCGGCTTGATCGCCCTCGACGTTCGTATAACCAGGTCGGCTAGACCTTGGACGAGTGCGGCCAAAGAATATGCCCCGAAGCTCACCGCCGAGAATGCACTTTCGGCGACGCAAACGCACGCGGTGTCCTGGCTGGTCCTCGCAATAGTCGGGTCGGTTGGGGTCGGAACAATACGCGGCATTCGAACGCTGTTCGGCCCGGCGAACGCTATGGGTGCGGGCCTTCGGGCGGCCATTCTTCCAGTCATGCGCCGCCAGATGTCCAGTAACTCTGGCGCCCGAGCATTTCGTGCGGCCGGCGGACTCGCTGCCGCCATCGCCGGGCTTGCCATCGTCACCGCCATCGCCGTTGCAGTACTGCCCATGGCGTGGGGAGAGGCGCTCCTGGGTGAGACCTTCGAAAGCTCGCAAGCCTTGGCCGCCCCCTACGGCGTCTTAACGGTTGCAACCGCCGGAGTCATCGCGAGCCAGGTGGTCTTGTTGAGCGCCACGCAGCTTCGAGAATTGATTGGAGCGCGGGCGATTCTCGCGGTGGTTACGGTCGTGCTCGTCCCGATCGGAGCGTCGGTCTGGGGGACGTCGGGAGCATTGTGGATGGCGGCCCTCGCAACCCTGCTCAGCATGCCAGCATGGATTCTCGCTACTCGAAGAGTGCAGACGGCGTCGACCAACAGGGGCGAGGGTCCGGGGTCACCGTAGGGCCGACTTCTCAAGTCCGCATCGGGTTGAAGTTGCGGGACGTTGAGCATCGTTTCGAAGTTTGGACTTTAGGTCTCCTAGCGAGACGACCTAGCCGATTGATGGCATAATTGATGCATGAGGCGGAAAGCGATGAGGACAGTTTCAACCCTGATTTTTGCGGCGCTGGTGCTTGCCAGCTGCGGATCAGATGATGCCGGGCAGGCCGCTGGTCGCACGGTCGGCGGCAGTGATGGCGCCGTGGTTTCCGACACCGGAGGCGATGGCTCTGAGTCTGAGGGTTCCGACGTCGACACCGACGACGAGGCATCCTCGGATGGTGCTGGCGCTGAGCCGATTCCAACCACTGACGACGATGAGTCGGCTGAAGGTGACACCACCACTGGTGAGGACGACACATCTACAGATGACGAATCCGAGGATCAGTCCACCAGCGACGAAATCGACGAGGACTCGACCACCGAATCCTCCGTCCCAGATGTTCCGGAGGCGCAGGTAGCCGGTAGCGAAGGGGAGCAGGAAGTTGTCGAATCGCCCGATGACCCCAGCACCACTTCATCTACTACGTCATCAACGATTCCTCCGGATATCCCAGCCTTAGACGACATCAGCGTGACTCTTCCTCCAGCACAGCCCGTAGAAGAGGATGCTGCTGTCCTTGATTTCTCGGACGAAGTCTTCCTAAATGAGGACCGCTCGGGCTCGAATTTTGATGGGGCGTCTTTCAACGACGCGCTGATCTTCGATTCCAACTTCTCCGGGGCATCCTTTCGAGGCGCTTCGCTGCGAGACGTCGCCATGCAACGATCAAATTTCGATGGTGCGGATTTCACCGATGCTGACCTATCCGATGTACTGGGCGGCGGGTCGACCTTCGTGGGTGCGATCTTCGCCAACACGACCTGCCCGGATGGCAGTAACTCAGATGACCTGGGTGGGTCCTGCGGTCTGTAGCTGGCCGGTCAGTGCCGAGCATCGACACATCAACGTTCACACGTAGCCCCGGCACCAAAGTAGCGCCTAAGGAATATTGAGTGCGGTCTCGCAATTCGTGGGGTATGAGTCGACTGCATTACTCCTCGTGAACTTTCGTTCTCAATCGAACACGAATTCTCCGGTGTGTGGCATTTGTGATACGAATCGCGTACTGGCGTTTGATGGGGTGGACAACGGAGTGAGTGACGAGCAGGTGGCGGCTAGCTATTCGGACGACGACCGAATAGCACGTGTCGAACGTCGAGTCGACTTGCTTTCGGCAGAGCTGACCGCAGCTACAGCCGGGCGCGATCGCGCCCACGAAGACATCTCCAAGCTGCTCGAGTACTTCGAATTCTGCTTGTCCGAGATCGGTCGCCTCGATGGTCGCATCGACTCAGATGTCGGGGTTGCCGTCGAGCGCTTCGAACGAGACCTCAAATCCCTTCAGGCCAAATCAACCGATACGTCGGCGGCGCTCCGCTCGATCCGGTCCGAACAGCAGGCGTTCTCCGACACCGCAAACGACCACTCCGCACAAGTGATGCAACTGCTCACGGAGCTTCAGCAGTACGGAGTCGACACTCGCTCGGCATCTGACGCCGGGATCGATGAGGTCGTCGAGCTCGCCGAACAGTTGAAGGCCGCAATCGAACGCGCCCAGTTGACCAACGACGAGCGCCACGAGAGCGTGCTTTCAACAATCGCCCAATCTCGCCAGGTCGCCGATGAGACGCTGGCTCGAACCGAAGCGGTCGAAATTGACCTACGCGATCGCGCCGAACTGTTGCGGACCGAGCGCCAAGAACGCATCGACGCCCTCGAAGCCTCGAATAAGGACCGCAACGAGTTGCGCGAGCGCCTCGAAGCATTGCGCGTCGCCGTTGATGCCGTGAGCGCCCGCGATCTGGTCGATCGCGATGACTATGCAACCTTGGTGACCTTGTCGGAAGAACTAGAGCGGGCCGTTGGCCAATCTCGTGCGTTGGCCGATGAGGCGTTGACCCGAACTGATGCTGTTGCTGCGAGCGTTGACGGCGTAGACGAACGTCTTTCGAAGCGCATCGAGTCGCTGGTTACTCAACGCAGCCAGATCCGCCAAGACCTGCTCGACGTTGTCGACCTCCGCATGGGCGACGTCAGCTCAGAACTATTCGCATCCCTGGAAGCACGCCTGGCAAAGACCGACTCGCTTCTCGGAGAGCTCATCCCAGTCGCCGACAACCTTTCCGACCGGGACCTGATCGATCGCGACGACTACGCAACCCTGGTGGCCCTTGCCGAGGAGTTGGAGCTGGCCGTTGGCCAGTCGCGTGTGCTGGCCGATGAAGCGCTCGCTCGAACCGATGCGGTCGAGACGGTTGTTGTTGAGCGTCACGATGAGTTGATCCAGAAGCTCGCCGCTGTTGAGACCGATCTGAGCGGCCGTTCCGACGCTGTAGCAGCCAATGTTGGTGGGCTGGACGAGCGTCTTTCGGAGCGACTTGAGTCGCTGGTGGCTGAGCGTGAGCAGATCCGTCGAGATCTTCTTGACGAAGTGGATGTTCAGGTCGGCAGCGTGAACTCTGACCTTGCCAACTTGCAAGAGCGTCTGGAAGAGAGCGATGGCCTGCTCGCCAAGTTGTCTCCGGCGGTCGACGAACTTTCGAGCCGCGAGGTTGTCACCCCGGACCAGTACGCAACTCTCCTGGCCCTGGCTGAAGAGCTGGAGTCCGCAGTCGGCCAGTCGCGAGTCCTCGCTGACGAAGCGTTGGCCCGCACCGATTCTGTCGAGGCCGCGGGCGTACGGCGTCACGATGACTTGGTGGCCAAGCTGGCCGCAGTGGAGACCGATCTGAACGATCGTTCCGACGCTGTGGCAGCCAATGTTGGTGGGCTGGACGAGCGTCTTTCGGAGCGGCTTGAGTCGTTGGTGGCTGAGCGTGAGCAGATCCGTCGTGATTTGTTGGATGAGCTTGATGTGCAGGTTGGCAGTGTGAACTCTGACCTGACGTTTTTGCAAGAGCGTCTTGACGAGAGCGATGGTGTGCTCGCGAAGTTGTCTCCTGCGGTTGATGATCTTGTTGGTCGTGAGGTTGTGACTCCTGAGGAGTATGAGTCGTTGGTGGCGTTGGCTCAGGAGTTGGAGTTGGCGGTTGGTCAGTCTCGTGTTCTTGCTGATGAGGCGTTGACTCGGACGGATTCGATTGAGGCGGCGAGCGCGAAGCGTCACGACAAGTTGGTGAAGAAGCTGGCTTCGGTTGAGGGTGATTTGGCGACACGTTCTGATGAAGCGCTTTCGCGTGCGGATTCGGTGGATGAGCGGCTGTCTGAGCGTGTTGAGTCGTTGGTGGCTGAGCGTGAGCAGATCCGTCTTGATCTTCTTGAGGAAGTGGATGTGCAGGTTGGCGGCGTGAACTCTGACCTTGCCAACTTGCAGGAGCGTCTTGATGAGAGTGATGGTGTGCTCGCGAAGTTGTCTCCTGCGGTTGATGATCTTGTTGGTCGTGAGG
>CAYTUB010000067.1:12593-14617 GCA_964441145.1 uncultured Acidimicrobiales bacterium
GGTTGAGGGTGATTTGGCGACACGTTCTGATGAAGCGCTTTCGCGTGCGGATTCGATGGATGAGCGGCTGTCTGAGCGTGTCGAGGCGTTGGTGGCCGAGCGTGAACAGATCCGTCGTGACCTAGTCAAGGACGTCGACATTCGCGTCGGCGGTCTCAGTAAGGAGCACACAAAGCTCCGCGAGCGTTTGGAGACAACCGATTCGCTGATGGGCGAGTTGGGCCCTGCCATTGAGGAAATTTCACGCCGCAAGGTCGTCAGCCAAGACGACTATGAGGCTCTGCTGTCACTCGTTGGCGAGTTTGACCACTCCATCGAGCAGGCGCGCCTGTATGCCGATGAAGCTCTCGCTCGCACCGAGTCTTTCGACCACGTACAGGACCATCTATCAAAACGAGTCGAATGGCTGTGGGCTGAGCGTGAACAAATTCGCGAAGACCTACTGAACGATGTCGATATCCGCGTCGGCGGTCTCAGCAAGGAGCATGCGAAACTGCGGAAGCATTTGGAGGAAACCGATTCACTGCTGGCCAAGCTAAGTCCGGCGGTTGACGGCCTCGTCGACAAGGATCCTGTGGCTGGCGAAGTGGTGAGCGTGGCCGACTACGAAGAGCTAGCTGCACTCACCGCCGAGCTCGAACGGTTGGTCGCCGATTCTCGTGAGATGGCCGATGAGGCGCTGGCGCGGACCTCGGTGGTCGAGGCCGATGTGCGCAACCAAACCACATCGGTCATCGAGGCCGCTGCTCAGAACCGTCGCATCGGTGCCCAACTCGACGGCGTTCAGGCAGCGATCGCCGCCTTGCGGTCGGGTTCGAGTATTACCGAAGAGCAACTCGCCGAGTTGCGAGAGGTCATCAAAATCTCCGCCGAAGATGCTGATGGGATCTGGTCGGCGATCGAAGAATCGCAAGAGATGTCGATAAAGGCTGCCGACAAAGCCGAATCGGCAGCCGATCACGTCGACGGTCTCCGTGCTGACCACGACTCAGAAGCCGAATCGAACAAGGCACGCAACCAGTACCTCATCGAGCAGTTGGAGCGAATCGATTCGATCGAGGAACGAGAAGGCTACGAACGCAATCGCCAGCGTCGAATCGTCGACCGCCAGGACGACGAATTCGCCAAGCTCGTGGAGCGCCTTGCAGAAGTCGAACGCGCTCTCGAAGAGCAGCAGAGTGAGCCGAGCCAAGACGTGCAAAAGGAAGCCGCAATCGACCTGCGTCCCGAGCACGCTCCACCTACCTGGCAGTTCGAACGTCGGAGGACTCCACGCACACCGCCCGCCGAGAAGTCCTGATAGCGCGTACGACAGGTAGACTGATAACGCCTCCTGTTCGGTGAAAGGGCACTCATGACCACTGCAGACATCGGTGTTGACCTCTCCAAGTACGACCTCGGCTGGTCTGACGCCGAGGACTACCTCTACAAGCCCAAGAAAGGGCTCGACACCGACATCATCAACGAGATGTCGTGGATGAAGGGCGAACCAGCGTGGATGCGCGACTTCCGCCTCAAGTCCTACAAGCGATTCGAAAACCGCCCAATGCCCAAATGGGGCGGCGACATGTCCGAGATCTACTTCGACGACATCTTCTATTACATCAAGCCCACCGAGTCGGTGAAGGACGACTGGGACGACATCCCAGACGCCATCAAAGACACCTACGAAAAGCTCGGAATCCCCGAAGCTGAACGTAAATACCTCGCGGGCGTCACCGCCCAATATGAGTCCGAGGTGGTCTATCACCGCAACCGAGAAGACCTCGAAGCGCTCGGTGTGATCTTCACCGACATGGACACCGCGCTTCGCGAGTACCCGCAGTTGGTCAAGGAGTACTTCGGCACGGTCATCCCTCCCAACGACAACAAGTTCTCGTCGCTCAACTCGGCCGTCTGGTCGGGCGGAAGCTTCATCTACGTGCCACCAGGCGTACACGTCGACCAGCCGCTCCAGGCATACTTCCGCATTAACGCGGAGAACATGGGTCAGTTCGAGCGCACGCTCATCATCGCCGACGAGG
>CAYTUB010000068.1:0-14537 GCA_964441145.1 uncultured Acidimicrobiales bacterium
CCCGTTCGTCATCGGCAGTGGAGGCGATCTTAACGTCGCGTCTGCGGCCCTTCCGCACGGTCCATCGAGGTCCGTAGGTCACTCGGGAGCGAACAGCATTCTCTGATTCAGCGGTTCTGCTCAATCGTTGATAGTGGGCCTTTGGCGGCCCTTTGGGAAGGAGGTAGGCTCGCCCGATGTCTGAGTTGCCAGTTGGCACGTATCACTCGTTCCGCCTTCCTGACGGGAGAGAGATTCGCGGCGAAGCCGATACTTTCGGACGGCTGAAGGCACTGCATCTGCCGGAGGACTTGACCGGGCTCGACGTGCTCGACATTGGAAGTCACGAAGGGTTCTACTCCTTTGAGTGTGAGCGCCGTGGAGCCTCATCTGTCGTTGCCGCAGACAAGATCACGTGGGACATGTTTCCCGAGCACCGGACCACCTTCGACACGATGCGCGGCCTGTACGACAGCGATGTCGAGGTACTCGAGTCGTCGGTGGAGGACCTCATTGAATCGCTTGATGGCAGGCAGTTCGATCTCACGCTGTTCCTCGGGGTCCTCTATCACGCACCCGACCCGTTCGAGTACTTGCGCGTCGTCAAGGCGGCGTCGAGGGGACTGGTGGTCATCGAGACCGTTGTTGACTTTCTCGACGTCGAGTTACCAGTGCTCGCCTACTACCCCGGCGACACCTACAACGGTGATTCCACGAATGTGACGGCTCCGAATGTCGCCGCGCTTCGAGCAATGATGGAGGACGTCGGGTTCCGAGACATCGAGATCTTCGAGCCCCACGAGACACATCGCATACACCAGCTGCATTCCAACCCGGCCGTCTACCCCCGAACACTGCTCTCCAGAATCCGGACACGTCTTTTGAAGCCGACGGTGAGCGGACGACTGGTCGTGCACGCACGGGCTGACTAGCGGGTTTTGCTAGCCACCCAGCACCACAGAATCCCGTTGCGCCGTGATTTCACCTAGTCGGTCTCGGCAGCGGCCGACTACTGTCCCGCCCATGCGTTTCACTCTCACCGGCGTCATGGTCGACGACCAGCAGCACGCGCTCGACTTCTACACAAACACCTTGGGTTTCGTCGTTCGCCACAACATCGACATGGGCGAACACGCCTGGATCACCGTGGTCTCGCCCCATGACATCGACGGAACCGAGCTGTTGTTAGAACCAACGGGCCACCCGGCGGCACGACCGTATCGAGATGCGCTGCGGGCAGACGGCATTCCGGCAACGCAGTTCTCCGTCGACGACATCGACGCCGAGTACGAACGCCTTGTCGCTGCAGGCGTCGAGTTCACCGCTCCACCAATGGACACCGGAACTGCAAAGATCGCGATCTTCGATGACACGTGTGGCAACTGGATCGTCATCGTCGAGCAAACCGGCGACAAACCAGCCGAATAAGAGCTCAGGCTCCTTCGACGACGACCATTTCCATCTCGGCGGCGCCTGCCCGGACCTCGCGGGCGTGGGTGTAGGCCTCGGAATCGTAGAACGACTTCGCGGCTTCAACCGTGGGAAATTCGAGGACCACGATTCGGCGATCGTCGGGCCCACCTTCGAGAACCTCGTGGGCGCCACCTCGGACGATGAACGTGCCACCGAACTCCGCGCTCGCTGCTGGTGACAACAGCTTGTACTTCTCGTACTGCTCTGGGTCGGTAACGTTCACGCGGGCGATGATGTAGGCAGGCATGTCGCCAGTCTAAATTGACCAACGCTCCTCAACCATCCAGATGGCACTCGACGGCTACATGGTCGTCACGGCTTAGCTCGCCACGAGTCAGCGGGTTAGGTCCGCAAGGACTCGGCCTCTTCGTTTTCGGAGCTAGCGTCTTGGCATGGAGTACGACGACCTCATGCGCCTCGCTCTCGCCGAGGCAGAACTGGCGATTCCACATGGTGATGTGCCCGTTGGCGCGCTAGTCGTCGTCGACGGTGAGGTGGTTGCGTCGCGACACAACGAACGAGAGCTAACCGGTGATCCAACCGCCCACGCCGAAGTGCTCGCTATGCGAGACGCGTGCGAACGGCTCGGTACGTGGCGACTCGACAACGCAACGCTGATCAGCACGCTCGAACCCTGCACTATGTGTGCCGGAGCGGCGCTGAACGCCCGGATCGACAAGGTCGTATTTGGTGCCCCCGACCTCGAAGCAGGAGCCCTCGGTTCGGTGTACAACTTCGGTGTTGACCCACGGTTGCGCCACACCTTTGAGGTGCAGCACAACGTGCTCGGCGAAGAATGCGCACAGGCACTCAAATCGTTCTTTGCGAGCCTTCGAAAGCCCTAAAATTCCTGCCAGGGTGTTAGCTGGCCGGTTCGGTGTCGTAGCCCTGGCGATCCATCTCCGGCTTTCCAATGACGGCGACCCGGCCGAGATGGCCGAAACCCAAATCGGCAGCGCAGCAAAAAGGCAGAAGCGCTGTGCCTGGTGGCGGGGTACCAGACGCAGCGCTTCTAAAATTCACAGTACAGATGGTTCGAAGGTCGTGGGAGAAACCCCCTACTGTTGGGGTCCACGATTTTGTTAGGTCGACTTCATCGATTAGGTCCCCATGTCTGCAACACACATCAGTTTGGAGTCGCATCCGATCACCGACGGTGCCTACGTTGCACAGTGTCGGCGAACTCTCGACAGCGACGGCGCTCTCGTACTCCCGAATTTCTTCTCCGACGCGGCGCTAGAGGAAACCGTGGCAGCCTTCGCTCCACTCGAGCAGGACGCGTTCTACGCGCAGTCGACCCACAACGTGTATCTCACCGGGACCGATCCCAGTTATCCCGGCGACCACCCGCGCAACCATCAGATCACAAGCAGCAAGGGGTTGATCGCCGACGACGAAGTCCCCGCTGATTCTTTGTTGCGAGACCTCTATGAGGACGAGGATTTCCGAGCCTTCTTGTGTGGCGTGCTCGGAACGCCATCCATTCACCCCTACGACGACAACCTGTCGTCGATCAACGTGCACTTTGCCGCTCAGGGCGAAGAACTCGGCTGGCACTTCGACAACTCGGCGTTCGCAGTCACCATGTTGTTGCGAGCGCCAGATAGCGGTGGAACCTTCGAGTATGTCCCGGGTGTTCGCGATAGCGATGCAGGTGACGACGCCTACGAGGCTGTTGGCGACATCCTCTCCGGAGCCGCGCCGGTGAAGACGCTGGACTTCGACCCCGGTGCGTTGGTGCTCTTTCGAGGCCGCGACGCCATGCATCGAGTGACCCCGACCGAAGGCGACACCACCCGGTTGCTCGTCGTCTTTGCCTACAACGAGAACCCTGGCATCACGCTGTCAGACTCCGCCCTGATGACCTTCTACGGCCGACTCAGCTAGCAGCGGTGGTGGGCAAGTGGGGCTGGCACTCCGCTTACGGGTAATTGTATGCTCTCGTACAATCTCGATCAGCACGTCGCCCTCGTAGGCGAATCGCAAGACCAAACCCGACAAGGGGAACACATGCACGAAGCCGTCATCGTCGATGCCGTGCGCACTCCGGCAGGAAAGCGCAACGGCATGCTCAAGGATTGGCACGCTGCCGACCTTCTCGCCCACGTACTCAAGGCGTTGGAAGAGCGCAACAATCTTGACCCTGCCGTCGTCGACGACGTCGTCACGGGCTGTGTGATGCAGGTCGGGGAGCAAGCAATCAATGTCGGCCGCAACGCTGTACTTGCTGCGGGATGGCCTGAAACGGTTCCGGCCACCACGGTCGATCGCCAGTGCGGTTCGAGCCAACAGGCGATCCACTTCGCGGCCCAGGGCGTCATGGCCGGTGCATACGATGTCGTCGTCGCTGCAGGAGTCGAGGTCATGACCCGCACGCCAATGGGTGCCTCGATCGTCAAGGACCTTGGCTTTCCCTTCCCCGATTCGATGCAGCAGCGCTACAGCGATACCGGTCTTCCCAACCAGGGAATCGGCGCCGACATGATCGCCGACGAATATGACATCAGTCGCGAGGACCTCGACACGTACTCCGCTGAAAGTCAGCGCCGGGCCGCGCAAGCCACCGCCGAAGGCCGGTTCGAGAATGAAATCATCCCCGTTCCGGTCTCGATCGATGGCGAAACGGTCATGATGGCCAAGGATGAAGGCATCCGGGAAGGCACCACGGTCGAGAAGCTCGGCACCCTCAAGCCAGCCTTTTCCGAAGATGGGAAGATCACCGCGGGTAACTCGAGCCAGATCAGCGACGGTGCCGCAGCCGTGCTCATCATGAGCCGCGAGAAGGCCGAAGAGCTCGGTCTCAAACCGCGCGCCACATTTCGAAATTTCGCACTCGCTGGCACCGATCCGGTCACGATGTTGAAGGGGCCAATTCCGGTAACCCAAAAGCTCTTCGAGAAAGCCGACGTGAACTTCGAAGACGTCGACCTCTTCGAGATCAACGAGGCATTCGCCTCGGTCGTGCTCGCCTGGCAAAAGGAAACCGGTGCCGACCTCGACAAGGTCAATGTCAACGGCGGCGCCGTTGCGCTCGGTCACCCGCTTGGTTGTTCGGGCGCAAAGCTCATGACCACGTTGGTCAACGAACTCGAGCGCACCGACGGACGCTACGGTTTCCAAGCCATGTGTGAAGGTGGCGGTCTCGCTAATGGAACGCTCATTGAAAGGGTTAGCTCATGACCATCGTTGAAACACGCGTCGCCGACGGAACGGTTTCGCTCATCACGATGGACGACGGCAAGGCCAACGCCCTCACCAAGTCCGGTATCGCCGAGATGGCAGCCATGATCGATGCCGCTGCGGCTGATGAGCAGGTCGTGGCGGTCGTTATCGCTGGCCGACCTGGTCTCTTCTCCGGCGGGTTCGACCTCAAGGTGATGAACGGGGGAGATTTTGGGGCTGTGGTCGACCTGGTTGCCGACGGCGGTGATCTTGTCTCCCACGCCTACATCGCACCGATTCCCGTCGTTGCTGCATGCACTGGCCACGCCGTTGCCGCGGGGGCGTTCCTGCTGCTCGGGTGCGACGTACGGGTCGGGGCTGAGGGCGACTTCAAGATCGGATTCAATGAGGTCGCCATTGGTATGTCGTTGCCCGACTGGGGCAACACCATCGCGCAAGAACGTCTGAGTAAGCGCCATCTCCAACGCTGCGTCACGAACGCTCGGCTTCTCGACCCCTCGACAGCAGTCGACGCTGGCTTCCTTGACGAACTCGTCGACCCCGACGCTGTAGTCGATCGAGCGGTCGAACTAGCAGCCGAATTCTCCAGTCTTGACCCGGGAGCGTATGCGACCACAATGACGAATTTTCGGGGCGATACGGCGGCTGTCATGGCCCAAGAGGCAACCGATATGCGGTCCCTGGCAAGGTGATCGGAGATCCCCGATCGCCCGTTTAGCTGGCAGTAAAATTGCTATTTGACGCCAAGATTCGACCCAACTCTGGCTGAAAGTCGCCAAATTCAGGCGCCATTCTGACAAAATATGAAGGTGAGCCACACGCACCGGGCGGATTCACCAACAGAGCACGATGACATTATCGTGCTCAATGGCGCTGCTCACGATGCTCCCGAGGGTCACACGCCGGAACGAATTTCAGGAGCGATTGCTCGCGCTGTCCGCAAGAGCGTCACCCGCCGCGATCGGCGAGAACCCCTGCCCAACGCCGCGTTTCAGCTTCGTGCCGATCGGGCTCGCGCGATTGTTCAGCGAGATTCGGCACAGCGCGAAGCGGAGAATTTACGACGCCAGCTTCAGCGAGCTCGCTCGGATCTAGCCGCTGCGAGGCGCGGGTCCTGGTCAGCCCAGACAAGCGGGCTAGAGCCAGGCAACTAGGCACAGCTCTCAAGCTGGTCGAAACGTGGGCGCGACTGGTCGGGTACTCTGCGCTCGTGACCGGGCCTGAACAACTCGATAACGTCGTTGAGTCATTAGTGCTTGGCACGGTGGGCGCTCGGTCGATTATCGAAACGGAGATCGTCCAGAGCCTATGGAGCGGATATGGGCAGCTCGTGCGATGCCACCTCGACGGTGGGTCTCGGCCGAGCGTGATCGTCAAGCACGTCGTATGGCCAGATGAACGCATGCATCCTCGTGGCTGGACATCTGACCGTTCCCACGAGCGAAAGCTCCGGTCGTACCAAGTCGAGACGGCATGGTACGAGCGCTACGCCCAAGCATGCCCATCGACGAGTCGTGTGCCGGGCTGTTTGGCAGTGGAGACCCTCGCTGACGGCGTAGTCATCGTTTTGGAAGATCTCGATGCCTCGGGCTTTGCGAAGCGGCGGCAGCGGGTGAACAACACCGAACTCGACGCGTGTTTGTCGTGGTTGGCGAGCTTCCACGCGACGTTCATGGGAGAACGCCCTGACGGACTTTGGGAGACCGGCACGTACTGGCACCTCGCAACCCGTCCCGATGAATTGGATGCGCTCGACGATGGCCCGCTCAAGGCCGCCGCGTCGACTATTGACGAACGGCTCTCCAAAAGTTCCTTCCAAACCTTTGTGCACGGAGACGCCAAGCTTGCAAACTTTTGCTTCGGCGACGACGGCGGCAGTGTGGCAGCCGTCGACTTCCAATACGTCGGAGGTGGCTGCGGCATGAAAGACGTCGCCTATTTCATCAGTAGCTGCCTCGATGAGGATGAGAGCGAGGCAATGGCTCCGGACCTACTCGATCGATACTTCGAACTCTTGCGCGATGCGTTGGAACGATCGGGCAAGGCGGTTGACTTCGCGGCCTTAGAGCAGGACTGGCGGGCCCTCTACCCGGTCGCCTGGACCGATTTCTACCGGTTCTTGCAGGGATGGAGCCCCGGTCATTGGAAACTTCATCGTTACAGCGAACGGCTCGCCCGCGAGGTCTTGGACACACTATGAAGCTCTCTTCTTCCGATCTACGCGAGCTCACCGACCTGGCAATCAAGGCTGCGACCGATGCCGGGCAGATGATTGCCCGCTCGCGGCCCACCGAAGTAGAACACAAGGCCGGGGTTAGAAGTCTCGCATCCCAAGTGGTCACCGAGATCGACCGACGCAGTGAAGACATCATCCTCAACATCATTCGACCTACTCTCGAACGCTTCGAACTCGGTCTGCTTACCGAGGAGCAAGACGACGACAAGAGCCGCTTGACCGCCGACTACTTCTGGTGCGTTGATCCGCTCGATGGCACCCTGCCCTTTATTGAGGGAACGCCTGGCTATGCCGTCTCGATTGCGCTCGTGGAGCGTGACGGCAGGCCGCAAATCGGGGTGGTCTACGACCCGGTTCAGGGAACGCTGTGGCATGCAATTTCTGGCGCCGGAGCCTTTCGCGACGGGAGTCCGCAGGCAGTACGGGTACCCGATCGCGACGTGCTCTCGGTCTTTGTCAATCGCAGCTTCTTCGAGCAGAGTAACCACGAGGATCTCGTGGGACGGCTCGATCAGATAGCGAGCGATATGGGCCTACGGGCTGTGCAGCTCGACGCGACCAGCGGCGCTGTCATGAATGCGTGCGGCGTTCTCGCTAGCGCCCCGGCGTGCTATTTCACGTTGCCGAAACCGGCTGGTGGGGGAAACTTGTGGGACTTCGCAGCTACGGCCTGCCTATTTGGAGAAGCAGGTGCGGTCGCAACCGACATCTACGGGGATGCCCTCGACCTGAACCGCCCGGGCGCCACGAACATGGCCCATCGAGGCATTGTGTTCGCGACGAACGAGGATCTCGGTTCACGGATTCGAGCACTTCATTTCTGAGGGTCGCGCCAGTCGCAAATGTGAGAGCCAGCGAGGTCGGTGCCATAATCAATTGCGACGCATGGAGGGGGAATACATGCTTGAGAATCTGCGCGACACCTTGAAGTTCCGCAAGGTCACCTTCGACACGGTCGAACGTAAACTCGACCGAGCGGCGAACATCGACGATCTGCGCGTGATCGCCAAGCGCAACCTCCCCGGCGGGGTCTTTGACTACATCGACGGAGCAGCGGAGAACGAAGAGGCTCTGGCCCGCAGCATTCGAGTGTTCGAAGACGTACTGTTCCGGCCTCGAGTCCTTCGCGACATGTCGTCGGTCGACCTTTCGACGACCCTACTCGGCAAGTTGATTCCGTTTCCGTTGGCGCTTTCGCCAACGGGGTTCGGTCGGATCTCCGACTCGCAAGGCGAACTGTCCGTCGCGAGGTCAGCGGCGCGCATGGGCGTGCCGTACACGCTGTCGACACTGGGCACCCGATCGATTGAAGAGATCGCAGCGGTCAGCGATGGCCCGAAATGGTTTCAGGTGTACGTCTGGAAAGATCGTGGCCTGGTCAAAGAGATGATCAATCGAGCCGGGGCTGCCGGTTATGAAACGATCATGATCACCGTCGACTTTGCGACCCTTGGCCGGCGCGAACGCGATATCCGTCGTGGCTTTACGCTGCCACCCAAGCTCGGTCTCGACACCATCGTCGACGGCATCATGCATCCTCGTTGGACCATGGACTTTGCGACCTCGGACCCCATCCGATTCGCAAACGTCACCGGTGCGGGCGACGAGAAGGACGGGACCGACGCAGTCGCGCTTGGCCCCTACGTGGCTGAACAACTCGACGCTTCACTGTCGTGGAGCGATCTCGAAGTCTTCCGAGACATGTGGCCGGGAACGCTCATGATCAAGGGTGTGCAAGACGTCGAGGATGCTCGCATCGCAGCAGATCTCGGCATCGACGCCGTTGCGCTGTCGAACCATGGCGGCCGCCAGCTGGACTCCTCGCCAGCACCGTTCGAACTGCTCCCTGCGACCGTTGACGCAGTTGGGGACCGAATCGAAATTCTCGTCGACGGCGGAGTGCGTCGCGGCGCGGACATCGCGAAGGCGGTGTCGCTCGGAGCGACGGCATGTATGGTCGGCCGCCCGTATCTCTACGGTCTCGGCGCGGGAGGAGAGCGCGGTGTCGACAAGGCACTGGGCTTCTTGCACGACGAGTTTGAACGCACGATGAAACTCATCGGCGCGGCATCTGTCGCCGAACTCGGTCCAGACTTCGTGCAGCCCGCCTGAGCAAAGACAACGCAAAAGCGCCGGTCTCTAGGAGATCGGCGCGGCCATGTTCTGCCATGATGGCCACAGGCCGAGGTCCAAGGATCTGAAGTAATGTTTTCCCCCGATCAATATGAATTGCTCGATTTCGGTGACGGGCGAAAGCTCGAACGTTTCGGCGCTGAGGTGCTCGACCGGCCGAGTCCGGCTGCCGAGGGTCTTGAAGTCGGCGATCCCGCTTTGTGGGCCGACGCATCGACCCGCTTTGAGATAGAGCGTGGCGCAAAAGGACAACGCGGCAAAGGGCACTGGAACCCCGGCGATCTTTCCTCGTCCGATGGTGCGATGCCGTGGTCGGTACGTCATGGCGACAGTCGCCTCGTCATGGGACTCAACGCGTCGGGAAACGTCGGGATCTTCCCCGAGCAAGCAGAAAATTGGGATTGGATTGCCCACCAGGTCAGGCAATCTCAGGAAGGTCTGCCGTCCCGACGCCCTCGAGTGCTGAATCTATTCGCCTACACCGGCGCTGCCAGCCTGGCGGCGGCCGCAGCCGGCGCCGAAGTGGTGCATGTCGATTCGTCAGGCCCAACCGTGGCTGCGGCGAAAAACAACGCCGAGGCATCGGATATGTCCGACCTGCCGATTCGATGGATTGTCGAGGATGCAATCAAGTTCGCGGCCCGCGAGTCTCGCCGAGGCAACCGCTACGACGGGATCATTGCCGATCCGCCGACCTATGGGCATGGTCCGAAGGGCAAAGCGTTTAAGTTCGGCCAGCATGTCGGTGAGCTGATGGAGTTCTGCGCTGCATTGTTAGGAGAGCGGGGCGAGAGTGACCGCTTCCTTCTCTTCAGTTGTCATGCGCCGGGCTTTGGCCCCGATGACGCGGTGTCGACCGTCTTGCGTGTGCTCCCGGCCAGTGCACACACCCATGTGACCGGTCGACCCTTGACGCTGCAAACCGCCGACGGACGAAAGCTGTCCGCCGGCGTGTGCGCTCGGTGGAGCGAGGCCCGTTTAACCCAGGGTTAGGTCGACTCGTTCGTCATAGAAGGCGACCAACCCAGCAATCGGGGTGATCGGCACGGTCGGGAAGTTGTAAGCCCACGCGATGTCTTCGGTTTCTTCTCCGTCGACGACCGCGTTCCAGTACTCCGATGTGGTGCCCTTGTATGGGCAGCGGCTTTGGGTGTCGCTGGGGGTAAGCACGTCCCAGTTGATCGTCGCCTTATCGAGGTAATAGCGAGGGGGAAGGCCGGTTTCGAACACGATCACCGAGTTCGCTGCGTCGGCAAGAACAGCGCCATTGAGCTCGACTCGAACAGGGCGACTCGACCGGATTGCATCGGCGCGTACATAGGGGCTGCGAGGATGGACGAATACCTCTTCCTCCTCCTCAAACCAACGATCCATCGCCTTCCACAACACCAGCCGGTGATCGGGCCTGGTGTCATCGACCGCGGCGAGCGCCTCGTCGGGAACGAGGTCGGTGCGAATGTCAGCCAGCGGCACCAAGTACTTCGGGTAGTAGGGGTGCTCCCAGTGGTAGATGACCTCGGTGGAGTCGAGGACCCACTCGTCGCCGATCATTGCTCGGATCCGGCGAGGACATGGGGTGGTGTGGCCAGCCTCAAGAGGGGAGGGAGGGAAATGGCCAGGGGCGATGCCGACTGCGGCGGGCTGATCAGATGAACTCATATATGTTGTCTACCCGTTCGATCGGCTCGAGGCCACAAGCGAGCAGCGATCTGCCGCGCCCCGAGAATAACGAATCCCTGTGTACCGTAGAAAGATGCGACGTCTTGTTGTTCTCCTTGCAGCCATGGCCCTTGTGGCCGCGGCGTGCAGCGATGCAATAACTCCTGAATCGGCAGTGGACCAAACGCCACCGACCAGCGAAGCGGTCACGACAGCGTCGCCGACAACCGCACCAGCCACCACGGCCGCGGCGCCCGAGCCCGGATCGACCGCCAATCTCGAAGCGACTTCAGGCAGCGGCGAACTTGTACTCGTAAGCGCAGCGGAAATCGAAACAGCTCTCAGCGGAAACACGGCGATTGGCAACTGGCTAGGCGAGCAATACCAGCAGTACTTCGACCCCTCCGGTGACACGACCTACCTGCCCGACACTGGCCAAAGCTCGATTGGGCAATGGAGGATCAACGTCGAAAGCGGACAGTACGAGAGCTTGTGGGGCCCAGCACGCGTGTGGGATACCTATGACGTGTTTCGCGATGGCGATGAGTGGTTCTGGACCGGCGGAGGCGTGGAGCTCTCGCCATTCACGATCGTGGCCGGTAATCAGCTCCCTTAGGAGCCGTTGCTAGATTGTCGACCGTGGCATCCACTTGTGCGCCGGGCGACATCTCGCCAGATCAGATCGGCACCTTCCGTCGCGACGGCGTCGTGATGCTGTCGAACATGTTCGATACCGAATGGGTCGAACTTTTGCGCCGCGGTATGTCACGTCATTTGGCGGCACCAACATCGCGCGCCCGCGTGTGGGACCGTGATGAGCAGGGTCGCACGATGTTTTGGGACAGCATGGCCTGGCACGACGTTCCCGAGTACCAGCGCTTTGTCTTTGACTCTCCGGCGGCCGAGATCGCTGGACGCCTTCTCGGGTCCACGCACATCAACTTCTTCTTCGATGCGGTCTTCGCTCGGTCGGCGGGTTCGCAGTTTGAAACACCATGGCACCAAGATGAGCCGTACTGGTCGGTATCTGGCCACGAGACCTGCACCGTGTGGATGCCGCTCGTGCCGGTCAAGGCGAAGAACGCGCTGGCCTTCGTTCCCGGTTCGCATCTCGGCAAGGTCGTCTTCGATCAATACGACTTCGGAACCTTGAACCCCGACGGCAAACACAACGTCGACCGCAGCGACTTCACCGCTACCGCCGAAGCGGATATCCCCGATATCAAAGCGAACCCCGAAGCGTTCGGAGTGGTGAGCTGGGACATGGAACCGGGCGACTGCGTGGTGTTCAACAGCCGCATCCTTCACGGCGGCTCCGGCCTTCTCGATCCCGGTCAGAACCTCGAGGTCTTCACGTCGAAGTGGCTCGGCGATGATGTCCGCATTGCGTTTCGCGACGTCGGCATGGACCCCGACTTCAGCGAGATGATGGCAGCGCACGGGTTGAAAGCCGGTGACCGGCCCGGCACGGAACTATTGCCGCAGGTGTGGGCTGCGCCGTAGGCGCCGAGAGACTACGGAGCGAGCTCGCGCCAAGTTGTTGCTACGGATTCGTCGCCGATGATCTCGACGTCGCCGCCGTCACGACCCCATAGCCACAACAACAGGTTTGCGGCTGGGCCGCGTACTGCTGCGTCGCCCTTGGTGTGCTCGCGGGCAACGGTGAAATCGGATGCGCCGTCGCCGACGATGATCCATTCACCCTTGGTGTCGGTGCAGTGGATGTGGATTGAGTTGGCTGGGTACTGCCGGTTTGGGCGACCCGAGGAGAAACGAAGGCCGACCTCGGTGTACTCATCGATGCCTTCCGCCGCTATCTCTGGGGCGATCAGCGGTGTGATCCCTGCGCAGGTCTCGGCGTCCCAGAGGTGGACAACGGTTTCGGCCATCATGCGTCGTTGCCAAAAGCCAGCCGTGTGGTTGTTGGCGGCAAAGGACCATGCCGGTGCGGCGGGGTCTGCGCCACGCAAGGTTTCGAGCATCGTTGCGCGAACGCTCGCCGCCCACTCGAACAACCGATCATCGTCGTCGGGCTTTGCGGTAGCGGGAGGGGTCTTCTCGCCTCCAGCAGCAACGTTTGCCGCTGCGAATCCCCATACGAACGCCTGATGGCCAACGAGGTCGCGCATTGCCCATTCACCACAGTGCGAAACAGCTTCGCCAAGGGAGACGGCTGCGGCAGCGGAGAGGAACGCTTCGCTGTCGGCTTCGAGTGCGTCGAGGTATTGCTCTTTGTTCATGGGCGCAGGCTAGCCGCATCGCCGGAACAGGTCGTAATGCAGCCCTCCGGGCCTAGGCGACTCTATTGCAGCGCTTCGATGGTGTCGGGGCAGAAGACCCCTGTGCTGACTTCAGCAAACATGATGAACTCGTCCTGCCCGCCGGGGAAGAGGGTCTGTTGCATCTCCGGATCGAATCCGTTCCAGGCATCGAGGAACGCGGTTTGCGCTTCGTCTGCGGTGGTCAGGTTCTCCAGTGCTGGGCACAACCCGCGAGCTGACTCTTCGTAGGTGTCCCACGCCTCTAGTTCAAAAGCACGGTCGCCAAGAGCGGGAATGTCCTCAAAGATGGCATCGATCCACACAATGCCGAGAACTTCGTTGCAGACCTCTGCCGGATCGTCGCCATCGGCGACCACGATCTGAATGGTCTGTCCGCCACAAACCCATTCGAGCTGCTGCACCTCTTGGACCGTTGTCGGCGGCGCTGCTGTCGTGGTTACCGCTTCATCAACCGGCTCGGCGCCATCTTCGGCTGCGACGTCGGTTTCGTTTTGGGCAGGTTCCGCGGGCGCGGCTTCTGCGGGCTGGACTGTGGTCGTCTCTTCGGCGATGGCCGGTTCTGGCTGATCGGTTGCTGCCGTCGTGGCGGTGGCCGGTTCGTCGACCGCGTCGGCCTCGTCGTCGTTTGCTGTGGTCGCCGGATCTTCGTCTTGGTCGTCTTGGTCGTTTTGTTCGTCTTGCTGGGCAGGATCGGCGTCTTGGTCTTGGTCAGCTGATTCTTCGATCGGTGGCGCGTCGGTCGCTACTTCGGTCTCGCCGAGAACCTCGCTGTCGAGTTCTCCAGCGATAAGGACGCCGCTGGCGAGCGAACCCGCGGCAAAGAGCAGCGCAGCAACGACCCCGACGGCGCGCCACCGCTTCTTTTGGTGCCACTTCAGCTCATCGTCGGACTCGGCAATTCCCTCGTCCGGAGTCGGCTTTATCTGGTCGGTCCACTCGTTGCCATCCCAGTACCGCAAGACGTCATCATCATCGGGATAGAAGCCTGGCGGCTTGGGGGTCATCGGTTCTCCTGAATTGACACACCCACCGCATTTCCTCGCCCGCAGGCGAACACGCACAATAGTGTCACCTCAGAGATGTCTGCTACTCGGCTCAGATGAGTCATCGTAGCTTCCAGACCGCCCCGGCAAGAACAACAATGACGATGCCTGCCCCAACAATCACTGGCACTGCGACGCCTCCGCTGCTTGTGTCATCCGGTGTCGACGTGGACTCTTGTGCCACAAAGGCATCACATGTGGCGACGACGCCGATTGCGGTACTACCAAAGGTTCGCTCCTCCGGTAGGTAGCGAACTGAAGAACCCTGCGGCACCGGAACCACAGATCCGTCGTCATGTATCACGCCCGAACCACCGTCGATCGAGAGTTCAAATGGGACGCCAGAGTTGTTTCGCCAGTCGCACGCGTCGTCTGGACCATCGGCCTGGTCGAACGAGATAGCGGGTTCCTGTGCGGTCGCGGTGGTGGGGGCAAGAATGACAATCCCAAGAGCGACCGCTAGCAACAATTTGAGTGCTTTCATGCTCCATACCTTCGCAACTGCGTGCCATCTGTATGACGCGCGAGATCCTACCCCTGGTTTCTCCT
>CAYTUB010000069.1:0-13501 GCA_964441145.1 uncultured Acidimicrobiales bacterium
GAGCTTTCCGCATGAAGGTCATGACCATTCTCGGCACCCGGCCAGAGATCATTCGGCTGGCACGCGTCATGGCGCGGCTAGACGAGACATCCAGCATTGATCATGTCCTAGTTCACACGGGTCAGAACTACGACTACGAGCTAAACCAGGTCTTCTTTGACGATCTACAGGTTCGCAAGCCGGATCACTTTTTGGAGTGCGATACCTCATCCATTGGACATGTATACGGTGACATCCTCATCAAGTCAGAGGAAGTTCTCCTCGCGGAGAAGCCCGATGCTGTGCTCATCCTGGGCGACACCAACTCGGCTATTGCTGCGATCATTGCTCGCCGTCTGCACATTCCGGTCTTCCACATGGAAGCCGGTAACCGAAGCTTCGATTGGCGAGTTCCCGAAGAAACGAACCGCCGAATTGTCGACCACATCTCGGACGTGAACTTGGTCTATACCGAGCATGCACGCGAAAACCTCATGCGTGAGGGTCTCCATCCGCAGCGCGTGTATCTCACCGGTAGCCCGATGTTCGAAGTGCTCGAACACTACCGTCCACAGATCGAAGCATCTGACGTTCTCGAACGCGAAAGCCTCACCGCCGACAAGTTTGTCATCGTCAGCCTCCATCGAGAAGAAAACGTCGACAATGCCGAACGTCTCGGCCAACTAATCGATGGACTTGGCAGACTCGCCGACGAGCGAGATCTTGATGTTCTCGTTTCAACCCACCCTCGAACTCGCAAGCGCCTTGAAGAGTTTGGACTGATCGAGAACGCGAGCGAACGCGTGCAGTTCTCAAAGCCATTCGGCTTCCACGACTACAACAAGCTACAGATGACCGCGGCCTGTGCGATCAGCGATTCAGGAACGATCTCAGAAGAGTCCTCAATGCTCGGCTTCCCAGCCGTAACGCCACGAGATTGGATCGAACGCCCTGAAGCACTCGACACAGGCTCGATCATCATGACCGGGCTAGATGCAGACGTCGTACTTCGCGGCGTCGAGTACGCAATCGACTTTGGCGCCCCGGAAGGCATTCCAGATGAGTATCAGGTTGCGAACTGCTCGGATCGCGTGGTTCGCATTTTGATCGGGCGAACGCGGGCACTTCAAGAAACGCAGCGATAGCCAATGAACGCCCGAACATCCCGACGGATCGCGATAGTGCAACGTCACTATCTGCCTGACATTCCGACGTATTGCGAGTTGAGCCATGGGATAGCGAGAGAGCTGGCTCTTGAACACCAGGTCGAAGTCTTCACCAGTTCTCCGTCGTATCGCTCAATCTTTGAAGGATCAGAGCCGCCAGCCGTCGAGCTGATGGACGGCGTAACTGTCCATCGGCTCAAGCCGATTTCGAAGTTACCCGCAATGATCGGATTCACGATCTCAGCCGCTCGACGCCTGCAACAACAGCGGAAACAGTTCGACGTTGTTCTCGTAGTCAGCGAACCGCCTGTTGTCTTGCCTTTCGCGATAGTTGCTGTCGCCTCCCGCTCAGCGGCTACGATTCAGCTACTTCAAGACATACATCCCGAGGCTGGCGAAGTTGCAGGGATGCTTCCGAACCCAATGCTGCGGCGCATTCTATTCAAGATGGACCAATGGACCGCGGGTCGAGCGGATAGAACAGTCGTGCTCTCTGAAGATATGGCGAACTCATATTCCTCAAGACAGCCGAAGGACATCCGGATAATCAATAACTACCGTCTGGAGTCCGAGGTAGAGCCCCCCGCAGAAGGTCTAATCGACGAGTCATTGTTCAACGTTACGTTCGCTGGAAACGTAGGAAAGTTCCAAAATCTCGACGTTCTCCTCGACGCTGCCCACTTAGTTCAAGATTTGCAGGACGTTGTGATCCACATCTTGGGCTCTGGTCCAGAACTTGATCGGATTACCGAGCGCGTCGCGCGCGAAGCACTCAGAAACGTCAAGATCCATGGGCACGTTCCCCGGACTGTTGCGCAAGGCTTTATGCAACACTCGAACGTAGGTGTGGTCACGCTCGAACGAGAGATACATCGTTACTCGTACCCGTCCAAGACTATGGCGTACGTCGAAGCCGAATGTGAGCTATTGGCAATCGTCGAGCCAGATAGCTCCCTAGCTTTGGACGTTCGAGAACATGGCTTGGGAGCCGTCGCCGAACCACATGGCGCGGATGTTGCGACAGCGATTAGACAGCTCCACGGATCAACCAAAACCGCCAGCACTCAACACAGCTCGCGGACCCCGTTTGGGCGGGAGGAGACTCTCGAGTCGTGGGTAGGTCTTATCGGAGAGTTGTTGTGAGCGCAGTTACTGTCGTCGATGCGCGAGCTGTGGACGTCCCTCAGATGGTGGACGTCCATGAGCGTTCGTTCCCATCAGAGTTTCTGACATCACTCGGCCCAGATTTTCTGACCTGGTACTACAGGCGCGTGATCGCCGCAGCGAATGGCGTTGCGCTCGTGGCGAAGACTGAGCAACGAGTAGTTGGGTTTGTTTGCGGGACGTACGAAGGAGACGGGTCTGGCGACTCGCTTGTCTTGGAAAAGGCACCGGCGATGCGAGCGGCTGTGAGCATCGTGTTTGGTCGACCGCAACGAATTCCAGCACTTCTCCAGCGCTATCGGTGGCTAGGCAGCGAAGGTTCGACATTGGAGCCATTTGATATTGAGTTGGCATCTCTGGCAACTGAACCAAGTGTTCAAGGGCAGGGAATTGGCAAAATCCTTGTAAGAGCCTTTGCCGATAGGTCAATTAGCCTGAGCCAGGAGAAAATTTCGCTTACAACGAATGAGTATGGAAACGACGGAGTAATTGCGTTCTATGAGAAACTTGGGTTTCAGCGAACTCGGGGTTTCCAGCGAGATAGGCCGATGGTCCAGTTCATTGCATCGTCAAGTTCTCTAATCTGAGGTCTTATGGCAGTTCCGTATCATCGTCCGTCAATTGGGCACAATGAAAAGAAAGCTGTTGAAGAAGTTCTCGAGTCGGGCTGGTTAACTACCGGGCAGCACGCACGCAGTCTTGAAGTTGAGGTCGCTGAGTTAGTTGGTGCGAAATATGCGGTTTGTCTCAATTCGGCTACCGCAGCTCTTCATCTCGCATTGGAAGCCTTCGGAGTTGGCCCGGGCGATGAGGTGATTATCCCGACGCACACATTTGCGGCGACCGGCGAAGTCGTCTTCTACACGGGAGCAACTCCTGTGCTGGTCGATGTCCTCCGAGATACTCTTAGCATTGATCCTGGGGCTGTTGAGATGGCAATCACCAACAAGACCAAGGTGATTATCCCCGTTCATTATGGCGGACAAGCTGCTGACATGGAATCCATCCTTGCGCTAGCTGGCAGCGGAATTTCCGTCTTGGGGGATGCAGCACATGCGCTTCCGACACGTCATGGAAAGAAAATGGTTGGCTCCATCGGCAGGGCAACGGCTTTTTCTTTCTACGCAAACAAGACCATCACGACAGGTGAGGGCGGTGTTCTAACTACCGACGACGAGAAGCTGGCACAGCGTGTTCGACTGTTGAGCTTGCACGGCTTGGATCGCGATGCCTGGAACCGATTTAAAACTGGCGCATCTTGGGAGTATGACATTATTGATGCTGGCTACAAGTACAACCTGACCGACGTGGCGGCGGCCATGGGTCGAGTGCAGCTGGGGAGAGCTGAGGAACTGCGTGCGTCTCGTGAACGAGTGGCGCGTCGCTACGATCAAGCCTTCGCTTCGGTGGAGCACGTTGAGCCGTTGGTTGTTGATAGGCCGCAAGATTCAGCGTGGCACCTCTATGTCATTCGTCTCAATCTAGAGAATCTCTCCATCGACCGAAACGAGTTTATTGATCGCATGAGCGCGGCCGAGGTCGGCACGAGCGTCCACTACAAACCACTGCACCTGCATACCTTATACAAGGAACGTTTTCGGACTGCTCGGGAAGACTTTCCCGTGTCTAGTGAGCAGTACGATCGAATTGTCAGTCTGCCAATTTTCCCCGACATGACAGGCTCAGAGGTCGAAGAAGTTATCGGTAAGGTGTCAGACATTGTCAAAGGCGCGACTCGTTGATCCGCGCATTCGACGCTGCGGTATCGGCTCTCGCGCTAATGGTTCTTGCACCCGTTTTCGCGATCTGCGCAATCGTCGTCTTGCTCGATACTGGATTTCCAGTTCTCTTCCGCGCTCGGCGGAAGGGTCTTTACGGCCAAGACATTGAGGTGTTGAAGTTTCGCACAATGTCTGTAAGCCAAGATGGCCCCGCAGTGACTGTTGGAGGCGACTCGCGCGTCACAGCTAGTGGCAAGCTGCTACGTTCGACCAAGCTTGACGAAATCCCTCAGCTTGTGAACGTTTTGCGCGGCGAAATGAGCCTGGTTGGCCCAAGGCCAGAAGACCCGAAGTACGTCTCGCTTTACCCAAACGAGTTCGATGAAATCCTTAGTGTTCGACCAGGAATAACTGGTGTTGCTTCTGTTGAGTTTCGTGATGAAGAACAAATTCTCCAGGAAGTCGAAAACCCGCAAGAGTATTACGAATCTACATTGCTACCGCAGAAGCTAGATTTGGAATCCCAGTACGTCTTGGATCGAACGTTGCGCTTGAACCTCCGGATCCTCATGGACACGGTTCGGGTCGTTGTGACCCCGAGCAGGTGATGTTGTGGCGCGACGTAGACAACGAGCAGGGTGGGCGCTAGCCGACCAGGTCGTTTCAAGTCTGACGAACTTCGGAATGAGCTTCTTCATACTCCGAACGGTCGACATTTCCGACTTCGGCGTATTCAGTATCTCCTTCGGTGTCTTCGTCACGTCAATCGCAATCGGACGTGCCCTAGTGGGCCAGCCAGTTGCTGTGAGGTTGTCTGATGATAAAGCACCACAACGTACTGAACGTGCAGCCTCCTCATGGTCTTTTTCCCTATTTCTGGGCACCGGACTGGGCCTGCTCAGCGTAATAGCGGGCTTCATTGTTAGCGGCGACCTGCGCCTATCACTCATAAGCTTGGGGTCTGCTTTACCCTTTCTCCTGCTGCAAGATGCAAGACGCTACTCATACTTTGCTCTAGCGAAGCCAGAACGAGCCTTTGCGAGCGACCTGATTTGGGCGGTCGGACAGATAGTTGCGGTTGCCTCAATTTTCTTGTGGACCGAGCAAGCAGTCTGGATGTTCATTGCTGCGTGGGCAGGTACCGGGGCACTGGCTGGTTTGGTGCCCCTGGTGATCGAGCGGGGCTTTGCACAAATCCGAAATGCCCGTGGCTGGCTTCAGGAGTCCCGAGATCTTGGCTTCCGGTTCCTGCTAGAGAGTGTTCTTCAAACTGGAGCGGTCCAGGTCGTGCTTGTCGCCGTCGCCGCGATCGCTGGATTCGATGAAGTCGGTTCATTGAGCGGTGCTCGAACGCTATTTGGCCCGATGACAATCTTACTCTTGGGTGCCGAGCTGTTTGGTATTTCCGAAGGCGCACGTCTTGTCTCACAGTCACAGGCTCTTTCCAGTTTCATCCGAAGTATTGCGATTGCGTTGGTTGCAGTTCCTTTGGCTAGCACAGCAGCAATCTGGTGGCTGCCTAGTGATCTGATCGCAGTTGTCGTTGGCGATAATTGGGCCGATGTGCGGCCGCTTGTACCCCTAATCGGGCTGCTCGTTGCCTTTCAAGGATTAGCTTGGGCGTACAGGATCGGTCTTCGAAGCATTGCCGACGCTGCGTCGAGCCTCCGCGCTCAGGTCCTAACGGGGCCAGCAATCCTCTGTGGTGGAATCGTTGGTGCCGCAGCGGAAGGGGCCCTAGGGGCCGCCATTGGTCTGGTCATTGCGCATGCGCTGAGCGCTGTCTGGTTCTATCGGGGATTTTCGGCGTCACTCCAGTCCACGACGGGACCTTTAACGGCAGATGAGGTCCACGCATGACTATCCCTGCACCCGACTTTGTAATCGCTGGAGCTCCTCGCTGTGGCACTACGGCTCTCTACAGTTATCTAAGCGAGCACGATCAGATTTTTCTGCCAGCTCTGAAAGAACCGCACTTCTTCGCCCCAGAGTTGGGCGATTTGAGGCAGGTCGCCACCCATCATGACTATATTTCTCTATTCGAGAACGCTGCGGCCAGTGACGTTACAGGAGAGGGTTCCGTCTGGTACCTCCACTCCGAGCGGGCGATCGCTCAGCTAGTTCGCCATCGCCCAGATGTGAGACTGGTGCTGATGCTGAGGAATCCTGTCGATTTCCTGGAGTCGGTGCATCAGACGCTGGTGCTAACTCAGGTTCAAGAAATGACCGATTTCGAGGAGGCGTGGCGGTGTTCGTCGAGTTTGCCCGCCGGAGAGACGCAGTGGCTCCTCGATTATAGAAACCTGGCCTCTTTTGGGGCACACTTGGAAAGGCTATGTCGCACAATTCAACGTGAACGAGTCCTTATCCACACTATGCAAGACCTGAAGGTCGACCCCCGATCGATGTATCAGGAGACGCTCAACTTTCTAGGGGTGACGGATGATGGAAGAAGGGATTTCGCACCAACTAATGAGCGGATACAGTTCAAATCGGCGCTCGTTGGGCGGTTGCTTATTGATCCACCTGAGCCGATAAGGACCATTAGGAAGGTGCTCCAAAGAGCAAGCACCTCAGAAACTAGTTCGCCACTCAGCGTGGTAGCGCGTGGCGCTCGACGGATAATACGCCTAAATTGGGAGTCGGCGGATGAATCGCCGATATCCAACGAGCTACGTCGTGAAATCTTGAACGAACTTCGAAGCGACATCGATCTCGCAGAGTCAATACTCCAGCGAGATCTCGGGAGTTGGCGTGTGTAGGCAAGTCCAGTGACCGAAAGTAGGTTCCATCGATGAAACGCATCCTTCTCAACGCGCCATTTGTCGTTGCGGGTGTCTTCAACTTCTACGACAGCCTCGATGTCGGCGCGCAATCCTTACTTCGTCCGCTCTATGTTCTGTTCGCCGCTTCGGTTGGATTTTCCCTGATCGTGAGCCGGGAGGGAAAGCTCTCGCTTCGCGTGGTTGGCGGCGTCGTGGCGATATCTGCGCTCGGATTCTTGCCTGTACCGTTTTCCAATACGTCTGAGTCCGTTCACGTCGTTGGGGATATCGCAGTTCTGATCGTGATTGTTCTTTGCCTCGCTTTGGGCAGATCGGTCCTAGAGAGACCTGAGGCGTTCCGGATCGGCCTCATATTGTTTTTTGGACTTAGCTTCGCTGGGACTATTGCTGCGACTCAATTCGTTGCCTTCGGTAGATTCGAGCCTCCCCCTCCATTTGTACTGAGCACGCTGCTTACTTTTTCGCTGTTCGCTCCTACCTTTCAGCGGCGTTCTGCTGCTTTAGTCGGCGTTTGTTTGGTTGCTGCTCTTGGATTCAGTTCAGGATTTCGTACGTTCACGCTCCTGGTGGTTGTGGGCCTAGTTCTGCTTGTCTACATCCGTGGTGGCGTCTTTAGGTTGGTCGGTGGCGGTGCAGTTGCGGTCCTTGCGCTCATCATTCTCTCGTTCGTAGGAATAGATCCGATCGGAAGTTTAATAAATAGCGACGCCGGTCGTTTCGCAGACATTGCACGCGGTGCAGGGGATGCTTCGTTGGCGGCGCGATTTCTCGAGGCTCAAGATGTGATCAGTACAGCTTCGGATGAGTGGTCGCTACCGAATGCAGTCGTCGGTAGCGGGGTAGGAGCGACTTACCAGCCAGAGAGGATCTTTCTCGCGCCAAATTTGAACGAGGTGGGCAGGGTGCACAACGTGCACATCGGCCCGGTGGCAGTGTTTTTCCGACATGGAATTGTTGGCCTTGTTCTTCTTGGGCTAGCGCTGAAAGGGGTCATGAAGGCAGTACAGAACGCGCGTGGCGCAAGGCTCGTTCTTCGGGCTCGAGACTCGTCTTCTACGAGATGGATGATCGCACTAGCCATGACATCTGTTCTCTACGCGGTCGATTTTCTCGCAAGGAATTCTTCTGTGAACCCTGGCTTTGCCCTTTCAATAGGAATGGCAGTCGCTTTGTCCTCTCGAATCATCCGGAAGACAGAGTCTGAGCCGCGTCCTTCTGAGTTGCCGAGTTCGAGGATGCCAGTCGCTTAACGCTAAGGCGGCAGCTCAATGCCGGGCTGTCGATACGAACGATCTCCGATTGAGCTCGACCAGACCCCCAAGAATTCTGAGTCGGTCGTTTTCTTCGATGCCGCTGAAATTTTAGGATTAGCTGAACTCGAGCAAGGAGATCGGCGCCACTTCTTATTGTTGGGGCGTCTTGAGTCATCCTGACGAAGAAAATGTGTCCCGTCCCCGGGCTTGGTTCTGAAGAATAGCTCACGGGAATTTAACCGCTGCGTGAAACCACAAACATGTATTGGGGGTTCTTGACCTCTTTCTAGAATGGCGATCTTCGCACGCCTTGTTGTCCAGAGTTCGATACTTCTTCAACTAGGGACTTTGCAATGACAACGGTGTCTTGATCGGAGCAACCGGCAACCTCCCTGCACAGGAGCAGCTGCGTTTGCTGACCCTTAGCTGACGACTATCTCACGCAATGACGGGTAAGCAAGAAGGCCGTTTCGTAGCCCCAAAACCTTTGATCGTGCACGGATCGACCGATTGATGGGTGGTACATCTAGTAAACGGTTGAATGCCGAAGCGTCAAACAGATACGTATCCGGTAGTTAGGGCAGGCTTGCTGGCCGTACGAACAGCTTGATCATGCCGTGAATGACTTTGGTGGGAGTTAACTATGGCCTTCGAACACAGACTTGCGGAAGAAACTTCTTACAATCGGTCGAGCTTGCAGATATCTGGCTTACGGGCAATCTTGGCGTTCACTCTTGCGATTGTTCTAGCACTGGTCGGCGTGGATCCTGTCCGCGCCTCAACCGACGTAGACAATATTCAACCTCACTCCGTCGTCTTCGACTCAGTTGATGGAGCTGTTGCGGGTTTGGTTTTGATTTCAGGAACGTCGGCTGATGATGTGGCCGTTGACCGGACGAGGGTGATGATTCAAAACCAGCTCACTGGGGAGTATTGGGACGGTGCGGAATGGACGGATTCCTGGGCTTGGGTGCTGGCTAGCGGGACTTCAACCTGGTCTTACGAAGTCGACTTGCCCAACGGTGAGTTCGCTGCCCTAGCGTGGTCGTTCGACGCTGGAAACAATATGAGCAGCGCTGCGCAGCAGTCGTTTGTAGTCGGCGGAGATTTCGTTGCTCCGACCGTGGTACTAGACACGACCGATGGGGCTGTTGCGGGTTTGGTTTCGATTTCAGGAACGTCGGCTGACGATGTGGCGGTCCACCGGACCAGGGTCATGATTCGCGACCTAGGCACTGGGGAGTACTGGGACGGTGCGGAATGGACGGATTCCTGGTCTTGGGTGCTGGCTAGCGGGACTTCAACCTGGTCGTATGAAGTTGACTTACCCATTGGTGACTTCCTCACTCTGGCGTGGTCGTTCGACACATCGAACAATAGAAGCGACCACGGCCTCCAGCGCTTTTCAATCGGCGAACAGAACGAAGAAAAGATGAACTTCGTCGTCTTTCTTTCTGACGACCAGCCTGCGGACACCCTATGGGCGATGCCCATTTTGCAGGAGAAGTTGGCTCAACGTGGAGTTACGTTCACAACGGCTGTCGCCACGAACCCCGAATGCTGCCCTTTCCGGGCCAGCGCTCTCGCCGGGGGCTACTACTCCCACAACACAGGTGTACTCAGAAACAATGCCTTGAACGGGGCTGTGAATAACTTCGATGAGGATAGGTCTCTAGCGGTAGCGCTACAGAATGATGGATACCGGACGGGATTCGTGGGACGCTACATGCACGGGTATCAAGTCGGTGACGTACCGCCCGGTTGGGATACTTGGGTGGGCAACGCTCGATATCAATATCAGACTTATGACGAGTTGCAATCTGTCACTGTCTTCGACGAGGAGACGCAGAACCCAAGAGTCATTCAAGATGTTTCGCAGTACGTAACGGACTTCCACGCTGACCAAGCAATTGACTTCATTAGCAAGGATGACGACGACCCATTCTTCTTGTGGGTTGGGCTCTTCGCACCGCACACTCCGTTGCTGCCCGCAGCGGAAGATGTCGGCTCATTTGATGGATACGTCTACCCTCAGTCGGCGTCCCACACAGAGGATTTGTCGGACAAGCCAGTTTGGGTTCAGAACTTGGCCGAGGGCTACCGTAACAACCCGAGTTGGCAAGCCTTTTCGAGCGAAATCGTTCCGCGCGGACAGCTTGAGATGTTGCAATCCGTCGATAGGGCCGTCGGCCAAGTTATGGACCAATTGGAGGCGATGGGCGAACTAGAGAACACAGTTGTGATCTACACGTCCGACAATGGCCTGACCTATGGACATCACGGGATTCCAGGAAACAAAGGCTTGGCTTACGAGGAATCATTACGGGTGCCGTTCGTAATTTCATGGCCAGGTGCCGATGGTCGAGTCGATGACTCGCTGGTCGCGGCAGATTTGGATACTGGTGCCACGCTTTACGATCTTGCGGGTCTGGAATACGGCGGCGACGGTACAAGTCTCGTGTCTCTGCTTGAAGATCCCGGGAGCGATTGGCGCGATGCCGTGTTCATCGAGAACTTCGGTTTCGCCGAGTGGATTAGCGACGACTCTCCGATTTGGGCAGGCGTCAGAACCGAGACGCACAAGTACATCCTGCACTCAAGCGGAGAGACCGAGCTCTATGACCTCACCGCAGATCCGGAGGAATTGGAGAGCCTTCACAATGACCCCACTCATGCAGAGTTGATTGAGGAGCTGGACGAATTCACTCGAAGTCAGATCGGACTTTCAATTGTTGAACATATTGCTCCGAATGGAACGGTAGCCTCCCCATTCTTTTTCGCACCTCAAACCTTCGGAGGGCTAGCACCATTCAATTGGTCAATCGAAGGCGGCCAGTTGCCCGCTGGCCTATCCCTAGATTCGGCCACAGGGGAGATTGCGGGCACTCCAACAGTTGTCGGCGAGTTTGAGTTCATCTTGCAGGCTGAGGGCAGCAGAGTTAGGACCTATACCGGGGAGCAAGAAGACTTCAAGCGCCAGTTAACGATCTCGATATCTGAATGATCGTAGGATCTTTGTCGATTTAGCCGAATTTTGCTGCAATGCGGAGCCGATCTAGCGAAATAGGCGAAGAGCTGTCGGTAAGCAGTGGAGTCCCCGGGGGACTGAATCGTGTCCGGACATCGCAATTGTCGGACGAATTATTCGAGAGTGACGACTACATCAGCCGTTGGACTGGTGGTTGTCCGAAGCTACCGATGGAGCGAGCTTTTCAGCCTTGGCGTCCGAAAGTCCCAATTCGTTGGTGGCCCTTAGGTTTTGTGAGCGCGGCATCTAGCCTCGGAACGCTCCAAACGAGCCTTCAGCGATTAGTCAGATCGGAGAACCCCAATCATTTCGACCGGGCAAACCAATCACGATGGAAAGCTAAGGCATTGCGGAGCAGTCGCCAAGTTGGGAGGTTCGAAGGTAGGTCATGCGACGGTGAAGAGTCTTCGAGGTCTTTGCGGGAAAGCACGTATAGAGCTGCTAGATGCCGTATTTGAGATCGTTTGTCCGAGAAGGAACCGGCGATGAGTTAAGGCGCCCTCAACGGGCGTACTACGACGAGGAAAGTTGGGCGATTGGGGTCATCTCTGGTCGAGACTCAGGGCATCGGCGACAGTCGATTTGAACTAGGCCTGAGCCAGCTAGACGATCATTGATCGTACTGCTTGATAGCCATGCAAAATGGCGGCATCTTCAGGATTAGCACCTATGTCGAGACGTCATTCATGCCCGCGGGAGCGGATTCCATCTTTACCTGAGGGTGATATTCACCACGGGTATCAACGCTGTCGTCTGGCCGTTGTTGTCGATAGACCGTGCTTGTATCTGCCATCGACCGTCTGGAAGACTAGGGCTTTGATAGTCCCAGTTTGAACGGCTTCCTCCTGGGTTGGTGAGGGATCCCGCAATCCATTGAAAGCCGCCGAACGAACCATCCGCCCTTAGGTAGTCAAGCGTGTCAAGGTTGCGAATGAGGACCTCCACTCCCGTTACCGAGTTGTCGTCTGCCACTGTCCCTGTCGCAGAAATTCTTCCGCTCAATATTGTTTGGTTCGCGGTTGGAATCGCAATTTCAACCGTGGGACGAGAGTCACCGGGGTATGCTCGAAAGCTCCCAAATTGCTGAACGCTGGTCCCCTGCCCCACGTTGTCCTCGGCACGTACGAAGAAGTAGTAGGTGCTGGGCGCCGTGGCAGTAAATTCAAAACTCCACGTTGTTGATCTGGTGCCAGGCTGAGCGAGGTTGGCGTCAAAGGGAGCTGCATCAGGGCCAAGACTCCCGTCGGGTTGAACCCATTGCCCCCGGTCAGCGTCAAAGATTAGTAGAACGACTCCGGAGACAGCGGTATCGTCGCTGGCCGATCCGGACAACGCTATGGAGAGAGAATCAACCCCTTGTGCGAAGCGATTAGTGGCGTCGAATACAGTTGTTGGCAGATCGTCTCCGTTCGGGCCAACAATGACTTGAGTTAGAGATACGTCGGTAGCGCCAAGGGTGTCCGTTACACGGAAGGTCACGTCGTACGTGCCGTTTGGTAGTGCGGGCGGTTCGTAGCTCCAGTTGCGTTGGGTGCCACCGTTCGTTCCAGGAATGTTGAAGAACACCGCACGCGAGCCGAAAGCTCCATTGGCTTGGATTCCGGATCGGTCAAGGACGTTGCGCAACTGTACAGACACGCTTTCGATTCCGGCCGTCGCAGTTGCATTGCCGGTGAACTGAAGTCGGTTGCCAGAGGTAACTCTCTGGCTTTCTCCCGAGGTCAGGTCTACGGTCGGAGGCGAAAAGTCACCACCTTGGGTAAAGCGTCTGATCAGTCGGAATCGCTGACCCGATGTATCGAACGCATCGACGGTAAGTTCCCACTCGCCAACTGGGAGGTCGGTGAGCGTTCGAGTCCAGGAGGTGTTCGGGCCAGCAGGATTTGAAAGAGTGGCAGCGAATCGTTGAGCAGCGCCTAAGGACCCATCAAGTCGGAAATACTCGAATGTGTCTCTGTTCTGAACCAAGAAGCTGACACTGTTCACTCCGACATCGTCGGCGGCGCTGCCAGAAACAATGACCGTAGATCCGAGGACCGTCGTTGGGTCAACTATTAGGGTCGGGGGATTGTTGCCTCCGCCTCCGCCTGCGTTCGTGCAGTTGATGTCTGTGGCGCCGTTGAATTGTGGGCCGCGTGCTCGGAGTAGGTAGTTGTCGCCTGCTCCGCCGTTGATGGTGGTGCTGGTTTGTCCGGTGATGGTGGCTTCCCAGTCGCCGTTTCGGATGAGTTGGGTGCTGGATCCTTCTTGGCCGCTGAGTGTGACGATGGCGTTGTTGCCGTTTGTGGTGACGGTGCAAGCGAGGTTGCCGTCATTGTTGGGTGGCGGGGTTGGGGCGGGCGCTGGTGTTCCGCCTCCGCCTGCGTTCGTGCAGTTGATGTCTGTGGCGCCGTTGAATTGTGGG
>CAYTUB010000069.1:13601-14518 GCA_964441145.1 uncultured Acidimicrobiales bacterium
GGCCGCTGAGTGTGACGATGGCGTTGTTGCCGTTTGTGGTGACGGTGCAAGCGAGAGTGCCATTGTTGTTGGGTGGCGGGTCGACAGGGTCTGGGTTACCGCCGCCGTTGAATCCGTTGGTTCCTAGCGGAAAGACACCATGGCGGCCGATATTGGACTGGTTTCCGATGCGGTTGCCGTCATGACCAACAAGCAGTCCGTAGTCATCCGACCAGGTGAGGCTCTGTACACCAATGAAGGAGTCAGCGCCGGGGTTCCACTCGGTCGACTTGCCGGTGGCAGGGTCTAGTGCACCGAGTTGCTCTCGAGCCACTACTTGGTCGCCGAGTGCTACCGGGCCTTGGCCGAAACCAAAGCCGAAGTTGTCGAGAGGGCTGCCGGGGAATGGGTTGTCGCTGCCGGGAGCTTCCTGGAATTGGAAGTGGCCGCCAACGAAAACAACGTCGTCGTTAATAGCAACGCCGAGTACGGTGTCGAAATGTCGTGAGACCCAGTCGTCTTGCACGTTCGCTCCGCCGTTGGTGGGGAAGCGGACTGCAGTGTCGCCAGCGGGTGGGCGGTCGCCACCACTTGTTACGACGACGAGGTAGTTCCCGGTTGGTGCAATCGCAAGACGCCGCATACGAAGCGCTCCGGCGAAGCGGTCTAGTTCGTTGTCATAAAGAAGCGTTTGCCAGTTGTTGAGCGAGGTCGAGTTCGCTGATATGTCAAAGCGAGCTACACCAGTGCGAGTCTCACCGTCGATGAATCGAGCTGAGTGGGTCAAGAACAGGTAGTTGCCGTTCGGACTTACCTCAATCCAACGCACAGCGATACCACCGCCAGCAGCCACGCTGAAGTTAAAGTCGAAGTCGGTAGCCGTATCGAGGGCTCCTGAATTCACATCGACCGCGGCGAGCGCCTCTCTCGGGGTGTCG
>CAYTUB010000070.1:0-6992 GCA_964441145.1 uncultured Acidimicrobiales bacterium
CGACCCCGGAAGCACCTGGGACTGCACCACCGACACAGCGTCAAAGTGCGAACCTCGCCCCGGCGAATTCAAATACGAAAAACTCCCCAGAGACGAACACTGCATCGACTTCATGGACGCCGTAGACGACTCCGGACCCATCTGCTTCCCAACGCCAGGGTCAACAGCACCCGGCACCAACAACAACAACGACGGCGACACACCCATCCCCCAAGGCCCAAGCCTCAACGGCACGATCTCAAACACCGAAATCATCATCTCCGAGAAAGCACCCGACGAAGGCGACATCGCAACCGCACAACAACTAACACCTAACGGCGACAACAACCCACAACTCTCCACCCAAGAAACCGCCGACCACCCAATGTGTCAGACCACCGACCACGGTGGCTTCGCCGGCTGCGTCGACAACGACATCCTCGAAGGCGTCACCGAACCCGAAATCGGCGGCATCTCACCCGACCAAGGCGACATCGCAACCGCACAAGCACTAACACCCGACGGCGACAACAACGACACACAGGCCGACCCCGGAAGCACCTGGGACTGCACCACCGACACAGCCTCACAGGGGGGGAAGATGAAGAACCACATTAAGAGTAAGAACCAACTTAAGAGTAAGAACCACGTTAAGAAGGAGATGAAGAGGCGCAAGAAGGTGAATAAGGCATGACCGTGGCGGCTGCGCCATGCGCTCGCGCCGTTGAGCTGTTGGAAGAGGCTGGCCTCGTGAGTTCGAGCGAACGGGTTGCGGGTTTGGTGATGGCGTCGGATTTGTCTCGCAGCAACAGCAACGTCGAGGTGGTGACCCCGAATGCAAGCTTCTTCGTGAAGTTGGGTAAGGCGGGCGATCGAACCGCCGCAACACTGGGCCCCGGAAAAGAAATCGAGATGCTTCGTACGCTGCGCGCGATCAGGCCAAATGTACTCCCGTGGCTACCAACCGTGATCCATGCATCGACATCGGAACCAGCCCTTGTGCTTCCGATGATGCCGATGCGATCGCTGCGAGCTGAAGAGATCGACAAGGTCATCCCCAGCGACGAGACCTTCCGCAGAATCGGCGCCGCGCTTGCGTGCTTTCACGGTGCCCCCAGCGAAGACCCCGAGGGCTTGCAGTTCGGGAGGAGCCGATGTGGATACCACCTCGAACCAGAATGGACCGACGTCCTTGAAAACGCGCACTGCTATCGACGGACCATTGAAATCATCGCGGGATCGGACGCCATCTCAAGCGGTCTTCGCGAAGTGGACGAGCGCTGGACTCCGCAGACACCAATCCATGGCGACCTTCGGTGGGACAACCTGCTCGTCCAAGTAGACGATGCGAACGACCTACCCTCATTCAGCTTCATCGACTTGGAGACCGTCGTGCACGGCGACCCGCGATGGGATGTTGCATGCTTTCTCGCCGATTCGATGAGTTCCTGGATTCGCCGTGGGGCGACATTCGCTGGCTGGGATCGATCCGTGAAGCGCCGAGAACTCGCCCTGATCCGACCGCCGTACCAGCGCGCCGCGCGGCACTTCCTCGATGGTTACCGAAGCTCCGAGCAGACCGGCACCTACGACGAGGACCTGGTCGTCAAGATGGTCGCGGCCCGGCTCATTCAGACTGCGATAGAAGCGGCGGTGAAGACCCGCGACATAACGCAGTCGATCGTTGACCACTTGCAAATATCCGAGAACATGTTCAAGGCGCCCGCAACGTTGGGAGTCGAAGTTCTAGGGATTCAGAATGCACCCTGAACTTCGGGAGTTTCTCGAGGACCTTCCTCGGATCTTGGTGATCGATAATCCGCTGTCGTATCGATGGTTCGGAATCGAGCGAAAGATCCACCAGCCTGACAACGTCGTGGTGTCGGAGATGCCCATCGACGAGATGCTCCAGTCCTCAATTTCGCGCGTGTTCTACAACCACGTCTATCGCTCTGGTGGTCCCGAACCTGTCAAGGACTGGCCCACGTCGAGCGCCGAGTCTGCGGCCTTCATGGAGGCGTGCTCGGCGTCCAACCACCTCGACTCGAGCTGGCAACACGCCGTGGCGTTGATCAGCACGGACGCAGACGGTTCAGCTGTCATCGATATTGGCGGCGTAACCGTCCGGTGCAAGCCTGGCGACTGGCGTCAAACGAGCGACGGGTTGGCCGTGCGCGCTGGCAACGAAGACCGCTACTCGCAACCCGGCGCCTACTTCGCGCTCGGTGGGCAGCAAGGCAACGACAATGTCATGCGTCTCTACTGGAACATCCCCGCTCGGCACTTGCCAGTTCTCGTCGATGCGTCTACCAGAATCCTTCCCGACGCCGGTATCACATTCAACCTCAAAGCGTTTTCCGGACGCCCCCGTTGCGATAGCGCCGTCATCTACCTGAGTCGGGATAGCTGGGACGACGCGATCGAACCCATCACTCGCGTGTACGAGAAGGTGCAGCCGTACATGTCCGAACGAGTTCCCTTTCTAACCAAACCACTTGCGGTCGGACTCGGAGTCGCCGACGACCCTGGTGGGGGTGGGAGCTTTGGACAATCCCGCATGGGTGCAATTGCGTCCACGGTGGTGCAAGCGTTTCGCGACGACACCTGGGACCCCACCGAGTTCCCAAGCTACGCATCCGAGAAACTGTCCCAAGCCGGATTCGACGTACGCGAACCCCATCGATTTCACGCCTCGTCGCGCTACGAGCCTCTCAATGTCGAGCCCCTTCCGAAAGGCAGAACCGCCACAGGAAGCTTCGAAGAGGCGCCGCCCAAAGACGCGATCGCGCTCCTCGCTAGCCGACTCTGTGAGGAAGCCACACACGTCGAAAACACGAGCAACTGGCACCCCTCCGAGATACAAGACAACGCCTCGTACGGCATGCTCGACCACACCCTCTACGGAGGCTCGATGGGCATCGCGCTATTTCTTCATGAAGCCGGTCGTCTCCTCGACGACGTCCGCACCACCGAGGTTGCACGCAACGCGGCGCGTGCCGCCCTGATCCGTGCTTCGAATGCAGAAAATGACGAAAAGTCTGGATCCTTCTACACCGGAAGCATGGGCACAGCGATCGGAGGCCTCCGGATCGGCATCGCCCATGATGACGACGATCTCGTACAACGCAGCGAGAACCTCGCGCAACAACTGGTGGAGACTGTGGAAGAGTTCGGCGCCGACGACCTCCTAGGCGGTCGCGCCGGGTTCGTCCTAGCTGCACTCGCGTTGGACTCGGTTCTGGATAACCCCCTCTACCGAGAAGGGGCCATGGAGCAGGGAAATGTGCTGCTCGAATTGCAAGAGCGGGTTGGCGAAGAACCTGGGCAAGCCTGGACGGACCCCCGCGATACCGAAAAGCGACCGCTGCTTGGGATCTCCCATGGGGCGTCTGGCTTTGCCCTGGCCTTGAGCGCTCTTGCCGATGCGACTGGCGACGAGCGCTTCGCCACGGCAACCGAAGATGCACTCGCGTACGAAGATTACTGGTGGGAACTCACGAACTCGTGGCCCGACTTTCGCGGCGAGGGGATTTTCCCTGGCCAGGAATCGGACCACAGCTCCGACATGTTGGCGTGGTGCCACGGTGGCGCTGGCGCGCTCATTGCGCGAACCGAACTCCGCAGACTCGGAGCCAACGTCCGACAAGACGTATTCGACTCCGCGGAAGATCAGGTTCGCACGAGCCTCAACGCTGCGAATGGAATTTCACTCACCGGGTCGCTTTGCCACAGCAACGTCGGAAATGCCGACTGCCTCCTCGAAGCGTCCGGAGATCGGACAGACGAAACCGTATCGAGGGTTGCTCGAATCACTGCGGGCCAAATTTTCGAGGGCATCGACCAGTCGATGCCCAAGGGACTGATGACCGGCCTCGCAGGCCTGGGCTACTTCCTCTGTCGCAGCATCGATCCAACGATCCCCACGGTGCTCCTCCCCTCATCCGCGCTGCTACAACCCAAGACGGAAGCGAAGTGATCCCATGAATTCGAGACTGTTTCTCGCACTTGTCGCCCTTGCGTTCATCGCTGCAGCGTGCGGGGCGAGTGGCAGCGCTGCCACGCCAGCAACGCTTGCACCGTCAACGACCGCGCCAGCAACTTCGCCGCCACCGACCGTCATCGAAAGTACTGTCCCGGCAAGCACGCCTTCGGTAGCACCGTCCAGCTCGAGCAGTTCCACAACGCCGCAATCTCTACCCCTCGCGCCGGTTTGCTCCGCGTCCGAATTGCCCCCGAACGGGGGTTCACCGTCCGCCCTTCTAGTGTCTGGGATATCCGCCGATGACCCCGATAAGGGGCTCAACATCCGCTTCGACCCAACGACGGCGAGCGGCATTCAGTTCGCCTTGCCCAATGGGACCAGGGTCAGCGCAACCGGAATGTGCGAAATAAGCGCGGATGGTGCTATCTGGTGGGAAGTGGAGAATGGCCTTTGGACCGGATGGGCCAACTCGCAATTCTTGACCGGATACTCCGCTGGAAGCTCGGCGTGTAACGCCGGTGTGTACGATCCGGTCGGCAAGGGCACAGTGGAGACCATCTTGGGCGACTTTGATGGCGACGGCCTTGTCGACGCGATGAACTTGTCGTTCGACGGTGTCGTGCAAGCGCCAAACACATGGACCGGTTCGAAAGCGACGCTGCAGATCCAATTCGCCGACGGCGGACTCTCCGGCGAGCTCGATATCACAGCTCTTATCGGCGATGGCGGGCCGGCGATTGGCAACATTTTCGGTGGCCAGTTTGGTGAACCGTTCTCTGAGCGCATCGACTTCGCAGGATCGTCCTTGAGCGCCGCTGTCTTCAGCTCCACCTACGCCGGTTCCGCGACCGGAGCGGGACGAACACATTTCGCATTCGCCTCGCACTGCGAACCGGTCATGGGGTCAATCGAGACCAATCCCTCCGCTGGCAACCCGCTTGCTCCGGTGCTCTGCGCATCGGGGAACGCCGGGCGAATGGACCTCTACTCACTCGACGGACTGAACTCCACGTCGCAGTTCGTCGTTACCCCGTACCTCCAGATCGCTGATCAACTCATCCCTCAGCCCGAGATCACAGCAGGTGACCTCAATAGCGGCTTCACTCTCTGTTAAAGGCGGATAATCGTGTGGAGACTCGTCCCATTTGGATTACTACTGGTCGGGCTTGCTTGGCTCGGGTGGAACATCGACACTCTCGAACCGAACGAGGTCGGTATCGCTGGAACGATCATCGATGTCGAGGCCAACGCGCCAACGGTCCAGTTCTTCGACTTGGACTGGGAAACTCGGACGGTCGTGGGGGCTAGCGAGGATCGACCACCCCGAATAGGTGATAGCCGAGAGGTCGTCGTTACCACAGACGAAACAGCGGCACCCCGACTGCGCAATGCCAACCCGAGGTGGCTGGTTGCGATCTTCGGCCTAGTCGGGTTACTCATGGTTTTCTCCCCTTTGCTCTTCGGGATCTGGAGATTCGTTTTCGGAGGTGGATCGCTTCTTGGAGGCCTGTGGCTCGCAAAGCGAGCCTCCGCCCTCGATCCCGCGCCGGGGTCTGGGGCCAATCAGCCCGGCTCAGATCTCGATGCACTGAAGAACGCCACATTTGCCGAGTACGGCGATGACTCCAGTGGCCTTCGACAGGCTGGCAAGGAAGCCGCAGGAGCGGTGCTGATAACCGAGGGTCTCGTCGGCATCGAGAACCCGTTCAGTTCGCGGACAAGAGGAGGCCTGTACTCCTCCGCTATCGGCGTATTGGCAGGGGTCGGGCTATTGCTCTTCGCCCCAGTCGTCGGGGCACTCGTCACCGGCGAGGCAGACGACGTTCGCGTCGACGGCTTCGCCGTGGAGTGGGTTGAGAACACGCGGACCAACGATGAGGGCGAAAGGGTAACGACCTTCGCTCCGGTCTACAGCTACACGGAACCTACGACCGGGATCGAGTACCTCAACCAAGGTTCCTCCCAGAGGAACGCACCCGGTCAAATTGGCGAGGTCGCAACAATAGCGTTTGCGGCGGACAACCCAGGATCGTCAATCGTTGTGCAACCTTGGGGCCAATGGGTACGACCCGGCCTGAGCGTTATCGCAGGCATCATCATCTTTACTTCCCTAGTTACGGTTGCGATTCGTTCCGCTGCCTTGTTCGTTGGAGTCCGAATGCTGTCCGGTGGAAAGGCCGAACGTCGAGCCCAAGGTGACACCAGATCAACCTTTGCCGTAATCCGCGACTCGGCTTCGGACATCGTTCAAAGCACAGAGGCCGCTATGCCCCCGACCGCCCGAGGGTCCGTTCTCTCATCGCTCGTCGCTATTCGTCGAGAAGGGAGCCAAGGGGGCACGATCCGAGCCGCCAAGGATGTGGTTGGAGCGACAGTCCTAGCCGACTCGCTCTTCGGTCTAGAGCGTCCATTCGATGGGGAGAACACGCGGTTTGGCATCTTCGGCAATGCGTTCGTCGTAGCCTTCGGGGTCCTGCTCATCTTCGGTGGGATCTGGCTGAGCAACCAACGCGGATACGTCGGCGACCGCGTCACGGCCCAAGCGCAAGTCGTCGCCGTTGACGGATTCGGGCTAGCGACAATCGAGTACCAAGACCACAGCGGAGGAACCTGGTCAGTCGTCGAGAACCAGAGTGAGAATCGCCTCGCAGGCCAACAAGTCCAAGTCGTATTTGATCCCGATACCCCAGAAGTAGCCGTTGTAGCTTCCCGTAGGGCAGCTGCCCTCCGCTGGCTCATGACCGGAACCGGCATCCTCGTCGTCCTTGCACTGTTCCCGAAAGTACTGATGCAAGCGGCTGGAATCGTCCTGGGTCTCGGGTTGCTGGTGAGTGGTCGACAGTCGCAATCCATTTGACGCCAGGTCAAGCTATTTAGGGTTTCCTCCAAAAGATTCTCGGCGGCTAGTCCGCCGTCGTTCTACCTCTCGACGCGTAGCTTGCGCGCTGCGGGTGCAGGTGGGCGGCGATCTTCATGGAGTCTCTCCCGGGCCGTTGGCGACGGCCCTCGAAATCTAGTCTTCGCGGCGATG
>CAYTUB010000070.1:7092-14453 GCA_964441145.1 uncultured Acidimicrobiales bacterium
GGAACATGGCAACCGAGCACAACCTAGACAGCTCGGCTGGGTCGGTTTTACCCGGCGATCGGCGTGCGCTCGCGGCCGTTGCCACGCAGTTTTTCGTCAACGGTGCAGTCATTGCATCGTTCGTTCCGCGCTTGCCCAACATCCGCAACCAACTGGACCTCAACCTCCAGCAAATAGGAACCATCCTTGGCATCGCAACCTTGGGCGGCGTGTTGGGAAGCATCATCGTGGGGCCGCTCATTCGCCACTACGGCACGCGAAAGGCAATGACGCTTGGGTCCACCGTGCTCGTGGTGAGCCTGCCGCTCGTAGGGTTCGTCAACTCACCCCTTCAACTCGCGTTGGTGATCGCTCTCATCCATGCCGCCGACGTCCAGACCGACGTGGCCATGAACCTGCAGGGCTCGGCTCTGAGCAGTCGGCGAAAGTCGCCGGTGATGAACCGACTCCACGGCATGTGGAGTGTGGGAACCGTCGTCGGAGGCCTCGTCGCTTCGGCAATGGCTAGTGGAGGTGTGAGCCTTCGGGTGCATCTCGTGGGCGCTGCCGTGGTTCTACTCGCGGCGGTCCTTTGGGTGATTCCCGGGTTGCGTCACGATCACGACACGCCACCAGAAGACATCTCCACAGGGGGAGCGAAGGGAATTCGACTCGTCGCGATCTTCGCCTTTCTTGGAGCAGCAGCGATCATCCCGGAGATGGTCAATAGCGACTGGTCAGCCTTTCGCCTGGTCGACGATCTCGGAGCGACCGAGGGCGTTGCTGGTTTGGCCTTCGTGGCCTTCACCACTGGAATGGTTCTGGGGCGCTTCGGCGGCGACTACGCGGTAGCCAGACTCGGTAGCCAGCGATTGCTCCTCGTATCAACAACCGTCACGGCGGTCGGGGTAGCGATAGCGACGTTGATTCCCAGCGTCGCATCGGCCTTCGTTGGACTGTTCGTAGCCGGTATCGGCATTTCGGTGATGTACCCGCAGCTCTACGACAACGCGGCCCGGAGTCCATCGGCGGAGTCAGCACTCGGCGGGCTCACCGCTGGAGGCCGACTGGCGCTCATTGGCGCACCCGCTCTCGTTGGTGCGCTCGCGCAGACAGACACCGTGTCTGTAGGTGGAGCAATCGCCATCGTCACGATTCCCGCCGCCCTAGCCCTCGCTATCTTTTCACTACGACAAAGCGCCGGTGGCTCCTCTGGCAGGTCCTTGTCCGCGAAGACGCCATAGCGATCCGATCAGTGGTGCCGTGATGGCCGGCACTACAGTTGCCCCATGGCAGTGATCCGTGGCTCCGCCCTCGCCTCGACCACGGAAATTGGCGAGGCCCTGGCGGCTCAGCGAGACACGCTGCGCGATCCGTCGGTGGTCATGAGCCCGACTCGTTTGGGTGCCGCACGCCCAACACGACACGCCTTCAGTCGATCGGTACTACGCCGAGCCAAGGCCCAGAGATGGACGGCCGAGACGGTTCGCTTCGACCTGGACGCGGACGGGGAGGGTGAAGTTGGTTACGTCATCGAGGCCGAAGGCCACACGTTCACCTTCGTCGCGTTTCTGCAGACTCTGCCGGAGGATGCTCACACAGATCGGGTGATCGCAGATCGTTGGGAGATCGCTGCGGCACTGGTTGAGGGCGAGGTCGATGAAGTCCGCTGGGCCGCATTGCGTGCAAACGTGCCGGCCCAAGAAGATGGACGCCTAGATGTCGACACACTGGCATTGACTCGAGGGAATCGCAGCGTTCGCTTCTTTGACTATCTCGTCAGTGAACTCGCGGCTGGTCGCCAACCCGACTCGCAAAAGGTCGGCGACGCCGGCTACATCATGCGAAGCACGGCCTTTTATGGCAATGGTCGCTTTGGCATGCGCTCTTTCGATGCCTTCGACCCCGACCATCCACTCGCCGCCCCATACCGGGCCCAATTCCTTGCAGCTTGGTGTTATCGAGAGCTCTCTATGGACACGGTCGAACATTGCGCTCGGGCTCGGGGTGGCGAGCAAGCTGTTGCGTTCGACTCGTCGTGGTCGCGTTATTTCGGGCTTGGTAATGCAACGGGCCTTGGTCTGGTTCCCTATGCCTTTAAGCATCCCCGAATTATCAACGCCTGGATCGGGATGCGAGAACTCTCGCTCGCTCGGGTTCGAATGAGCGACGCGAGCCCACAGCAGTGCGATCGCCTGATGAGCTGGTTTCACCGGGCCGAGGTGCACTTTGGTTCCGGAACCACAGAGGATGCGTACCCGTTCTTGTGTCCTGCAGAAATTGTTCCGCTGGTCCGAAAGGTTCGGGAGTACGCAACCGAGTTGATCACGTCCGGCCAAGACTCGCCGTTCGACGCGCTGGTTAGATGGGCCATGACCCAAGAGGTTGAACTCGGTGAGCTCGTCGTGGCGGCGCTCGTAGACCTCGATGACCTCGATGACGAGACCGTCGATGCGCTGCTACGCGTCGATGAAACCGCAACGATCGACTTCAGCCTCGATGTGGACTCCGCGTTGGAGTTGCTCGAAGCACGCTTTGGTTGGGCACTCGTCGAGGACGCCCCGGAGTCGACCCAATGGTGGGTGTACAGCGACAATACCGAGGAGCCTCGACGTCTACCTCGGGCACAGTGGCCCGACGGTCTTCAAGACATGGCGATCGACATCGCCGGAAATGCCCGTTCCTTGCATGCCGAGCTCTCGCGTTGGCCGACCAGCACTACGCTCGGCGAGATGCTCGTCGAGTCCCCGCAGTTTCTGCAAGCCATCGAGCGGCTCTTTGTGTCGGACCAGCCGTACGGGGAACCCCGTGACAACCCGTGCAGTGACGACTACCTGCCGCTGCAGGTCCAGCGCCTCCAACTGGCCCAATACGGGATGGACAACTTCAAACCAAAGTCGACCGACTGGCTTCGCGTAACCCTGTTTCAAGGGGCGCCGCGTTTTCGCGATATGGGGAGCGACGACTTCGACGACGATTGGATGATGCCTCCGCTGCCCGGAACGTCCTCGGTGCCCGCAGCAGACAGAGTGGAGTCGCCATGATCATCGATGGACTTGAGATCAACAACTGGAGCCGTTCGGTTATTGAAGAGGTCCGGTCAGGCGGCGTTGACATCGTGCACGCCACCGTCGGCGTGTGGGAAGACACCGCTGGCGCGATGCAACGGATTGGCGCGATGCGGCATCTGATACGCAATAACGCCGATATTGCGCGCATCGTGACCTCGGTCGACGAGATGCAACAGGCCAAGGACGACGGTGTTCTTGGATTGCTGTTCGGATTCCAGAACTCGTCGATGATCGGCGATGACCCAGAGCTTCTCGGGATCTTCAGCGACATCGGGGTGAAATGCGTGCAGCTCACTTACAACATCGCGAACCATCTCGGGTCGAGCTGCTACGAACCCAACGACGGCGGGTTGACACTCGCTGGCAACGTGATGGTGAAGGCCTGCAATGACTTTGGGGTCCTGATCGACATCAGCCATGTCGGAAACCGCACAGGGCGCGATGCCGTCGATTCCTCTGCGGACCCAATAGCGATCACTCACGGAAACCCGCTGTCATTCCACGACGCGCCACGAAACAAACCCGATGACGTCCTGCAGGCGGTCGCGGAACGTGGCGGGATCGTCGGCGTGACGCTCTATCCGCTCTTTATGGGCGGCAGTGAGGTGCCGCGCAGCTCGTACTGCACGATGATTGCGGACCTTGTAGAGATGGTGGGAATCGATCACGTAGGCATCGGCACTGACGCTGTGCTCGGCTGGGACGCCGACGCATTGGGTTGGATGCGAAATGGACGGTGGAACCGGCCAAAGGATCCCGACGAGATCCCAAGCTTCCCTCCATGGCCACATTGGTTTAGTGGACCGTCGGACTTTCCGAGTCTGGCCGTCGGTCTCGACGAGGTCGGCTTCGCTGCTGACGAACGCGACAAGATCCTCGGAGGCAACTGGCTTCGCCTATTCGGCGAGGTAATTGGATGAACTCGGCTGGGGTAGAGGATTCGATCACGGTTGCCTCGAGGGAACTCCACGATGGTTTCTACCGCGCGTGTCGGACCTCGGGTGTGGCCCATGGCGAGGCCTCCAGCGTCGCCAGCGCAGTGGTGTTTGCGGTGGTGCACTTCGGTCGCACGCTCGACGCTGCGATCGCGCTGCTTGAATCGGGGAGGTCTCCCGTCTTTGCCTTGCCGCACGTGCTGCGAGCAGCTGCAGGCGAACGCGTGGACACTCCAGAAGCCTGGGTTACCGCAGACATTGGGTATTTCGCCGCAGACGCGCTTCGCAGAGGCGAAGTCATAGCGATGGTCGACGGCGACGGACGCGAGTCATCATCGATTGAGTGGCTATTGGAATCGGAGCCCGAGACGTGCGTTTCACAGCTCGTGGCCATCTCTGGCACCGCAAAACCAGTGGCGCAACGCACGCTTCGCTCCATCGACGACCGATACAAAGACGCACAACGAACCGGGCTCGACCTCGAGCGTTCGGCCTGGAATCGCCTCGACGTTCTCGCCCAGCGATACCTGATTTCGGAGTCGTTGATCGACCATGCGGTGCATGAGGCGACTATTTGTTAACGGTGTGTTTCGTCTTTACGCGACTTTTAACAATTACCATGCGTCCCCTAGGCACGGAATTGTGAGGGCTATTCTTTTCGCCATGAGGTGGGAATGATCCCTCGGGGAGGACACATATGAATATTAAGGAGCTAGTAGCCGAGTTTCTCGGCACGCTCGGGTTGGTACTCGGAGGTGCCGGAGCCGCCGTATTGGCAGCAGATTTCGGGACTGGTCCCAACGGCACGAGCCTTGGACTCGGTTTCGTGGGCGTGAGTTTGGCCTTCGGCCTTACCGTGGTCACGGGTGCGTATGCATTTGGGCCAATCAGTGGTGGCCATTTCAACCCGGCCGTTACCGCTGGCCTCGTGGCTGGCGGACGTTTTCCGGCAGCAAAGGCCGCACCCTACATTGTGTCCCAGGTCATCGGCGGCATCGTCGGCGCCTTGCTTGTGTTCATCATGGCCGGAGCGCCAGATATCGATAACACCATGCCGGGCGCCTTTGCGTCCAACGGTTATAACGATCTCTCGCCGTCTGAAGCTGGACTTGGTACCGCATTCATCACTGAGGTTGTGATGACCGCAATGTTCTTGCTGGTCATCATGGGTGCGACGGCCAAGAAGGCCGCTGCAGGGTTTGGTGGTCTGGCAATCGGTCTCATGTTGGTGCTTATCCACTTGATCTCGATCCCGGTTACCAACACCTCGGTAAACCCCGCTCGTTCCACAGCAACAGCAGTGTTTGCCGGTGGCGATTACCTCCCACAACTTTGGCTGTTCTGGGTCGCACCGCTTATCGGTGGCGTCCTTGGGGCGTTGATCTACCGCGGTCTCCTCGGGGACCGTGAGGATGATCTCGCAGCTGCATAATCTGCAGTCCGGTTAGGTCCAATGGCGTCACCGTAAGGTGGCGCCATTGCCCTTTTTAGGGATAGCTCTACGGTTGACTATTGCCGCGATGTGAGCCAGTTCGAGGGATACGGCGGCGCCCGATCATCGAGGCCATCGGTGAGCTTCGGGCAGGTACCGGCTGATAGGTCGACTGGTCTTCGACAGGCAGTGCGTCTCTGACCATGATCCGGTACAGCAAGTAGGCAAGTACCGATCCGTGGACGATTGCGAGCGTCCACCAGAAGGCCACGGTTCCAAAGGTCGCTATGAGCGCCGAGGTCGCCAACGGGCCTATCACCGCGCCGACACCATTGATCATGACCAACAGGCCTGACGCTCCGACTCGTTGATGGTCTTCGATCCAGTCGTTGGTATAGGCAATAGCGAGCGAGTAGAGCGGAAAGGATGCCGCTCCAATAACGAACATGACAGCGATGGCCGAAAAGCCGGTCGATGTCATGACCCCGGCGATCGATGCGGCCAAGGCAATGCTTGCAACGACGGCCATCACCCCTCGTCGCGACACACGATCAGAGATGTGCCCGATGGGCATTTGAAAGATGACCGAGCCAACGAGGGCGGCGGACAGAAATAGCGAGACCTGCGCGGTCGACATCCCCACGCGGGTCGCATACACGGGCCCGAATGCAAAGAGCGCGCCTGCTGCCGCACCACTGAAGAACATCGCGACCGCACCGGTAGGCACGGTCTGCATGAGCACCCGTAGCGGTAGGGGATCGGATCTCACTTGCAGAGGTGCGCTCGACTCGGAGAGGGCCATAGGAACGAGCGACATCGATACCAGCACCGAGGCGATGATGAATAGCTCGAAGCCAGCTGGGTCACCGACGTTCAGCAGGAGCTGGCCTCCGGTAATCCCGCCCATCGTCACGATCATGTAGAGCGACAGCGTTCGGCCGCGAGTCTGAGGGGTCGCTTGATCGTTGAGCCAGGATTCGACCACGACATAGAGCCCGGCAAGGCAAAAGCCGGTCACGAAGCGCATGAGTAGCCAGGCGGGCGGGTTTACAAATAGGGCGTAGAGCAGTGCAGCGGTGGAGGCCACCGATGCCAGTGCGGCAAAAACACGTACATGGCCAACGCGTGCGAGGGCCCGAATGGTGAACCGCGAACCAAGTAGGAACCCGGCGTAATAGGCGGTCAGGATCACACCGATGACGAGCGTATTGAAACCTTCGAGGGTTGAACGGACGCCGACAAGGGTGCCCTGCAAGCCGTTGCCGAGCATCATCAACAAGACGCCAAGGAACAACGCCCACATCGACAAAAGTGGGGACGTGATCGCTGGGCGCGATGTCGTCTTCTCAACCAGTGTGGGCTTGTCCACCGGCATCGCCTTTACCTCGAAACGAAACTGCTGCGGCAATCTAGCGCTTTATCGCGAATTGCGTCGCGCGCCTTTCGGCGCAGTCGTAACGAATTGTTAGGACTTTGCCTGCAACTCCACCAATTGCTCTGCGGGAATATGGCAGGCCATGAAGTGACCGGGCGAGATTTCTTGCAGCTCAGGAACCACGGTGTCGCAGGTTCCTTCGATTGCACGGTGGCATCGAGTGTGGAAGACGCAACCCGGTGGTGGGTTCTTCGGGCTTGGAATCTCGCCGGTGAGCGGGATTCGGTGCTCGGTCTGTCCGTCGACCGAGGGAACTGCCGACAGCAATGCCTCGGTGTAGGGATGGTTCGGCCCGTCAAAGAGCTTGTCGGTGCTGGTGAGCTCGACGATTCGACCGACGTACATCACGGCAACACGGTCGGCGAGATATCGCACCACACCGATGTCGTGGCTAATGAACAAATAGCTGGTGCGTTCTGAGCGCTGCAGTTGTCCGAGCAAGTTCAAGATTGCGGCTTGGACCGATACGTCGAGCGCCGAGGTGGGCTCGTCGCAGACGACCACGTCGG
>CAYTUB010000071.1:0-14430 GCA_964441145.1 uncultured Acidimicrobiales bacterium
CCACGTTGGTCAGTAGCGCTTGGTACACGTAATAGGTCAACGACATGGTGCCGACAATCGTGATCGGTCCGAACACCTTTTCAAGGCGAGGGGCGACCAGTAGCGAAAATCCGAGAATCGCAGCTGAGGTGCCGAGCGCACTGATCGTCCACGCTGGCATCGCCGAGTGGCCCTCGGTGTCGAGGAGGCGGCCCCAGTGAAAGGATCCGTCACCGAGGCGCCCGCCAAAGTCGATCTGCACGTTGAATCTCGACACGATGCGATCCGAGCCAATCCATACGGCGGCGCCGACGACGGTTCCGACGCTCAACAGCACCGAAGCCACCCGCTCTGAACGCAGGTCGATGCGGGCGAGCCACATGCCAAAGACGAAGAAGGCCCCGACCGGGAACAGTGGGTAGAACCCGTCGAAGACGAGCGACTCGACACCTTGGCCCGAGTTGAAGAACGTATCGAAGGGAGTCAGCTCTCGTGGTTCTCCGATGATTTGATAGGTGACCGCGCCGATTGCGGTGAGCGCCGGTACCAGTGCGAGCAAGACGGCCGACGGTAGGCGCCACAGCACGATGGCCAGGACGAAGAAAAGGCTGTAGGCCTGAAGCACGATGGCGAGGCGGTCGACGTACTCGGTCAGCACAAACCCAAGAACCAACAACATGGCAGCCCGGATCAGCAGATTTCGGGTGGGTGTGGTGCTGCGCGAGGTCATGATCGTTACGCCGATACCGCCGAGCAGCATGAACAACGGCATCGCCCGACCACGAACCAACTCCGCGGCGGTGAACAACGCCCCCTCGCCTTCCCACCACGCAACAAAGTGCACGATGGTCATCAGGAACATGGCGATGCCGCGGGCCATGTCGATTCCCGTGATGCGGCCCATCAGGTGGACGTATCCGCCATGTGCGCGACAACGCGTGTGATCTCGTCGATGGCTTCAGGCATCGTGGGCCGGTCTACGTCTGCTTGACGTTGGTCGAGGGCAATCATTCAGCTTCGAGAGGTGGGCGTTTGCAGCGACCGCGGTAGACGAGCGGACCGGTCGCATATGCCTCAACCGCATCGACACCACGAGACATTCCCGAAAGTCCGTGGTTGCGCACCACCGGTGTTCGACTCGGGCGCTTCGGGCTGCGAGACTCACGGCATGACTCTCACCCAATACCGGATCGACCGTGGCGGCGTTGACCGCTTGCTCTTCTTGATGCATGGATACACCGCGGAGCAACATCACCTCGCGTCCTACGTGCCATTGGTAGATCCCGACGAGCGCTTTACCGCGATCGCTCCCCGGGGAACGATGGACATGCCCGACGGTGATGGCGCTGGTTGGTGGGAAATCGACCTTGAAACCTTCGAGCACGACTTCGAGAAGTTTCTTCCGTCCCTTGACGTACTCGAGGCCTTTGTCGCCGACGAGGCCGACAAGGCTGGCGTTCCGCTCGAACGGTGCATCCTGGGAGGTTTCAGCCAGGGCGGGTATCTATCGTTGGCGCTCGCAGGCAAGCCCGATGCACCGCGCTATGGCGGCTTGTGGACGATCTGTTGTGGGGTTCCCGATGTTCCGGGCTTGACCACCGACCTTTCCAGCGGCGACGGACGACCGGCGTTGTTTCAGTGGGGAACCCGCGATCCAGTCATTGGCCCAGAGCAGCCCAAGGAAGCCATCGCCACGCTCACCGACGGCGGGTGGGACCTACGACACCACTCCTATGACATGGCACATAGCCAAACCATCGAGATGATGGTCGACGCCCGCGACTGGCTCGCTGGAGTCCTCTAAACGAGGACATCTACTCTTCGTCGTTGCTCTCGTCACCTTCGAGAGTGGATCCGAGAACCTCCGGCTCGACCACGTCTGGATCGGCGGGATCTTCGGTGACGGCGAATCCTCCGCCGTCAACAGTCTCTTCGCCGGTTGTTTCCGCATCGGATTCTTCCACGTCGCCCGCGCCATCTTCGTCTTGTTGCTCAACGTCCTCGGCGGCCCTTTCGGCGAGGGATTCACGGGCCAAGGCTTCCGCTGCCCCCGACGCCGCATAGCCGCCAAATCGCGGGCTGGCTTCGGGAGAGATCTGAATTGCGTTGTGATAGCGACGGCCCGCCAGGGTCACGTTTTGTGAATAGGCAAGGTCGTGGTTGTAGGCAAAGTAGGCCCGCTGTTCGCCTTCGGCATTGAGCATCGACGCTGTCGACGCGCACAGGTAGCGGGCAGAGGCCAGCGAAGCGTCGTAGACGTTCTGGGGATCGATCACCTCGTCGCCGTTGCCGTCGGAGTCAAAGAGGCGCCAGGTGCTCGGGATGAACTGCATCGGTCCAACCGCACGGTCAAAGGTCGTGTCGCCGTCCAAGCGCCCACCGTCGGTATCTCGAATAAGCGCCAATCGAGAAACACCGTTGTTTTCCTCGGTGCGTCCGGTGGCCTCGGAATCGTTTCCTGAACCGCCACCCGACAGGATGCGCCCATCGAGCGCTAGTCCAATGATGGCCTCGGTGGTTTGCCCATTCACATCGAGTGTCGAGTTACCGAAGTGGCCATGCAGGCTTTCGATCCTGCCGATACCAGCGAGTTGCGACCAATGGATACCACATGCTGGGTCTTCAACCGCGAGTGTGCGCGACGCCCGAACGTACGCGTTTAGGGCCACGAGCGGAAGATCAGTTCCAGCTACGAACTCCGGGAGGCGTTCGTGGTAGGCGGCCTGATAGCGCAGTGCTGTGTCCTCGCTGAACTCGACCGCATCCTCGATCGTGCCACTCAGGAGTTCCTGTCGATCTCCAAGGTCGGAAATCTCTTGTCGCAAATCGACGATGTCGCTTCTCAGGTTTGTGATCTCGGTTTCGCGTCGTTCAACGCCCGAGACGCGACGGTTGGTAGAAGCCCGCACGATCGCGAGTTCATCGGCAAGCACCTCGCGCCGATCGGTGCTTTCTTCCACGAGGCCCTGGAGGTCGACAATTGTGGCGCGCTGGTTGTCGCGGATCTGGTCGGTCACGACGCGTCGTGTGACCGGTTCGAGCGACAACGGGTCGCTGGCGATCGATTGGAGAGCATCATCCGCGCCAATGAACGCCTGAATCGCTATCTCGATGATGGCGCCCTCGTTGGCCTCGATCGAGCGGGTGAGACGTGTTTGCTCGGCGATCTCGACCTTGTCGGCATCGACGAGCTCGGCGATCTCGACCCGAAGCTCAGCAATCTCGCCTTCTAGCTCGCGAATCTCATCACCAGCGGTTCCAATACGGGTGGTCGACGAAACAATGGTGCTCTCGGCAGTCACGATTCCGACACCGGCTACCCGATGCGCTTCCTCGGCGGTGGCGATCGCTTCGAGTGCTCGGACATGCTGTTCGATCTGCAGGGTTACGTCGACCTCGTTGGACACTCCGAGGCCCTCGACCCCTTCCTCAAAGACCTCGCTTGGATGCAGTTCAGCGAAGTCGAAGTCACCTACGGCAACGAGAAGTTCGTCCTCAAGGTCGAACAAGGTGATTGGGTCAACCCATGGCTGGGCGAGCAGGTCTACGTCGACTTCAAGCCCGGTGATGGGCTGCTCGGAGTCTTGGCCCAGCACCGATGACACCGACCACGACTGGCTCAACAACACGACAGACGCCACGGTCAGGCCGAATTTCCGCCCGACCGATGCAGTTCTGCGTTGCATAGACGCTTCCAATCGGCGGTTCCGAGGCGCTGATAAGTTTGCGACTTCTCGACTTCTCATTGCCTGTGTTTCGCGTTATCCGCGCCGGGGCGCAGGCGTCGTCGCTCTTGCGGCCGCTGGCATCGCTGGCCTTGCCAGGTAGCCAAGTCCGAGGAACAGCACGGCGAGGATTGATCCGAGCAGCACCACGTTTAGCCAGTTCGTATCGACCGGTTCAACATTGACGAAGGCAAGGGACTCAGGGATTACCGCACCCAAGTAGGTGACCGTCACCGACGTTGGGGACAGTGTTGCCCCTCGAAGGTCGGCAGCGATGTAGTTGATCTGACGCGGGTTGCCCTCAAAGCTCAGGCGCGGAACGAAGACGATCTCATTCGTCGCCCTGTCGACCGACCATGTGCCTTCACCGGACACCTCAAGCTGGTCGGTTTCGGGGTCGGCACCAATGATCGACAACGTCGCGACGTCGAGAGCGTCTGCGGACGCATCGTTTGCCAAGACCGGAAGCCGCACGGTTGACCCCAAGGGGTTGTTGAGCGACTGATCGGGCGACGACATCGGAATCGGCAGGTAGGTGATGGTCACCGAGGCGGGAAGCGACCTGTTGCCGTCCTCATCCTCCACGGTGTAGTTGATCGGCGTTGGATTCTCGCGGTAGCCAGCCTGTGGGGTGAAGGTGACCGCTCCAGAGGTTGCATCGGTGGTCCAGTGCCCTTCGCCTGGGACCGCAAGCGTTCTCGTCGCAGCGTCGAAGCCGGGATCGTCGATGGCTAGCGTGCTTGGGTCGATGTCCTCTGATGGGTCATTGCCTACCAAGTCGAGGGAGATGATGAACCCGTTGGGGTTGTCCAACGATTGATCAGGGAGCGCGACCGGAAGGTAGGCGATGAGAACCTCGGCAGGCGGAGCGATGTTTCCGTCGACGTCTGACAGTGTGTAGCGAATCGGGGTCGGGTCATTGACGAAGTCGGGGTCGGGGGTGAAGGTGATCTCCGAGGTGAACGGGTCGACCGACCAGAGACCCTCCCCCCGCACGGTTAGCTCCGTCGAGTTCTCGCCTGCACGAACGATCTGGACCGTACCGGGATCAATGTCGAAGGTGAGATCGTTTTCGAGCACGTCAATGACGACCTGTTCTCCTGGGCTATTGGCGAGCGACTCATCGTCGCCAAGCTCGGGCGCAAAGGAGACTTGAACTTGCACCGGTGGTAGCTCGTTGCCTCCCACATCGCTCACGGTGTAGAAGATTGCTTGGGGATCGGCTTCGACTTCAGGGCCAGGTTCAAAGATGATCGAGCCTGCAGTTCTGTCGACGCTCCAGCGGCCTCGGCCGGTTTCTTCCAGGCTCGTCACGGCGCCGTCGCCACCAACGATGGAGAGGGTGCGTGGGTTCACGTTGCTGTCGTTTGCGGTGACCGGAATCGTGACGGGTTCCCCGGTTGGGCTCCCCAAAGCACTATCTGGATTCGCAAACACGGGTTGATAGTCGACTCGAACAGTTGTGGGAGCCACACGATTGCCTCGTGTGTCCGTCGCCGTGTAACGGATTGGCGCCGGGTCAGCGACAAAGCCGGGTTCTGGATCGAAGGAGATCTGTCCACCTCCGACAACACGCCAGGTTCCCTCTCCGGGAACAACCAGATCACCGCTTTGAGCGTCAGCGCCGACTATCTCGATCGAGTTGGGGTCAACCCGGATGTCGTTCTCGACCACATTGACCGTGACCGTCGACGCGGGCACGTTGTCGGTCGAGGTGTCCTCAGAGCTAGAGGGGCCACACGCGCCGCCGAAGCGTGCGAACTCGCCTTGTCGATTCTCGTCGAAGTGCAGGTAGTGGATGTACACGACTCCGTCGGCAGGAACGGTAAAGGAGACCGAAGAAGACCATGAAGTCGCTCGAGAAAGGCCACCGGCCGTGGACGGGTTGGTGCCGTCGTCGTCTTCGGAGGCGACGTAGTGGGTGCCGTTCTGCACGGACCCAATGCGGGGAAAGCGGTCGAACTGATTGCCCGATGAGTCGTAGAAGGCAAAGGCATGCGAGTCGCGCCTGCCGGGGTCGCTGATAGTGATCGATTGGCTGCTTCCTGGGGCGAGGACGTAGTAGCCAACGCCGTAGGTCCATTCCGAATCGTTGGCGCCCGTGGCCTCTTCGGGTGGCCCCACTCCCTCAGCTAAGCCCGAGTAGGAAAACTGTGGTGAACGCCCGGCCTCGTACCAACCGTTGGCACCAAGGGCGCTCCTCGTTTGCGAGAAGACCGCTTGTGTGGGGTCATAAGAACTATCGGTGTACGGAAGCGAGAAATTGTCCGGAACCGTCCACCGGTTCCAGTTCCAGGTGCACGGCGTGGTCGGGTTCGACGGCGCCGCACCCGGCACAGCCGCCTCGGCTGCTGGTGCAGCGATAATCCCAACGCCGCTAATTGCCAGAGCAGCGACCAACCAGACGGCGAGCAGCGCCGTGACCCCGCGGGCTCCAAAAACAGTGTTCTGCGTACGCGCTGACATAGGTCGTCGCTTTTCTCTCGTCGAATTGGAGTAGGCCAAAGGGCCTACCTACCTAGGCCTTTCGACCAAAGCGACGCAGATGTGAGCCAACCATCGACGGATAGCCCGAAGAGCCCGCAGATTGATGGGCTGGCTATTCGGTCGAATCGACCAACCTGGCCAGGAGGCCTGCGCGTTCTCGGGTTGCCGCCCGCATGCCCACGAGCACTCCAATGACGGCGAAAAGCACCGCCTCGGGCCACGCCGGCCCGACCTCAAGAAAGTTTGGACCCTCCTGTCGGCCGGAGAGCTCCAGTAGCAACGTCACGGCCAGCATCAAGACGAGCACCAGCGCGCCCGTTGAGCGTGCCAACGCAGCATTGGCTTGCCCCTGAGTACGCAGGCTCAGCGGCCCTACGGTGGCACCGATCAGCGGGGCGAAATGATACGTCAAGTTCGGGTTGCGCCACGCGAGGATGATCCAGATCAGCCCAACGCCCCCGCTGACCAGTGCTGCACGCAACATCGTCGGTTGAGAAAACATGTCTAGTCCTCCAAGCGGCTACGGAGCAGCTGACCCTTGGACGTGAATAGTTCTCGGCCTTCGCCCAAGAGGTCAAGTCGATGAACGAAGACCGCAAGCACGCCGGCTCCAATGAGCTCCATAATCAAACGTACCGAAAGCGGCCGCGTGAACTCATTCACTTCGCCACCGCCCAACACATCAGCCGCACCGAGGAACGGCCACCAGAACACGTCAGCGTCCGCCCAGGAGGCATCGAGAACCAGGTGCATAAACAATCCAATGGGGAGACCCAACCATTGGCGGCGCACCAGGCGACGGTTTTGGGTGGCTAACATCACGACTCCAAGCACCACCACCGGCGCCAACAGGGTATGAAGCACCCACGGGCCGCCAATAAAGCCTTCGGCGCCGGGCAGAACCGCACCGAACATGACGAGCCGATAGTCCAGGGCCGGGGAAGAAAACACGATCAGTACGAGGGCCAGCGACAGCCCAAGAAACCAGAAGAACATGGACCGATCAGCTCAGCTTGAGCACTAACCGACCACAATCAGCGCATGGTTCTGCGGTTCCTATGGGCAGATGCTTCCAGCGGTCGAGTTCCACAGCCGACATCGCAACAGGACAGCCCCCGTTGTGCGCTGGGTCGAATTCGATGATGGCGTCAGGGCCATAGGTGATTCGCAGCTTGCGATAGTGCTCGATGTGTTCGGAAGGAACGCCGCTTGCTGCAGCTTCTCGCTGCTGTTCGGCGTCGGCGATCTCCGAATCGAGTTCGCCGGTTGCCGCATCGAGCGCATCCTGGTTTGCCTGCCGCTTTGCCTCGAGCTCTCCAGCCGCAGCCTCGGCACTGACGAGGAGTTCGTCGAGCGGTTCGATCTCAAGAAGGAGCTCGATCGATTGATCTTCAAGGTCGGATTGGCGCTGTTTGAGGCCGGCGATCTCTTCGCCGAGCGCAGTTGCCTCTTTGGGGCTCGTGACCGAACCGTCGTACAACTTGGCATCGAGCGCTGATGCCTTGGTCGCGACGTCGCTTGACTCGGTTTCGAGGTCGCGCTGACGCTTGCGTAGCTCTTCACGCTCGCCTTCGGTCTTGGCACGAGCCGAGGCCAACTTCTTGAGCTCCTCGTCGATCTCGACGATCTGTTGGCGTTCGGGAAGATGTTCGTGGCGATACCGGAGCTGATCGAGCGCGTTGTCGTGACGCTGCACCTCAATGAGCCCTGCTACCTCAACCATGTAATCCCCCGAAGTTTCGACGTGGTCGAACGCTAGCCGCAACATCTGCGGTTAGCCCGATCAGGTCTCCTCTTCGGGAGCTGGCGCAGCGACTTGTTCGGCTGGAGCGTCCGCTGCGTTCTCGGGAGCTGCGGGTGGTTCCGGGGCCGCTTCAGGTTCGGCAGCTTCGGGAGCCTCCGGTGCTGGATCCTCTTGCTCGGGCTCCGGCTCGGTTTCAGTTTCCGGCTCGTTGTCAGGGGCCGGGTCGGCATCGCCGTCGCTGTCGCCGTCCGTGTCGCCTCGATTGCCCTGTTCGCCGTCGCCAGAATCCTCGGAGTCGTCAGAGTCATCTGAGTCGTCGTCTCTGTTCGGGTTTCCGTTTCCGTCCGAGTCCTCGTCGGGCTCTTCGCCCTCTTCGCTGACTTCGCAGACTTCCTCGCCGTCATCGTTGACTTCGCAGACCTCGGGAACCGTCGTGGCGGTTGGATCGAAGGCGCCCGGTGGGCGGGCGCTTGCGATGCAACGACCGTCGCGCTCGATCAACAAGGCCGGACAGCCGCTTCCCGATACCGGAACGTTTGCCGAAGCACGGCACCAATCAACATCGCCATCACCGTCTTGATCGACCTCGGCAGACGCCGAGCCACATGGGCTGACTCGAACTACGACGGGTCGTTCGATCTCTTGCTCGTTCGAGTCTGCTTGGAGACGTTCACCACGGCGTCCAGGTTCGGCGTCCTCAAAGGGAATGACCGGCAACGATGCCATGTAGTCGTTCATGAAACGACCCCACAAGATGGCTGGCAGCGAACCGCCGGTGACGCCAGCATCAGCAAACTCACCAAATGCCTGCACATAGTCAGCACGAGTGAAGTCTGGATTGTTCGGGTCGTATCGCATCGAGAACTGGCCGTCTTGGTTACCAATCCAGACGGCGGTTGCAAGCTGAGGCGTGTACCCAACGAACCACGCATCGAAGTTGTCCTGGCCGGTACCGGTCTTGCCTGCAGCAGGATGCTGAGCGAGTTGTGCGCGACGCCCGGTGCACGCACCTGCGCTGCAATCAACGTTGTTTTCGAGGATGTCGGTGATGAGTCGGGCGGTCTGAGGAGTAATCGCTCGGAATGGCTTTGGGTCGTGCTCGAAGACCAGATCGCCGCCGATGAGGTTGACTCGCTCGATGACGTAAGGCTCGACTCGCACACCATCGTTGGCGATGGTTGCATACGCGTTGGCCATCTCGAGAGGGGTCACATCAAATACGCCGAGCGGAAGTGCTGGGACTGCTTGAATGGTCTGCTCTACGCCCAACGAATGCGCAATATCGACAACATTGTTGAGCCCGACGAGTTGGCTGAGTCGCAAGAAACCGCAGTTCGTGGACCGCAACGTGTGCTCTTCGATCGTCAGCGCGCCTGAGCGAATCGTGTTGTTGTAATCGCCAGCGGTGTAGATGGCAGGGTCCGAGCCCGGGTTATCGAAGGTGCATGGCGACGTCGCGTTGATGCTGTCGCTGGGGATGAGTCCGCCGAATTCGAAAGCTGCAGCGAGCACGAAGGGTTTGAACGATGAGCCCGTTGGGCGACCGTTCTGGGTCGTCACGTTGAATTCGAACTCGTCGAATCCGGGGCCGCCCACCATCGCCCGGATGGCGCCGGTGCCGGGCTCCACGGAGATCAAGCCAGCGATAATGCCGAGATTGTTGTCGGGAAGCTCGGTGCGCACCGCGTTCTCTGCGAGCCCCTGTGCTGCGGGATCGAAGGTCGTGTGAACCTCGAGGCCGCCCTGGAATACTCGGTTGATGCGCTCAGCGCGAGAATCGCCGAGGCGTTCGTCGTCGAGCAACTGACGCTTGACCTCTTCGACGAAGTAGGTGTCGAGGAACTGGGTGCCGTCGAGTTGGCGATAGCGAGGAAGTTCGCTGGCTTCCCAAACTGCACGTTCTTCAGCGTCGATGAATCCTTCGACCTCAAGGCGTCCAAGTGCAACGCTGCGGCGGTCAAAGGCGTTGTCTGGCCGATATACCGGGTCGTACAGGCTCGGGTTGGAGATCACGCCTGCAAGCAATGCGGATTCGCCGTATGTAAGGGAGCTGGCATCCTTGTTGAAGTACAGCTCTGCGGCGGCTTGCACACCGTAGGCGCCACCACCGAAGTAGACGGCGTTGAGATAGCGCTCAAGGATTTCGTCCTTGGTCATCTGCTCTTCGAGCCGCATGGCGATTGCAGCTTCGGGGATCTTGCGGTCGAGGTTCTGTTCGCTACCGACAACGCTGAGCTTTACGAGCTGCTGGGTGATTGTTGAGCCACCCTGTTCGATTCCGCCTGCGGAAACGTTCGTAACAGCAGCGCGGGTGATCGCGGCGACGTTCACGCCTCGGTGTTCGTAGAAACGGTCGTCTTCTACGGCGAGGACAGCTTCGACAACGCGAGGTGAGATCTCGCTGATCGGCAGGTATTCACGATCGATTTCGGCTTTGAGTTCTGCGATGAGCACGCCGTTCGCGTCGTACACGAGCGTGGTCTGTTCCAGGATCGAAAGATCCACGCCAGCCGAAACGGTGGTCTTCGCACTCCATATGTCGGCAAGCGACGGAGCGAGCGCTGCAAAGGTGAAGGCCAATGCAATTCCACCAAAGAGCATTACGGCGAACAATTGCGCGAGATTTGTTACCGACCGAAAGATAAAACGCACGGAGCGTAGGTTAGCCGCTCAAACGACCGTGTTCTGGTCACCTCACGAACATCGGTGGTTCTTTTTTCAAACACTTGATTTCGGACAGCTTTGGACGAGTCTGACAGCGCCAACGCTCCGGTTTGTCTAGCGTGGCGGCGTCGGTGGACGCCGACTGCGAACCAAGGACCACAATGCGCGCTGTTCTCTCGACCCAACCAGGCGGCCCCGAAACGCTCACGCTTGGCGAAGTCGATGCCCCCGTCGCCGCCGCAGGCCAGGTCGTGATCGACGTTGCCGCCGTCGGCGTCAACTATCCCGACGTGTTGATAATCCAGGATCTCTATCAGGTCCGCCCGCCGCGCCCTTTCTCCCCGGGAGCTGAGCTCGCTGGAGTTGTCAGCGAACTTGGAGCAGGAGTCGAACACCTCTCCGTAGGCCAGCGAGTCCTGGCGATTCCCGGGGTTGGCTGCATGGCCGAACAGGTGGCAGTGGCCGCCGACGCTTGCATACCAATCCCCGATGAGATGCCATTTGACCATGCTGCATCGTTTCTTATGACCTACGGGACGAGCTATTACGCCCTCAAACAACGCGGTCACGCCGCTGCGGGTGAGTCGCTGTTCATCCTCGGCGCTTCCGGGGGCGTCGGGCTCGCTGCGGTGCAGCTTGGGAAGGCGCTCGGTCTCACGGTGATTGCCGGATGCTCCTCGCAGGACAAAGTCGACCTTTGCCTGGCACAAGGAGCCGATCACGGCGTCGTCTACCCTCGCCAACCGCTCGATCGAGACGCCCAAAAGGCATTGTCCAACCAGATCAAAGAACTCGGCGAGGGCGGCGTCGACATCGTGTACGACGCTGTAGGCGGTGACTACACCGAGCCGTCACTTCGAGCCATGAACTGGGAAGGACGACTTCTTGTCGTTGGTTTTCCCGCAGGCATCGCCAAGCTGCCGCTCAACCTGACACTACTGAAGTCGGTCAACGTCGTCGGGGTGTTCTGGGGGGCGTCGGTCGCCAAGGAGCCCGAGGTTCACCAGGCAAATGTGTCCGAGCTGTTCGACATGTATCGCGACGGAGCAATCACCCCATTGGTCACCGATTCCTACCCCCTCGACCAGGCCGCCGACGCAATTACGTCGCTCATGGAACGAAAGGCCACCGGCAAGGTGGTTGTGGTCCTCTAGCGGCCCGATTGCCTCGCCCCAACTTCTGCCCAGACGCGGAAGAACCCCGCCGAGGGGGGGGTACGGCGAGGTTCTTCAAAGGCCGTGATTCTTGGGGGAAGATACTCACAGCATTGCCGTGCGTTACGCACTTGCAGTGATCTAATTCTAGGCAAACGGCGGGAAGAAAAGGAGTCAAAAAGTTGTGACGTCAGACACCGGAAACTCAGGAATTTTTAGCGCCTTCGCATGCTTTAGGATCGCCATGTCACACAGACGCCTTTTCGCCGCCTTTGTCGCGTTCTCGATCGTTGCTGGGGCGTGTTCGTCGGCCCTTCCAGCGACGGACCGGTCGAGCTCGACCGATCAAAGCAGCGACACAAATGCCCCGCCCTCCATCCCCTCGCTCGCAACCGAAGTTCTGCCGACAAGCCCCGGCCTCGACATCACTATCGATCGAGTCTCCGATGGCGACAGTGTCCGTGCATCGAGCGACCAGGGCGACCTGGAGATTCGCCTCATTGGGATAAACGCCCCGGAAGCCGACGAGTGCTTTGGCGAGGATGCAGCCCAAATCCTCGAAGGTCTGCTCGACGGCGAAACCGTCACCCTTCATCCGTGGCCAGCGGAGCTAGATGACTTTGGGCGTGAGCTTGGCTTTCTTGTAGCCGATGGCCGGTTCGTTAACCTGTCGCTCGTAGAACAAGGCGCGGTCGTCGCCCGAGCGCAAAGCGACCACGACTTCGTGACCGAGTTCGAGGATGCAGAGGAGACAGCATCGAGCGCCGAGGTCGGCTTGTGGGCACCGGATGCATGCGGTGAGCCGTCGACATCGGAGGTCGCCATCGTTGACGCGAACGCCGATGCCCCAGGCAACGACCAGGAAAACCCCAACGGCGAATGGATTGAAATCGAGAACCTCGGGGACGCTCCTGCCTCGCTCGCGGACTGGTCGCTGCGAGATGAGTCCACCCGCCATCGATACGACTTTCCAACGACGACGTTGCAGCCCGGTCAACGGGTCCGAATCTTCACCGGCTGTGGCACCGATACCCCAACGCAGGACCCGGGCGAGCTGTTCTGGTGCAGCCCCGAACCGCCGGTATGGAACAACGGCGGCGATACAGCGTTTCTGCTCGACGCGAATGGCTCGATTGTGGACAGTCTGAGTGTCGGCGGATAAAGCTTCAATTCGTTTTTGTCGACTCTTGGGTATCCAGTAGTGTTTTCAGATTCAAAGGCGCACCGGGAGTCGTAGGGCCAATCACATGTCGACGAGTGAGATTCGCAGAGGCCCGGGGTGGTGGATGGACGTCGAAGGCCAGTGGCAACCGCCAGAAAACTGGCCCGAGTCGAGCCCGCCGTTGCCCGGTTGGGTCCGTACTGCGGATGGAACGTGGACCGCTCCAACAATTCCCCCTCCCGCGGCGCCTGATTCTCCCCCGCTGACCCAATCCAATGGTCGCCCTGTTGCAGAACCTCCCCGCGTCACCACCGCCCGACCACAATCGGTTGCCCCCGACCACAACCCTGCGACATCCAAGGCGCCAGACCAGCCAAACCCGGTCGACAAACCGCCAGCAGACAAAGAGCCGGAGAGAGAAACGTTCTCCCTGCAGAAGGAAAAGTCGGTCTCCGCGCGGCCAGATTCGGTTGAGGAACCACGCATCGGACTCGGTTTCGCAACCGACGTCGAACACATCGATACACAAGCCCTAGAGCAAGACCGAAATCGCCGAGCTTTCATCGCCGCGGTAACGGCTGCGGTCATCGCCGGGATGCTCGGCGCTGGCATCGTGTTGCTCATCTTGTTATAGAGACGCCTGGACAACACCGGTTCTGGACATAGTGTGTGGCCATGGCCTCCTATCCGCAGCCTGTCATGCGCGTCTTTCGAGCGCTTCCTGAGGCCGTCCGCCAGCGTGCCGTCCGGGTCGCGAGCCCGAGTTACACGTTGGGCGCGCAAGCACGCGTGGAACGAGAGGACGGGCGGATTCTGCTCGTCAAGGCGTCGTACCGCTGGCGTTGGGGCATGCCGGGTGGTCTTATGGATACGGGTGAATCACCCGCCGCCGCGGCAATCCGAGAGACCCGGGAGGAAACCGGCCTCAACATCGAACTGGTCGGCGAACCAATAGTGATCGTCGAGACGCTGATGCAGCGGGTCAACTTCGTCTTCGACGCCGTGCCCGCTGAGCGATCTGACCCGGACAAGATCACACCGCAAGCGTCTGAAATCCTCGAACTCGGTTGGTTCGCCTTGGACAATCTCCCCGACACGATCGACGACGACTACGAGAAAATTCTGCTCCGGCAGGCCAGCACCGCGGCCGATTCACAGATCGTAGTGACCACGGAAATTCGCAGTGATCGTCCCGAAGGCCAAGCTCGGCGATAACATCATCAGTCCCGGGCGTTTAGCTCAGCTGGCTAGAGCATCTCGTTTACACCGAGAGGGTCGGGGGTTCAAGTCCCTCAACGCCCACCATTGTGATGTCGCGAGACATCGTTAAGGCCCGAACCCTCAGGTTCGGGCCTTTTCTAGTTTTTGGGTTGGTAGGTGCGGGTGGTGTCGAGGGTGAGGTGTCGGAGGATTTCGCCGGTGTCTTGTTGGATGATTTTGATGTCGAGGTCGTCGGCAGTGACACCCGGGGTCAAACCTCGCCTAGCGCCAAGGCCCGCCGTTCGAAGGCGTCGG
>CAYTUB010000072.1:0-14375 GCA_964441145.1 uncultured Acidimicrobiales bacterium
GATGTACGGCAACGAGATCTTCCAAGCCCGTACCCGCGGCATCGGCATCATTCCCGCCGACGTCGGCCTTTCCTACGGACTTTCGGGCGTCAACATCCGGGCCTCCGGTGTCGACTGGGATGTACGTCGCGACGGCACACCAAACGGTTTGGTCTATGACCAAGCTGACTGGAAGGTGTGGACGCACCCCGACGGTGATAGCTACGCCCGCATGTGGGTCCGTCTCCAAGAGGTACGCGAGGGCGCAAAGATCGTCACCCAGCTGTGCGACCAGATCCCAAGTGGTCCGGTCATGGCCAAGGTTCCCCGCATCATCAAGGTGCCCGCTGGCGAAGCCTTCGTAGAAACCGAGAACCCTCTCGGCGTCATGGGCTACTACATCGTGTCCAAGGGCGACCTCAACCCGTTCCGGGTCAAGATCCGCTCCGCGTCGTTCAACAACGTGTCCATCACCCCGTGGCTGCTCAAGGGTGTCTACGTTCCCGACATCATTACGATCCTCGGGTCGCTCTATTTCATCCTGGGGGACATCGACCGATGATCGCACTCGCTTTCTGGATCGAGACGACCTTCCGTTCCGCGGGCGGACTCGCCGCAGTGCTGTTGCCTGCCGGGCCGTTGGTCTACCTCTATCTCTTCAAGATGATGAGCTTTATGCAAAGCCGCCTTGGCCCGATGGAGGCTGGTCCACACGGATCCATGCAGCTGTTGGCAGAGGTAGGAAAGTTCCTCCAAAAAGAGGACATCTTCCCGCGTCGCGCCGACCGCATCGTCTTTGCTGCAGCGCCGTTCGTAGTGCTCATCAGCGCGTTCTTGTTGGTCGTCGTCGTTCCCTTTGGGCCCGACGCCTTCTTCGTGAACCTCGATACCGGCATCTTCTTCGCCCTCGCCGTGTCGTCGATCTCGGTTATCGGCATCCTCATGGCGGGTTGGGCATCTGCATCGAAGTACTCCATGCTCGGCGGCCTTCGCGCTGCCGGTCAGCTCATTGCCTATGAGCTTCCGCTGGTGCTGGCGGTCATGGGTGTGGTCATTCAGGCCGGAACGCTCAACATGCAAGACATCGTGTTGGCGCAGGCCCAAGGTGAGATCTTTGGTTGGGGTGGCATTGGCAACCCATTCATCCTCACCCAGTTCCTCGGCTTTGCGATCTTCATGATTGCGATGCAAGCAGAGCTCACCCAGCCTCCTTTCGATATGCCAGTTGCCGAGTCCGAACTCGTAACCGGCTACCTCACCGAATACTCCGGCATGCGTTTCTTGCTGTTCTTCATCGGCGAGTTCGCAACCGCTGGTGTCTTCGCCATGATCGCGTCCACCTTGTTCCTGGGTGGCTGGTGGGTTCCCGGTATCGATCCGGACTCCAACCTGTTCAACGTGCTTGGCCCGATCGTGATGTTCGCCAAGGTGATCGGCGTGACCTTCTTGGTCTTCTGGTTCCGTATCACCTACCCCCGCTTCCGTGAAGATCAGCTCCAGAAGCTGGCATGGAAAGCCCTGATCCCGCTGGCACTGCTCAACATTGTGGTGACCGGCATCTTGAAGGTGGTGTTCTAATGGGTCTCGTCCCTGGAATGATCAAAGGCCTCGGCGTTACTGCCAAGGCAGCGTACGAAACCATCTTTCCCGAGGGTCCGCTGAAACCGCCGAGCCCTACCAAGGGCGCGGTCACGGTTCAGTACCCGCACGAGAAGGAGGCGCCTACGGCACGTGCCCGCGGCGTTATTGCACTCCAGGAAGACAACTGCACCGCGTGCATGTTGTGCGCACGTGAGTGCCCGGATTGGTGCATCTACATCGAGGGTCACAAAGAAAAGGCCCCACCACGTCGCGCGGGTGGAAAGCCGCGCCAGAAGAACAAGCTCGACCGCTTCGACATCGACTTTGCGTTGTGCATGTATTGCGGCATCTGTGTAGAGGTCTGCCCGTTCGACGCATTGTTTTGGAGCCCGGAGTACGAGTTCTCCGAGCCGCGCATCGCCGATCTACTTCACGACAAGAGCCGCTTGGCCGAGTGGATGGAAACCGTCCCCGAATTCGAGTCCTACGAGAGTGGATCTGAAGCCAAGGTTCGGAAGGTTCCTCGGTGATCCAGCTCCTCGCACAGGCGTCGACCGACGTCGACTTCAACATCGCGCAAAACATCGCCTGGGCGATCATTGCGGCCTTGATGTTGTTCTCGGCGCTCAAGGTCGTGACGACAGGAAACGTCGTTCACGCCGCCCTCTACCTGGTCATTGTGCTGGCCGGCGCAGCAGCGTTGTTCATCCTGCTCGGTTCCGACTTCGTCGGCGCCACCCAAATCCTTGTCTACATCGGCGCGATCATCGTGTTGTTCCTGTTCGGCATCATGCTCACCAAAGCCCAGCTTGGTGATGACGAGTCCGTGCAGAAGGAGCGTCGTTCGATGGGCGCGCTCGTGGGCCTGTTGTTGATGGTCGTCATGTCGTTCGCACTCATCGACACCTTCGGGAACGAAGAGCTCGTGTTCGGCGAACCCGAACCGATCGCCTACGTGCCGACCGAGGTAGACGTCGATGATCTACCCACGCCGGTCGTGGAGGCTCTCGGTCTCGTCAACCTCGATGGCACGATCACGATTACCGAGGCGCAATTTGCCAACCTCGACCCCGAAGTTCAGCGTCGCGTTCCTGGCGCTGAAGTATTCGGCAACAATAAACAGGTGGCTGACGCGATCTTTAGTCAGTACATCGTTCCTTTCGAAGCTGTCTCCGTTCTGCTCCTCGCTGCGCTGATCGGCGCTGTCGTCGTAGCTAGGAAAGAGTAGGTACCGCCCATGATGCTCAACCAGTTCCTCCTACTCGCCGCGGCGCTCTTTTGTATCGGCGTCTACGGCGTGCTTACCCGTCGCAACGGTGTGATGGTGCTCATGTCGGTCGAGTTGATCCTCAACGCCGTCAATATCAACTTGGTCGCGTTCGGCGCGTTCCAAGACAATATCCAGGGCGACGTATTCGCCATCTTCGTAATCGCTGTTGCAGCCGCTGAGGTTGGCGTTGGCCTGGCCATGGTCCTGCTCATGTATCGCAATCGACGGAGCATCGACTTCACCGAAGTCGATCTGTTGAGGGGTTAAGCATCAATGTTTGAACTTCTATTCGCGGTCGACGCTGTACCACCCGGGTCGTTCACCCTTGACGGTGGCCTCTTCCTCAACAACGTTTGGCTGATACCGGCGCTGCCAGCGGTGAGCTTTTTCCTGATCTTGGGCTTCGGGAAGCGCATGAAGTACGGCGGCGCCGAGATCGGCATCCTCGCCGTGAGCGCCGCGCTGCTGCTGGCGGTACTGACCAACGTTTCATGGTTTGATCATCGCGAAAACTTCGACGGTGAGGTGTTCTCGGCTCGAAACGGACTGGTCCAAGTCACCGAGGGAATCGATGGCGACGTTCTCGAATTCGGCGCGGGAGATGGCACTTCCACGTCAACCGATTCCACGACGATCACCAACTCCAATACGACCACGATTGTCGTCGAGGGTGTTTCCGAAGACGTGGAGTTGGCCGTCGAAGCCGCTCCCGGTGAAATCGATCTCGGGATCATCGCCGTCCTGCGGGGTGTGGATTGGTTCGAGAACGGGGGCATCCCGATTTCGGTCGGCACCCTGGCCGATGGCCCATCGATCATCATGTTGTTCGTCGTGACCGCAATCTCGCTGCTGGTCCACATCTACTCGACCGATTACGTCGGTGGCGATCGGCGTTATACCCACTACTTCGCGTTCTTGTCGCTGTTTACCGCGTCGATGCTCGCGTACGTCATTTCCCGCAACTTGTTGCAAGCGTTGGTGGCATGGGAACTCGTCGGGCTGGCGTCCTTCTCGCTCATTGGTCACTGGTGGGAAGAGAAACCCAACTCCGACGCCGCGCTCAAAGCGTTCCTCACGAACCGCGTCGGCGACGTTGGATTGCTTATCGGCATCATCATCTTGTACTTCTCCGCCGGTGGCACGTTCGACATCATCACCATTAACGAGATGGCGATCAACGGTGAGATCAGCCAAACCGCACTTACCTGGGCAGCGATCTCGCTTACTGCTGCGATCATGAGTAAGTCTGGACAGTTCGTGCTCCACACCTGGCTACCCGATGCCATGGCCGGACCCACCCCGGTGTCTGCCCTCATTCACGCTGCGACGCTCGTCGTGGCCGGCGTGTTCCTCGTCGCCCGGATCTACCCGGTCTTCTTCATCGGTTACGGCATCGCCGACTCGTCTATCAATGGCCTGGCGCTCATCGGCTCGATCACCATCGTGTTCGGCGGTCTCCTGGCGTTTGTGCAGACCGATATCAAGAGAGTCCTTGCCTACTCGACCGTGTCTCAGCTCGGGTACATGATCCTTGCGCTCGGCGTCGGTGCGTGGACCGCAGCGATCTTCCATCTGTTCACCCACGCCTTCTTTAAGGCAGGCCTGTTCCTCGGATCGGGCTCGGTTGCCCACGCCGTGCACAGCTTCGATATGAAGAAGGACATGGGTGGTCTCCGCAAGTGGATGCCAACTACCCACAAGACCTTCATGATCTGCTCCGTTGCGCTTATGGGGGTCTTCCCGACGGCGGGGTTCTGGTCCAAGGACGAAATCTTGGTCGGCACCGGTGGCTTTGGGGTGGGCAGCGGAGATTCCAACGGCAGTTACCACTTCTTCCTCATCATGGGTCTCATCGGTGCTGCGCTCACCGGCGGCTACATGACCCGAGCCATCTACCTCACCTTCTACGGCGAGTTCCGGGGCCACGGTGAACCACATGAATCCGGCAAGCGGATCACGACACCGCTCGTTCTCCTGAGTGGCGTGGCGCTCTTTGGTGGGCTCACGAACCTTCCGCCCGGGTTCCTCTTCGGCAGCAACGACGAGCCGGTGGTCTGGCAAGAACGAATCCTGCACTTCTACGAGCCATCTGCTGCGTACTTCCCGTCGATTGGCCACTCCGTCCCAAGCTGGGGGCTTGCGATCTTTGCCAGCGTCGTTGGTTTGATCGGACCAGCGATCGCCTACCGGTACTACTTCGTCAAGGTCGACAACTTGGCCAAAGAAACCGGCGAAAAGCTCACCGAGCTACCGAACGGATTGACGACCAAGCTGCCGCTGGCACGTGCCGGTCATCAGTTCCTGGTGCACAAGTACTATCTCGACCACCTTTACGAAGACGTCATCGTCGCCGGCGTAAAGGGACCGATCGCCAAGGCTGCCTACTGGTTCAACCAGCGAGGCCTCGACGAGGTTGTCAACAATGCGGGCCGAGGGTCGGTCGCGACCGGCAAGGCCATCTACACCTACATCGATCAAGGGTTGATCGAAGGGACCGTCAACGGTTCCGGCAAGCTTTCAAGTAATAGCGGCAATGAGCTCCGCCGTCTGCAAACCGGCAAGGTTCAGCAGTACGCGGCACTTCTTTTCGCTGGCGCCACGATCCTCGCTGGCGTCTTCATCGTTCTTATCTAACTCGTACATCGTTCAAGAAATCAGGGATAACGCACTCATGGAATTTTTCAGGGACTGGGGCCTAACGCTCGCAATCTTCCTGCCCCTCGTCGGGGCAATGGTGATGATGGCCTTCCCCAAGGCAGAGGAAAACCTTCACAAGATGATCGCACTGGCGACGTCTTTGATCGTCGCAGTGATCGGCATCATCTTGCTGTTCGACTTCGACTACGGGAACGCTGGCGAGCTCCAGTGGACGGTCACCCGGGATTGGATCGACATCATCTCGACGCAATATGCGATTGGTGTTGATGGAATTTCACTTCCGCTATTGATGCTCACGTTCCTGATCACGCCTCTCGTGATCATCTACTCATGGAACCACTTTCCCGAGCCCCACAATCCCAAAGCGTTCCTCATTCTTATTCTCGTGCTCCACGCGGGAATGATCGGCACGTTCGTGGCCCGAGACTTGGTGCTCTTCTTCGTGTTCTTCGAGGTTGTACTGCTCCCCATGTTCTTCATGATTGCGGTGTGGGGCGGCGAAGACCGTCGCTACGCGTCGCTCAAGTTCTTCCTCTACACGCTCTTTGGCTCGGCGCTCATGCTGGTCAGCTTCCTCGCGTTGTTCTTCCTCGCCGGTGGCGAGACCTTCTCGATCGTCGGTCTGGCCGAAGCCGTCCGCGAGAACGACGTCAGCCGCACCGCCCAGCTCTGGGTCTTTGGCGGTATGTACCTCGGCTTTGGCATCAAGGTGCCGATCTTCCCGTTCCATACCTGGCTCCCTGACGCACACACCCAAGCCCCGACGCAAGGCTCGGTCATCTTGGCCGCTGTCCTCCTAAAGCTCGGTACGTACGGCTTCATCCGGATTGCGATCCCGATCCTTCCCGAAGCAGCCGTGGCCTGGGCGCCTTGGATTGGCCTGATGGCTGTCATCGGCATCATCTACGGCGCGCTCGGCTGCCTCGCACAGACCGACATGAAGCGTCTGATCGCGTTCTCCTCCGTTGCGCATATGGGTTACGTCATGCTTGGCATCGCCACCCTGACCGACTGGGGCCTCAACGCTGCAGTATTTGGCATGGTTGCGCACGGCCTCATCACCGGCATGTTGTTCTTCGTCGCCGGGTCGATCAAGGAGCGCTACCACACCCTCGAGATCAAGCGTCTGGGTGGTCTGCTCTTGCAAGCGCCTCGGATGGGCTGGATCCTCGGGTTCATCTCCATGGCCTCGCTCGGACTTCCTGGTCTCGCCGGATTCTGGGGTGAGTTCCCGGCAATCCTGGCTGCATACAACCCGGCCAACGGCCTGCCGATTGGCGTGTTCCGGGCGTACATGGTCGTCGCTGCGATCGGCACCGTGCTCGCTGCTGGCTATCTGCTGTGGTTGCTCCAGCGCACCGCAATGGGTACCCCATCAGAAGAGTTCGCTAGTGATCCACACATCGTCGATACCAACCGTGAGGAATGGTTCGCATGGAGCCCGCTCCTCGTCCTGATCTTGCTGTTCGGTCTCGTACCTGGCCTGATCTTCAACACCACCGACCCTGCAGTCGACGAACAGCTGAGTGAGTGTCTCACGGTCGAGACCGAAGACAAGGGCAACTTCGACGTTGGGCTCTGTGAATCCGAGGGCATCGAAGTCGCCCTCGCAAACCTCGGCGTGGTCTCCACGGCCGAAGGGGAGTAGCCAAACATGTCTTCGGCCATCCTCGCCCAAGTGGTGCCTTTCGATCGTCCCGCGATCGACTGGCATGCGGTGGCGCCAGAACTGATCCTTCTGGGATTTGGCGCGCTGCTCACATTGCTCGACGCGATCTTCCTTGAACGAGGTCGTAAATTCACCTCGGCAATCGCCCAGATCGGCCTTCTCGCCGCACTGGTCCCTGTGGTGACGCTGGCTATCGACGGCAACGATCGTTTCTTGTTCAACGACGCCTACGTCGTCGACAACTTTGCACTCGTCATGAAGGCCTTCTTCTTGCTGACCGGCTACGTGGTCGTTCTTCTCTCGACGAACTACATCGCCGAAGGCGACTACTGGGAGAACGAGTACTACGGCCTTCTGCTCGCCGCCATCTTGGGCATGGTCGTGATGTCCTCTGCTCGCGATCTCATCACGATCTTTGTCGCCCTCGAACTGCTGTCGATCCCTGCCTATCTCATGGCCACGTGGCGCAAGCGAGACCTCAAGTCCAACGAGGCAGGGCTCAAGTACTACCTGATGGGTGTGTTCGCATCAGCCATTTTCCTGTACGGAATGTCCCTGCTTTATGGCGTTGCTGGATCGACGATCCTGGCCGATATCGGTGAGGTCGTCAGCGCAGGCGAGTCGACCTCGGTTGCCAGCCTGGCAATCGTGTTTGTGATTGCCGGCTTTGCGTTCAAGGTTTCGGCCGTGCCCTTCCACACGTGGTCTCCCGATACCTATGAAGGTGCACCTACGCCGGTAACCGCCTTCATAGCAGTGGCATCCAAGGCCGCAGGCTTCGTCGCACTCGTACAACTGATCTTCGTTGGTTTCTGGGGTCGCGCGGATGTGTACGAACCGTTGTTGTGGGTTCTCGCCGCGGCATCGATGACGATCGGCAACCTGATTGCGCTGCGCCAGACCAACATCGTGCGACTCATGGCGTACTCGGGTGTCGCGTCGGCGGGATACATCCTTGCCCCACTCGCGGTAGCCGGTGGAAGCCCAGAGGTCGCCGACCAGGCGCTTCGCGCGGTCGTCACCTATCTCGTGATCTACGCGGCCATGAACCTCGGTGTCTTCGGGGTCATCTTGGCAATGGCTCGCAAGACGAAGTCCGCCGAAATCTCGTCGTTCGCCGGTGCCTTCCACTACGCACCCGGCCTCACCGTCGCCATGACCATCTTTATGATGGCGCTGGCCGGTATTCCGCCACTCGGCGGCTGGTGGGCGAAGTTCGCCATCTTCCGGGCATTGGTGAGCGCCGATACGACCCTGGGCTACTCGTTGGCAGCTATTGCTGCCATCAACTCGGTCGTGGCGCTGTACTACTACCTCAACGTGCTCCGCACGATGTGGGCCGACGACGCACCAGACGGGAACATCATTCCGATCCGTGTGCCGTTCTCGCTTCAAGCAGCGCTTGGCCTTACCGCGTTTGCCACCCTCGCCTTTGGCATCTGGCCTCCGTTAGTCGATACGGTCGCTGACGTGACCTTGCTCGTTGGCGGCTGAACCTGACCGACGTGGGCACGCCGCTTGACGCAATCGTCCGAGAGCGGATCCAACGCGACGGCCCAATGCCCTATGGCGAGGTGGTCGAACTCGCGCTGTACCACCACGAGCACGGCTTCTATGCCTCTGGCGGGCGAGCCGGTCGACGCGGAGACTTTCTGACCAGTCCTGAAGTTGGGCCACTGTTTGGGCACGTCGTCGCCAATGCGATCGACACCGAATGGGATCGTCTCGGTCAGCCCGACGAATTCACCGTGGTCGACTGGGGTGCCGGCCCGGGAACCCTTCTGCGAACAGTCTTGCGAGCCGAACCCCGCTGCGGCGCGGCGCTGCGCTGCGTTGCTGTCGAGCGCTCGGCTTCTCAACGAGCGCTCCACGACGAAACGGTCGAATCCCTAGAGACCCTGTTGCCCGGCCAATTCGCTGGGGGAGCGGGTGTCATCGTCGCAAACGAGCTTCTCGACAACTTCGCCTTCACTCCGATCAGCATTGTCGACGGGATCGTGGTGCCGGCGAGTGTTGAACAATCGACGAGCGGAGATCTTGTAGTCACCTATGACGAAATCGGTCATGCGACCGAGATCGACCCCGGACTCTTCTCCCCCGATTCGTACACGGCCATCTGGCAACCGGTCGCCGCTGATTGGTTGAACACCGCCCTCGGTGTCTTTGGTTCCGGACGAGTGATCTGTATCGACTACATGCGAACGTCGAGCGATGCGGTGGAAATACGCACCTTTGCAGAGCACGTTGCTGCCGGAGATCCGTTGGTGAATCTCGGTACCAAAGACATCACGGTCGACGTTGACCTTTCTCAACTTCAGAATGCCGTGCGTCCTGCCGATACACGTTGTACTCAAGCCGAATGGCTTGAGCGACATGGCATCGACGAACTTGTCGAAGACGGGAGGCGGACATGGGAATCGACAGCGACGCAGGGGACACTGGAGGCAATGTGGGCACGGAGTCGAGTACGCGAATGCGAAGCATTGATGGAGAGACCGGGCTTGGGCGGATTTACCGTGGCCGAATGGGTCATCTGAATTACCGATACCCCAATTCGGAAGTTTCTCTGGCCCAGATGTGTTCAAGCAGCTACGATTTCGCCATGACCAGTCCGGAACGTACCCCACTTGAAATCGGCACTACGGATTTAGCCATCGGCGAATACTCCGTTGGCATCGCTCCAGCACGCACGTGTGAACAGCTGATTTCGGCCTATTTGGAACTGGTTTCCCTAGTACGCCGTGACCATCCCGAGTACTTCCGCGACGAGGATTTCGAATCCCTCGCACGTGCGACGACTCAGGAAGCGTCGTTCTTTCGCAATCGCGTTGTATCGCGCCTGCAAACCGCTCGCGCCGCGTCGTAGACCCCTTCGACAGCCATTTCCTGACTTAGTGACCAACGTCGCTGCCTCTCGCGTTCTAGCGAGTTCGATATACACCAAGGCCGACGATAAAGTCTCAATCACGGGCAGGACAAAGGGGTTGCCGCAATGTCGGAACCAACCATTGGGGTATTTGAGAACGAGGAGCGAAGGTTTCCACCCTCTCGCGACTTTGTCGCTCATGCGTTAGCAAGCGATCGCTCGCTCTACGACGAAGCCGAAGCGGACTTCGAAGCGTTCTGGGCGCGCCAAGCCCGCGAGCTTGTCAGCTGGCACAAGCCCTTTACCTCCGTCCTCGAATGGGACGAGCCCTTCGCGAAGTGGTTCAGCGACGGTCAGCTCAACATGAGCTACAACTGCCTCGACCGTCACGTCGAGGCCGGCAAGGGCGACAAGATCGCCTACCACTGGGAGGGCGAACCGGGCGACACCCGCACGCTCACCTACGCCGACCTGCTCACCGAGGTAAAGAAATTCGCCAACGCCCTCAAGGGTCTGGGCCTAGAGAAGGGCGACCGAGTCGCTCTCTACATGCCAATGATCCTCGAGCTTCCCATTGCGATGCTCGCGTGCAGCCGAATCGGTGTTGTGCACTCGGTCATCTTTGGTGGCTTCAGCCCAGATGCCATCAAGGACCGCTGCGAAGATGCCGACGCTCGGCTCGTGATCACCGCTGATGCGGGCTACCGACGTGGTGTTCCATCGGGGCTCAAGATCAACGTCGATACCGCGCTTGGCGACGGTGCTCCCAGCGTCGAACACGTCATCGTCGTCAATCGCTGCAACACCGACATCGACATGGTCGAAGGTCGAGACCTCTGGTGGCACGACCTCATGGCTGAGGCAACCGATGACTGCCCAGCCGAACCAATGGACGCCGAGCAGCTCCTCTACATCCTGTATACGTCGGGCACGACGGCAAAGCCCAAGGGCATCATGCATACGACCGGCGGCTACCTGACCCAGGTGGCCTTCACCCACAAGTATGTGTTCGACCTCCAACCAGAGAACGACGTGTACTGGTGCGCAGCCGACATTGGCTGGGTGACCGGCCACAGTTACATCATCTATGGACCGCTCACCAATGGTGCCACGAGCGTCATGTACGAAGGTACGCCCGACACGCCTCGAGTTAGCGAGCGTGACGGCGATGATCGCGCAGACTGGCACAAGGGTCGTCTTTGGGACATCATCAGCCGTTATGGGGTTACGCAGTTCTACACCGCCCCTACGGCGATCCGAACGTTCATGAAATGGGGCGTTGACGAGATCGAAGGCTACGACCTTTCAAGCCTGCGCGTTCTTGGAACAGTCGGCGAACCAATCAACCCGGAAGCCTGGATGTGGTACCACGACCACATCGGCAACGAGTCGCTTCCGATCATGGATACTTGGTGGCAGACCGAGACCGGCGGCCACATGATCACGCCGCTGCCTGGAGTCACCACGACCAAGCCCGGTTCGGCTTGTCACACGATCCCGGGAGTGTTTGCCGAGGTTGTCGACGACATGGGTGAAAAGGTCGAGGTCGGCGGCGGCTATCTCACGATCACCAAGCCGTGGCCCTCGATGCTTCGCGGGATCTGGGGCGACCCAGAGCGCTATAAGCAGACGTATTGGAGTACCTACGCAGGCAAGTACTTTGCTGGTGACGGAGTGAAACTCGACGACGATGGATACTTGTGGTTGCTTGGACGTGTCGACGACGTGATGAACGTTTCGGGCCACCGAATTTCTACAACCGAAGTCGAATCTGCACTCGTGGATCACTACGCGGTGTGCGAGGCCGCGGTCGTCGGCGCCAACGACGATACGACGGGTAAGGCGATCGTTGGGTACACGATTCTTCGCGATGATGTGGAGTCGACCGAGGCGCTACGCGAAGAGCTGCGTCAGCACGTAGCGAAGAAGTTGGGTGCAATCGCCCGGCCCCGCAACGTGTTCTTGGTCCCCGATCTGCCGAAGACACGGAGCGGCAAGATCATGCGTCGCCTACTGCGCGATGTCGCCGACGGCGAGGTGCTTGGTGACACCACCACCCTGGCCGATGCGAACGTCATCGAGGCCATCAAAATCGGATCGGACTCAGCTGCTGCTCAAGAGGAGTAACAACCTGCGTCTCCGCTACTCGGTGGGGACAAAGGTGCGACACGCGTCTTTGAGAAACTCCATTGCGGGCCGTGCGATCTCCCACTGATCGAGGATGAACTGATCGAGCTTGGGGTCGAGAAACCGCTTCGGGTCCTCGAAGTCTGCCCAATAGACCCACTGCTTGTTCAGTACTCGCGGCTCTGATTCGACGAACTCTTTGAGCTCGGGTGGAGTGCGCTTGTGCGCTTCGCCCTGGAGCTGACCAAATGTCTTGGCGAACGTGGTGGTCTTACGTTCGAGCTTGGCCAATTCGGCGGCGTTCTCGCCGACGTAACGACGAACGTGGTCGCGCAGCTCGGTGCCGGGCATATAGAGACCGCCGGCGACCCACACGCCTTCAACGCCCATTCGAACGGTGTATGCGGGCCACCATGGGTCATGTTTCTCGTTGCGTCCAATGGTGATCCCGAGTTGGGTCTTGTACGGCGTTTTGTCCGCAGCGAAGCGAGTATCTCGATTGATGCGGTAGGTCGCTTGTTTGACGGGAGTTTGGTATTCGGGTTCGACTTCTTGGACCTGTTCGACAAGAGCCGCGGCCAGCCGGTTGTAGGGCTCCTTGAGGTGCGACTCATAGGTTTTGCGGTTCTTATCGAACCAGGCTTTCGAGTTGTTCTTGGCAAGGCCCTTCCAGAAGGCGACGGACTCAGCGGTAAAGAACGACATGGAAACAATGTAGGCAGGGCCGACGGAATAGGCTGAGCCGACGCACCGTTATTACGGGCAGTTAGATTCCTGGAGAACGTAACGAAGCGACCATGTCGGTTCGGGGCGGATCTCCACCGGAAGTGTGGAGAACGATTATGTCTGAGGCCTCCTTAAAGAACACCACCAAAACATTCGCGTTGCTCGCCCTGCTCGGGGGGATCTTTGTTGTGCTCGGTGGCGCAGTGGGCGGTACGAGTGGCGCATCGATCGGCCTGATCCTTGGGCTGGTGATGGTCGGAGGTAGCTATTGGTTCAGCGACAAGATCGCTATTGCCTCAGCGAAGGCTGTGCCAGCTGACCGGAACCAGTTCCCGGAGTACTTCGAGATCATGGAGGATCTGACCACCCGAGCCGAGATGCCAATGCCGAGGCTCTACATCTCTCCGAATCCGCAACCGAACGCTTTCGCTACTGGCCGAAACCCCAAGAACGCGGCGGTGGCCGTGACCCACGGACTGTTGCAACAGATGAACTGGGATGAGGTTCGTGGAGTGTTGGCCCACGAGCTCGCTCACATCGCGAACCGCGACATCCTTATTGGCTCGGTCGCCTCGGCGATCGGCATGGCGCTCACGTTCTTGGCACGCATGGCTATGTGGGGCGGTCTCTATGGCGGCCGGCGCAGCAACAACGATGGCAACCCGCTCGCCGCACTCGCCCTGATCATCCTCGCACCCCTGGCGTCAACCATTATCCGTGCAGCCATCAGCCGCAGCCGTGAGTTCCAGGCTGATGCATCGGCCGCCCGTCTTCTTGGCTCGGGCGAGCCGCTCGCCCAGGCTCTCGAAAAGCTCGAAATTGCTGCTGGGAATCATCTTGCTCCCGCGCAACACGTCAACCCTGCGCAAGCATCGAACTACATCATCAACCCGCTCAAGGAAGAGCTTCGTAACGATCTCGGTGGGATGGGTAACTTCAGGAAGTTGTTCTCGACGCATCCGCCCACCGCTGCACGAATTCAGGCACTGCGGTCTGAGTCGTGGCGATGAGTCTGCCCGGACTTGGCGACGAGGACGACACCCCGTACCCCACATCTCGCAACCGACTCCTGATGATGCGCGCGCTGGCGCTGGGGCTCGGATTGTTGTTGTTGATCTTCCTAACGATCGCGCTGGTTTTCTGATTTCTCCTCAGACCTACTCTGGCGGGAAAGAAAGGCTGGGGTTGTCGCGGTCGCTAGCCAATAGTGCAGGGTGTGTCGGTTGTGACGCCGGCTGCTCGGGTTCGGAGGGTGTAGCTATTTGCGGCGTCGTTGTCGGTGAACGTGGTATCGCCGCTGACGTTGGCTCGCCAGGAGCCGTTTCGTAGCAGGTTGGCACTGCTGGCGCCGTCGGCGTCGAAGGTGAGTGTGACCGTGTTGCCGTTCTGAACGCCGGTGCATGCCGGCCCATCTGCTGGTGGCGGCGGGGTATCGTCGCCGAAGGTGCAGGGTGTGTCGGTTGTGACGCCGGCTGCTCGGGTTCGGAGGGTGTAGCTAT
>CAYTUB010000073.1:0-11832 GCA_964441145.1 uncultured Acidimicrobiales bacterium
CCACAACCGCCGAGGGCGTAGAGACCGTCGAACAGCGTGCGTTCCTCGAATCAGCTGGTTGTGACTACTTGCAGGGCTACCTTCTTGGGCGTCCTATGCCCCCAGAGCAGATCGCTGAGTTGCTGTCTTCGGGTTACTGACCTGGCACCCGAGCAGATAGCAAAAGTAGCTTCAACGCGAGTTCGCTCGACACAGCAGTAGCCAAGTGGCACCGGGAGCCCTGCCGCTTCTCTTAGAGTGCGGTGGGTGAACAACGGCCTGATCCGCTTCTTGGTTTACGCCCTCCTCGGCGTGATCGTTGGCGCGCTAGTTTCGCTGCTCGATTGGATCACCGTTGACGTCGCACTCGGGGCGGTCATCGCTGCGCCTTTGGCCGTGCAGCTCGTGCTTCCCGCTGTCGGCATGTTGGGGGTGTCGCTGATTCTGCGGTACTGGCCCGGCGCGAGCTCGACCACTTCCGACGCGTATGTGGCCTCCTACCACTCCGGTAGTGGTGCGGAGGCAAAGAGTCTTGCACCGAAACTGTTGGCTGGCTTTGCGACGATCGCCAGTGGTGGCGCGGTCGGAATGGAAGGCCCAGCGATTGTTTCCGGGGCCACGATTGGTCAGAGCTTCGGAGACCGGTTGCCCAAGGTGCTGGGGGAGCGACCACGCCTCGTGTTGCTGGTCGCCGGTGCCGCTGCGGGAATCGCTGCAATCTTTAAGGCCCCAGCGACCGGAGTGTTGTTCGCGATCGAAGTGCCGTACCAGCGCGATATCTCACGTCATGGGCTCATCCCCGCTCTCATCGCCACCGCGACTTCTTATCTCACCTTCATCACCTTGCGCGACGACGAGCCGCTATTTGCTTTCCCCGAATCGGCAGTGGAGCTCACCGACGAACTCGTCGCCGCGGTCGGCATTGGCCTCCTCGCTGGCGTGGTCGCACGAGGACTCGCTCGGGGCTATCACTGGGCTAAGGGTCTCAAAGACCAGCACCGGTTCATAGTGCGCTTCCCGGCGGGCGCGATCACCATGGCTGCAGCGCTGTTCATCGCCAACGAGTTCGTCGATCGACCCGTCACGCTGGGTTCGGACTTCGCGTCGGAGATCGTGCTCGACAACGAGGTCGAGTTGCTCGCCATCATCGTGTTGTTTGTCATGCGAGCGCTGGCAACCGGCGCCACACTCGGGATCGGCGGCGTCGGTGGTGTCTTCATCCCGCTCGTCGTTCAGGGGCTACTGCTCGGTCGTGCCGTCGAGCTCATCGTCGACGCTCCCTCGACCGGTCTCTATCCGGTCATCGGCCTTGCCGCGGTGCTCGGCGCGGCGTACCGAATCCCCCTCGCCGCAATCATGTTTGTCGCAGAGACGACCGGCCGAGCGGAGTTTGTGATCCCGGCTCTTATCGCCACCGCCATTGCGCAGTCGCTCATGGGAGACGACACCGTCGCGGTTGGTCAGCGCACCGAACGACGTGGGCAGCTTGAACGCCGCCTCGTCGAACCGTGTTCGGTCGTGATGCTTGACGACCTCGGGACGGTGTCGCCTAACGCCACCCTGCTCGAAGTCATCGATGCCCATGGCGATCGGGGTGAATCCTTTGCCGTTCCGGTAGCCGCCCCGCAATACGAGGGGTTGATGGTGCTTCACGATCTCGCATCAGCGATGCTCGAGAACGGGCCCGAATCGACCGTGCGTGAAGCAATGCGTGAGCTGCCATCGGTCGCCCACGATGCCCCAGCGATCAACGCCGCTCGGCTGATGAACAAGCACGACACCGCCGCAATCGCCGTGGTGGACAACGACAACCGGCCGGTCGGCGTGATCTCGACAACGTCGCTCGCCGGGCTGAAGTCCGCCGACATTGGCATCGACTGACCTAGGGCACCGGTGAAAAACTGCGGCGTTTCGAGGACGCAGGGCCGAGGTGAACATCGAGATACTCCTCGCTCATCGCAAAGAGGTCGTCGTAGAGGTCGTGTGTAACCGACCTGGCACTATCGCCGAGCCACGTGTCGGGCAGAAGTTCGCGGGGGGCGTCGACCGTGCGCAACGCGATTCGTCGCCAGTCGTCGATCAGGGTGGTGCGATACGCAAATGTTGTCTCGGGCGCAATCTGCACTGCCTTGACCTGGGCCCACTTCGCGATGTGCGCCTCATGGAGCTCGTGTAGCTGTCCGCTGGGGTCAGTGAATGCCGCGAGTTGAGGGTCACCAGCGAGTTGGCCCGAGGCCAGCGAGCTGCGAAACAGGGCGGTGAGCGTGACCCGATGCATCTGCGCGAGCGAGAACACCGTGTCGGTGTCAATCGTCGGCGAGACGAGCACCCCGGTCTGCAGCGTTGCCATGCCCATCCAGCGAAGTTCTCGCTGGAAGCGCGCCCGGTCGGAGGCCTCGGAACTCGGGTCGATGATTGCGACGGTCCACTCGCCGTTCCAGTCCGGAGATGCATCACCGTAGATTCGAGCTTCGGCCCGTCGGAAGGTCTCGACGGATTCAGGCGCAACCGAATAGAGGCTGTGGCGTCCCTCGCGCTTGGAAGCTACGACGTTCTCGCGGCTTAGCCGGAGCAGTGCCGTACGAACAGCCCGTTCGTTAACGCCGAGTGGAGCTACGAGTAGGGCAAGGTCGACGACCGAAGTTGGCTGCCGGCGAGGGTAGAGGGCATCGCCAAACACGGTGATGAGGATCGCCTGAGCGGTACTCGACTCGCTAGCAGCGGCGAGAATTGATGTGAGTGGCTCGGTCTTCATTACTTCGACGTGATACAAACGGCTTGAGGTGATCTCTAATATCTGTATCATATTGTGATGCAGGATGTGTGCAGTTTCATCGAGGGTTCGTGGATTGCTCCAGGCGACGATGCGGTTGCGCTGTGCGATGCCTCCACCGGTGATGAGGCCTACTCGATCTCCTCTAGTGGTGTGGACTTCGCCGGAGCCGTCCAATACGGAAGAACGGTCGCCAACCCAGCTCTCGCACAGTTCACGATCCACGAGCGAGCGAGCATTTTGAAGGAGCTTGGCAAGCTACTGCTCTCGACGGACGTGAAGGCTGAGCTGTATGCGATCTCGGCTCGGACAGGTGCGACCGACTCAGACTCGTGGATCGATATCGACGGTGGGGCTTCAGTGCTGCTCACGTACTCGAGTAAGGCCCGGCGGGAACTGCCGAACTCCAACGTCGTGGTCGATGGCCCGACCGAACAACTCAGCGCCGATGGCTCCTTTGTCGCCACACATATCCTCACGCCCAAGCGCGGAGTGTTCGTGCAGATCAACGCCTTTAACTTTCCGATCTGGGGGATGCTCGAGAAGTTCGCCCCGGCCTTTATCGCCGGGGTCCCCTCGATCGTTAAGCCCGCAAGCCAGACCGCGTATCTCACCGAGGCTGCGGTGCGAATCATGGTCGACAGTGGTCTGTTGCCGGAGGGGTCGCTCCAGCTGATCTGTGGCTCAGCCGGTGACCTCCTCGATCACCTCGACGGTCAGGACTCGGTCGGCTTCACCGGCTCGGCATCGACTGCAGCGATGTTGCGAGCACACCCGAACGTGATTTCCCGCTCGGTGCCCTTTGTCGCCGAGGCCGACTCGCTCAACTCGGCCATCCTCAGCCCAAGCGCAACGCCAGGAACCCCAGAGTTCGATCTCTTCGTTCGCGAAGTGGTGCGCGAGATGACCGTCAAGGCCGGACAGAAGTGCACGGCGATCCGGCGTGCCTTCGTGCCCGAAGCGTTGCTCGACGATGCATCTGCGGCGCTAGAGGTGGCTTTGTCCGAGGTTGTCGTTGGTGATCCGCGAGACCCTTCGACCACGATGGGGCCGGTAGCGAGCGCAGGCCAGGCCGACGAAGTCCGTCGAGCCATCGAAGTGCTGTCGACGTCCACGTCACCAATTCTCGCCGGCGGCGGAACAGCAACGATGCTCGCTCCGACCTTGTTGCGCGCCACCGACCGCCGGGGTGCCGCCGTCCACCAGACCGAAGCCTTTGGTCCGGTATCTACGCTCGTGCCCTACGCGGACCTCGACGAGGCGATCGACCTCGTGGCGCTGGGAGACGGCAGTCTGGTGGCCTCGGTCTTTGGAAGCGACCCTGCAGAAGTGAGCGCTCTGACGCTGGGCATAGCGGCGCACCACGGACGTGTGCTGGTCGTCGACGAGACCGCATCAGCCCACAGCACCGGCCACGGCTCGCCGCTACCGCATCTCGTTCATGGTGGCCCTGGTAGAGCCGGTGGCGGAGCCGAGATGGGAGGCGTGCGCGGCGTGTTCCATCACATGCAACGAACCGCGATCCAAGGGAGTCCGCAGATGCTCACCTCGATCACCGGCGAGTACGTCGCTGGCGCCCCAACCAACGACAGGGGCCACCCCTTCAAGCTCGGCTTCAGCGACCTGTCCATCGGCGACTCACTCACGACCGAGCCGAGGGTGATAACCAGCGAGGACATTGCGCACTTTGCTGAGTTCACCGGCGACACCTTCTATGCCCACATGGACGAGGAGGCCGCTGCCCGAAGCCCAATCTTTGGTGGCATCGTGGCGCACGGCTACCTCGTGCTGAGCTTCGCCGCTGGTCTGTTTGTCGACCCGCCCGAGGGTCCGGTGCTGGCGAACTATGGGCTCGATCGACTTCGCTTCGCGACGCCCACCAAACCAGGCGATGAGATCCACGTTGTGCTCACGTGCAAACGAAAGACGTGGCTTGCGGCGCTGGGATACGGCGAGGTTGCCTGGGATACCCGGGTCTACAACCAAGATGGAGAGCTCGCCGCCGTGTACGACGTCTTGACAATGGTCGGCGAGCAGTGATGTCAAAATCTGTGGTCAGTGAGCATGCCTATTGTCCGCTGACGGACCACAGAAATGCGAGAGGGGGAGGTCGATGAGGACGTGGGATGACATGGATGCCTTCGAGGCATTCTTGGACGACGGCGGCATCGTCGAGGCCGACGACGATATGCCCGAGGAGTACCGCAAGGCGGTGTTCGCGTTCATCGAGATGCACGCGAACTCCGAGCTGATGGGCGGGCTCACCGAGCGGGACTGGATTCCTCGAACACCTGGTCTGCGCCACAAGATGTCGGTACTGGCAAAGACCCAAGACGAAATTGGTCATGGCCATCTGCTCTACATGGTTGCCGCCGACATGGGAATCAAGAGTCGCACCGAGATGCTCGAGGACCTGTTCGCCGGGAGATCAAAGTTCCACAACGTCTTTCACTACAAGGCTGAGACCTGGGGCGATCAGGTAGCGATCGCGTTCTTGGTCGATGCAGCGGCGCTTGCGAGCCAGCAGGCCGTGTTCAAGAACTGTTCCTACGGGCCGTACCGGCGGATCCTGAAGCGCATTATCTCCGAAGAAGGCTTTCATATGCGTCTCGGCGAAGACCGAATGATGCGCATCGCCCAAGGAACCGACATCCAACGCGAGATCTTTCAAGGCGCTCTCGACCGATGGTTCTGGCCCGCTCTGCAACTGTTCGGTCCCGACTCCAAGCCCGGCGACAAGTTGCTGCGTTGGCACATTAAGTCCGAGCGCAACGAGGTGTTGCGCGACAAATGGGTACAGAAGTTTGTGCCGATGCTTCAGAGCTATGGCTTTGCCGTGCCCGCACCTGACCTGGCCTACGACGAAGAAACGGGTATGTGGGATGTGGGCCCGATCGACTGGGAACCCCTGAAGCGAACGCTCGCCCAAGGTGGGCCCGATTCGGCTCGTCGCATCGGTGAGGCACGAGACAATTGGGAACGAACCCGCTGGGTCCGCGACGCCATGGCCGCAAAACCATGACCACACCAACCACGGTCCTCAGCGCGATCTCCTCCGTCGATGACCCGGAATATCCGGGGGTATCGATCGCGGATCTGGGCCTGCTGGAGAGCGTTGAAGTCGACGGAGCGATGGTTCGGGTTGGGTTGATCCCGACGTTCTCTGGATGCCCGGCGCTTCAGATGATCGCCGATGACGTGAAACATGCGGTCGAGAGCGTCCCCGGTGTTGAGCAAGTCGAAGTGGCATGGTTGCGTTCGCCGGTATGGGGTGTCGAACGGATGAGCGCCGAGACCCGAAAGCAACTGGCACAAGAGTTCACCGTCGCGGTTCGCATCGGGAACAAGGCTCCGTCGTGTCCGCTCTGTGGAGCCGATACAGCCGAGCAGTCAATGTTCGGACCGAGTCGCTGCCGTTCGGTCAACCGCTGCACGGCATGTGGTGAGACCGTCGAAGTGATGCGGAGCTAACGAATGGCCACCTACGAAGTGTTCTTGAAGAAGGACGGGCGTGACGAGTTCCGTCACGCTGGCGCCCTCGATGCTGCCAACGACGAGCTCGCCTTGGTCATGGCTCGCGAGGCGTACGCCCGACGAGCTGAAGGTGATCGCCTCTGGGTTGTTCGCCGGGAACATGTCATTGTCGCCGACGACGACTTTGTCCGACCCAATGCCGATAAGGCGCATCGCCATCACGACGGTGCAGCTGTGGCGGCGCGTCGAAAGGCGCTACGCACTGACAATGAACCCAGTGCTGACGAAACCAGCGACGGTGAGAACGAATGATCGACGTGTCCCCTGCAGTCCGCGAGTTTCTGTTGGCTCTGGCTGATGACAAACACCTGATGGGTCAACAGCACGCCGAGTGGATCGGCGTGACGCCGTTCCTGGAAGAAGACTTGGCGTTCTGCAGCATTGGCCAAGATGAGCTTGGGCACGCCGTCCTTCTTTATGAGCTGCTCGTCGGCGACGCCGACCGGGCGATCGATGCCTTGGCCTTTGACCGCACGGCAGAGCAATACCGTTCGTGTCACCTGGTAGAGCTCGCTACCGACGATTGGGTCATTGCCTTTGTCCGGCATTGGCTATTCGATCTTGCCGACCAGCTCCGGTGGGAATCGATCGGGGACTCCTCAATTTCTGATTTGGCCGACGTCACCGCCCGCATCGAGAGCGAAGAGCGGTTCCATCGGCAACACGCTGACCAGATGCTCAACGTGTTGCTCGCCAGTGACGACGCCCGCCGACGTCTCAAGGAGGCCGTCGAGGCCCTGGGTCCGCTCGTGCAAGGACTGTTCGAACCGGTCGCTGGCGAAGAGGAAGCAATCGCTACGGGCGCTACCTCGCAGCGATTTGGCGACCGCTGGCCAGACTTTGTCGTCGCAGTAGAGGATCGCGTCGGTGCGGTCGCGTGGCGAGAAGCCACGATGCAACGCGATCGGACGCTACGAAGCGCCGATTGGCAACCGTTGATGACACGCATGCGCGAGGTGATAGACCTCGACCTCACCGCACAGTGGTGAGGTCCCGCTCGCGTCGCTGCTGGTATCGGGACTAGGCCGTTCCAGCGGCGACGTTGGCCATGTTTTGGAGCGCCCCCGACACGACGGCGAGTTGGGGTGTCTCGGGTGGGATTCCGTGGCGGGAAGCCAGGTAGGCGGGGTCGTTGTACAGCACCTGCACGCCGTTTTCGGCCTGGGTAATCAGGATCTTCTGCGGAAGGTCGATCGCTACGGTCCGAGCAAGGAGCATAAGCGGGGTGCCAACCGCCGGGTTCCCAAAGAAGATCTCGACGGTTGGAGCAAGGTCGAGTCCGACCTTCTGGGCACCTGCTGTGTGATCGACCGTTGCGATCAGTCCTAGCTTTTCGTGCGCTTCGATAGCGGCGGTTAGCCGCTCGACGGCCTCGGACACGGTGGTGTCAGGCCCCATGGTTTCCACAAGGCCATCTGGAAGTTCGTTAGTCATATTCAGAGAACCTTACGCGCTCGACGCCGATTCCGCGGACAAATGAAGGAGGCCGGCGAGGAGGGCTAGCGAAGGTGTACCGGGGTGCTGACCTCGTCGAAGAAGTCGTTGCCCTTGTCATCAATGATGATGAAGGCCGGGAAGTTCTCGACCTCGATACGCCACACGGCCTCCATGCCGAGCTCTTCGTACTCGACAACTTCGACCTTACGAATGGCATCTTTGGCCAAGCGGGCGGCCGGGCCACCAATCGAGCCGAGATAGAAGCCGCCATGTGCCTTACATGCGTCGACGACCAGCCGGGAGCGGTTGCCCTTGGCCAACATGATCATGGATCCGCCTGCGGCTTGGAACTGGTCGACGTAGCTGTCCATGCGGCCAGCCGTCGTGGGACCAAAGGATCCCGATGGGTATCCCTCGGGAGTCTTCGCCGGACCTGCGTAGTAGATCGGATGGTTCTGTAGATACTCGGGCATGGGTTCGCCAGCATCGAGACGCTCTTTGATCTTGGCGTGGACGATGTCTCGACCGACGATCAACGTTCCACTTAGCGAGAGGCGGGTCTTGACCGGGTACTTGGTGAGCTCTGCCCGAATCTCGTCCATAGGGCGGTTGAGGTCGATCTCCACAGTGGTGTTGCCGAGGTCCGCGTCGGTGACCTCTGGCAAGAACTGGGCCGGGTCGGTCTCCAATTGTTCGAGGAACACACCCTCGGCGGTGATCTTGCCGCGCGCCTGACGATCCGCCGAACAAGAAACAGCGATTCCTACAGGGTTCGATGCGCCGTGACGTGGCAGGCGAACGACACGTACGTCGTGGCAGAAGTACTTGCCGCCGAACTGTGCCCCGATGCCCATTTCACGCGTGAGCTCGAGGATGCGCTCTTCCCATTCGAGGTCACGGAAGGCGTGCCCGACCAGCGACCCTTCGGTTGGAAGCGAATCGAGGTAATGGGCCGAGGCGTACTTGGCGGTCTTGAGGTTGTACTCGGCCGATGTTCCGCCAATGACGACGGCCAGGTGGTAGGGCGGACAGGCCGCTGTGCCGAGCTTGCGCAGGTTCTCATCGAGGAACTGCGTGAGGCTGTCAGGGTTCAACAGTGCCTTGGTTTCTTGGAACAGGTAGGTCTTGTTTGCTGATCCGCCACCCTTGGCCATGAAGAGGAACTTGTAGGCATCGCCCTCGGTTGCATAGAGCTCGATTTGTGCGGGCAGGTTGTTGCCGGTGTTCTTCTCCTCGAAAAGGCTCGTCGGCGAGAGCTGCGAATAACGCAGGTTCGACGTCTCGTAGGTATCGAACACTCCCTGGCTGATGGCCTCCTCGTCGTTGAAGCCGGTGAAGACGTTCTGGCCCTTCTTGCCCATCACGATTGCCGTGCCGGTGTCTTGGCACATTGGCAGCACCCCGCCCGCCGAGATGTTCGCGTTCTGGAGCAGCTCCATGGCAACAAAATGGTCGTTGGGCGATGCATCGGTGTCGTCGAGAATGTTCCGCAGCTGCTGAAGGTGAGTCGAGCGCAGGTAGTGGGCAACATCATGCATCGCCGTGGCGGTCAGCAGGCGAAGCGCCTCGGGTTCCACTTTGAGGAAGCTCTGACCGGCAGCTTCGAAGGTCGAAACGCCTTCGCTTGTGAGCTTGCGGTACGTAGTGGTGTCTTCGCCGAGGGGCAGGAGTTCAGTAAATTGAAAGTCAGGCACGAGATAATCGTAGCCGTCCTGTCCTCACAGTTCCGGGAAAACTCTCCGCTAGGACTCGAGTAGTCGGCGTAGTGCTGACCGGTCGACCTTGCCCATCGGGTTTCGAGGCAGGGTGTCCACGATCACCCAATGGTCCGGAGCGGTCGAAACCGCGTTGAGTTCCGCATCGAGTTCGTCGGCCGACGTGTCCGATGTTCGCACGATGACCGCCCCGACCTGTTGCCCGAGGCGCTCGTCATCGATACCGATGACGGCCGCCTCTGACACGGATCCGAGCGCCGTGAGTTCGGCTACTAGGGCACGCGGATCGATGTTGGCGCCGCCCCGAATAATGAGGTCAGACATACGGCCGGTGATCGACACCCGGCCCTGTTCATCGATCGTTCCAAGGTCGCCGGTATGGAGGACGCCACCGTGAAACAGTTGCGTCGTTAACTCTGGCTTGCCGAGGTAGCCGAGGGTGCCGGTCCAGGTGTTGGCCCATCGCCCAGAGCGCGCAGCGCTGATGCACACCTCACCTACGGAGCCCGTTGGCAACATGTCGCCCGTGTCGGGATCGACGATCTGGATCTCGACGTGGGGGAGTGGGTGACCGGTCCCGGACCCAACCGGATCGGTGAGTGACTCGCGCACAACCCCAGTCGGTGCTTCGCTCAGGCCGTAGCTCAACGTGGGGCGGACACCGAAGCGTCCCTCGAATCGGCGTTGCATGTCGGGATCCCCACCGGATCCGCCAAGGATCACCCGATCGAGGGTGGCGAGCTGAGATGGTTCGACCTCGGGACTCTCGGCGAGGTCATGGGCCAGAGTGGGAACAGCGAGCAGCCGTGTGATCGCATGCGCCGCGATGTCCTCGGCGATGCCAGTGGCGTAGCGCCGTCGCATCACCACGAACGTCGATCCGCGCACGAACGCCGAGATTGGGCCGAGCACCATGACGTTGGCGATTCGCAGGTTGAGCGGCGTGCCGATGCGTTCGCCGAGCCGGGGTGGTTCCACGTCGGCGCTGACGAGCGCTGGCAAAAGCATCCCATGCTGGCTATGCACCACCATTTTCGGTTCCCCCGAGGTCCCCGATGTGCGTGCAACCACCGCTGGCGCGTGGGGATCGATTGGAACTCCGGAGCCCTGCGTCAGCGCGGCAACCTCTGCGAGGTCTCGCTCGACGGCGGCGGCAACCCAGATGCGCCCGACCCGCAAGGTTGCGAGCACCCCGATGATTAGTTCGGCCGAATTCTCCAGAGTGAGAAACGACTCGGTACGACCAGGTTCTGAGAGGTTCGCGGCGGCATCGAAGACCGCACGATCAAGCTCAGCGTAGGTCCAGGTTCGATCGCCATCGATCAGAGCGAGGCGATCAGGATGGTTGCGTGCCCCAGCCGAGGCGATGTCGGCGATCGAGGCCGGGCCGAACGGAAAAGCCGAGGGTTCGGCGTGCTCCATGAGTCCATCGGCCATTCGAACGAGGGTAGCTGACGCCGCGGGTCGCCTCGATCTACGAAGTTAGAAGAGGCTGTCTTGGACCGCGAGCTCATCGAGCGCGACGTCACGTGCCATGACGATTTCGTAGCCAAAGAGCTGACCAATATCGACAACGAAGTCGTCATCGCTACCGGGCCGTGTCAGGCGAACAGCGCGGCCACATGCGTCGAGTAGCTGCACATCGTGTGCCCGGGTGTTCAGTCGGTGTGGGTATCGAGGTGTGCCCGTCCACTGGACCGATCCTCGCAGAGGGTTCTCCCAAGGCTCATCAGCGGCAGAGATGCGTTCGTCGTTGAGTTCGCCGATGATTCGGTGCACCCCATATACCCAGCTCGACAACTCTCGATCGAGGGTGTCATCGGGGCGAGGTGTTGCGAGTCCGTCGAGCTTTCGTTGGATCGATACCGATTGAGACAACCCGAGTTCGGCCGTAGCGGTGTCTTCGAGTACCCGCACAGCGAAGCCATCGCTCGCGTGGGCGACCACCCGTGCGGCCCATGCCCCCTGCTCTCGCAGGCGGGTTTCCACACGTGTTGCCGTCGAGGTACCGACCTTCACCGATCCATCGCGAAACGCCGCCAGGTAGACGACGTTGGGTTTGTCGAGGTGGGCCCGCACGGAGGAGTCGATCTCCCCAGTGCCCAGATTGTGAGCGTGGTGGAGCTGAGATGCGAAGGTGGCATCAACCGCCGTGCAGCGCTCACAGGTGCGTGACTGCGGCAACGGCGCGTTGTCGCAATCCACCCAGGGAGTGTTGGGATCGCGAAAGGGTTTGTGGCCAATGCAGCGTCTCGTAGCGTCGCCAGACAGATCGAAGCGAAGGTGTATGTGCTCTACGGGGACCAGTTGCGAAGGCTCGCTATTTTGGCGAAGTCGCAGACGCGGGGTTCCGTTTGACCACACGATTGAAGAAATCAGCAGCGTGTCGCCATT
>CAYTUB010000073.1:11932-14332 GCA_964441145.1 uncultured Acidimicrobiales bacterium
GTGGAGGGGTAGGTTCTAGTGTGCGGCAATGTCAGAACGCGAGAGCTCGAAGGAGCAGGCCGATGGGGCGCCCAGCGCTGGGGCTGGTCGTCGAGGTCGTCGTGGCGGGCGCAGCCGCGACCGAGCTCCCGAGGGTCTCCGGCAAGCGCCGTTTCAGCAAGTTCGGCGCTCCTTTGTTCCAACAGAACTCGTCGATGGAGATCAGCTCGAAGCCATCCACGAGGCTTCACTGGTTGTGCTTCGAGACGTCGGCATCGATGTCCTTGAGCCCGCGGCACGAAAGATCTTTGCCGATGCGGGTTGTGTGGTCGAGGACGAGCGGGTGCGTTTCGATACGGACATGGTGCTCGAGGCTGTTTCCCATGGCCCGAGCGAATTCACCTTGCACGCGCGCAACCCGGAGCGAAACGTCCAAATCGGCGGGGACAACGTCATTTTCACCGCTGTTGGTAGCCCACCGAACGTCAGCGACGTTGCCGGCGGTCGGCGCACGGGTAATCACGCCGATTTCCAGAAGTTGGTGCGGCTCACCCAATACTTCAACTCGATTCATGTGCACGCTGGCTATCCGGTGGAGCCCGCCGATCTGCACCCGTCGGTGCGTCACCTGCGCGCCACCTACGACCTGTTGACGCTGAGCGACAAGGCGATCAACGCCTACAGCTTGGGGCGGGAACGTAATCAGGATTGCATCGAGATGGTGCGTATTGCTCGGGGAGTCAGCGCCGAGCAACTCGACCGTGAACCGAGCCTGCACACGGTGATCAACACGTCTTCGCCGCTGCGTCTGGATATCCCCATGTGTCAAGGCATCATCGAGCACGCAACACATGGACAGATGTCGATTATCACGCCCTTCACGCTCGCCGGGGCGATGGCGCCGGTGACGATTCTCGGTGCCGTAACGCAACAGAACGCCGAAGCGTTGGCCGGTATCGCTCTGGCACAACTGGTGCGCCCCGGAGCCCCCGTTGCCTACGGAGGGTTCACGTCCAATGTGGATATGCGGTCCGGCTCACCAGCCTTTGGTACGCCTGAATTCATGAAGGCGGCACTGCTAGGAGGGCAGTTGGCCCGACGGTACGGCCTGCCGTACCGGTCGTCAAATGTCAACGCTGCCAATGCCGTTGATGCGCAGGCAGGCTACGAATCGGTGTTCTCGCTGTGGGGAGCGATCATGGGGGGAGCCAACATCGTGTTCCACGGTGCGGGCTGGCTGGAGGGGGGACTTCGGGCGAGCTACGAAAAGCTCGTACTCGACGCCGACCTCCTCGCCATGATGCAGACCTTCCTCGAGCCGCTGCGTGTCGATAACGACGAGTTGGCGCTCGACGCGATTGCCGATGTGGGCCCTGGCGGGCACTTCTTTGGAACGCAGCACACCCGGGACAGGTATCGAGATGCGTTCTACATGCCCTTCATCTCCGACTGGCGCAACTTTGAGTCGTGGGCCGAGGCTGGCTCGCCAACGGCGCAAGATCATGCCGTCGATGTCGTGGCACGCGGGCTTGAGGAGTACACCGAACCTGCGATCGATCCGGCCGTACGCGAAGAACTCGACGCCTTTGTCGAGCGTCGAGTTCATGAGGGTGGCGTGGCCACCGACTACTAGCGCGCAGGGAGACTAGCCGTTACCCGGCAAGGCCTGACCCACTATCTTTTACCGCCCGAGGGCGGAAGAGAGTTTTAGAGCGCTCGTACGTTGAGGGCTTCGTCGCCCTTGCGTCCTGGTCCTACCTCGAACTCGACCTCTTGGCCCTGCTCGAGACTTCGGTATCCGTCGCCGCTGATGTTGCTGAAGTGGACAAAGACGTCTTCGCCTTCGTCCCTTGAAATGAATCCGTATCCCTTCTCGCTTGAGAAGAATTTGACGGTACCTGTAGGCATTGCACTCACTCACTAACTGGGGACGACTGTCCCCGTATTATTTTCTCTAAGACTAGGACGCACTGGCCCAAATCTTGTGATCGAACGGCGGTTACTAATTAGTAGCACCAAGTGTTCACATTCCGTTAATCAAATGCGGAGCAGCAGAAATTCCCGAGAAACGGACTTAGAGTACCCAAAGTGACGAATTCTGACTGGCTCCAGGTCGAGCACCAAGGTGTGCAGTGGCGCATCGACTCGGACTTTTTGGCGTCGAATTGGTCGTGTATCTGGGACGGCGGGTGCCACGGAATCGAGCGCAAGGCCGATGCTGCAGCAGCTCTTGGATGTTGCTCGGTGGGCGCCGAGTTGCTAGACGACGACGAGGCGATGACCATTGCTGCGTTGGCGGCGACCCTCGACCCCAGCGTCTTTCAGTTCCGCGACGCCCTTGTCGCGGATGGGCCATTTGCTGAGGAACGGACTGCTGCTGGATCGCGAAATACCCGGGTCGTCGACGGCGCGTGCATTTTC
>CAYTUB010000074.1:0-14237 GCA_964441145.1 uncultured Acidimicrobiales bacterium
ATGCGGCGACCGCAGCCTCGACGATGTGCGCGGGAGTCGGGAAGTCTGGTTCGCCAGCACCGAAGCCGATAACGGGCTCGCCGGCAGCCTTGAGGGCCTTCGCTTTCGCGGTGATGGCCAGAGTCGCAGACTCTTGAATTGCGCCAATCCGATCCGAAATGCGAGCACCCATGAAGACTCCCGTGAAACTTGTCTCTCTAATCGGCGCGAATTCGCCGATTTACCCTGCGAAACTATCGGGTATGACCTCAATCCCAGACATCACGATCCCAGACTCCATGCGACCCGGCGATGGTCGCTTTGGTTCCGGGCCGTCGAAGGTCCGCTCAGAAGCCGTCGCCGCCCTGGCTGCAGAGGCCGACGACTTCTTGGGAACCAGCCACCGCCAAGACACGGTCAAGTTGGTTGTCGCCGGACTGCGGAACGGACTGCTTGAATTCTTCAACGCCCCCGACGGCTACCAAATACTCCTCGGCAACGGCGGCGCCACCTTGTTTTGGGATGCTGCAACCTTTGGCCTGATCGAGAACTCGGCCCAGATGCTGGTGTCGGGCGAGTTCTCCAGCAAGTTTGCCAAGGCGGTCGCGCTCGCACCGCACCTCGGCGATCCTGACATCATCGAAGGCGACTTTGGCACCGCTCCGGCGATGACCCCGAACCCCGATGTCGATGCGTACTGCTACCCCCACAACGAAACCTCGACCGGCGTCCAATTCCCGGTCGATCGCCCAGACGCCGACGGTCTTGTGCTCGTAGACGCAACGTCAGGCGGAGGCGGCCTTCGCTTCGACCCGGCCAACACCGATGCCTACTACTTCGCCCCCCAAAAATGCTTCAGCTCCGACGGCGGCCTGTGGCTTTCGCTGTGCTCCCCCGCTGCCATGGAACGGATCGACAAACTGTGCACGGGCGACCGGTGGATGCCAGAGATCCTGAACCTGAAGACCGCCATGGACAACTCGCTCAAGGATCAGACCTACAACACCCCGGCGCTCGCCACGATCTACCTCGCTCTGAAGTACACCGAATGGTGTAACGAAAACGGTGGCCTCGAGTTTGCGGCCAAGCGCTCGGATCAATCGGCTGACACCCTCTACAGCTGGGCGGACGCGAGCTCATTTGCGTCGCCATATGTGGAGAACCCCGATCAGCGCAGTCGCGTGGTGGGCACGATCGATCTCGACGATGCCATCAGCGCCGACACGGTCGTTGCGGTACTGCGTGCCAACGGGATCCTCGACACCGGCGGCTACCGCAAGCTCGGTCGCAACCAAATGCGTATCTCGATGATGCCGGCCGTCGAGCCCAGCGATGTCGAAGCCCTTACCCACTGCATCGACTACGTCGCGAGCGAGTTGTCGTAGCTAGCGCCCGGCGAACTTGCTTTCGTCGCGAAGGTCAAGACCGCGCGGTCCATCAACTCGTACGGGAACAAACGACTCGATCCCCTCAAAGAGCGCTTCGAGCTCTTCTTTGTTCAATGTCTCATATTCGATGAGCGCCTCGGCCATCTGGTCGAGCAGCGTTCGGTGAAGGGTCAGAACTTCGCGGGCTTCATCAGCGGCGCGGTCGACCAGCATCTGCACATCCTCATCGATGCGGCTGGCGATGACGTCGGAGTAATTCTTCGCGGTTCCACCGGCATAGGACTCACCGATGCCAATACCGAACTTCTGTAGACCAAGCGTCGGACTCATGCCGTAGTTCGTCACCATGTTCCGAGCAATCGCCGTGACGCGCTCGATGTCGTTCGCTGCTCCCGTCGTGGGATCACCAAAGATCATTTCCTCGGCGATACGTCCGCCGAGCAACATCGCCATCTCATCTCCCAGTTCGGACCGAGACATCAAGACCTTGTCCTTTTCGGGCAATGCCAACGTCCAGCCCAAGGCCTTGCCGCGGGCGATAATCGACACCTTGTGGATCGGGTCGCTTCCCGGAAGCACATGTCCAACAATGGCGTGACCGGCTTCGTGGTAGGCGATGATCAGCTTTTCCTTGTCGGAGAGCGTCGTCGAGCTCTTCTCGGGCCCGGCGATGACCCGATCGAGTGCGTCATCGAGCTCACCGTGACCAATGGCATCTTTGTCTCTACGGGCGCTTAACAACGCGGCCTCGTTGAGAAGGTTCGCAATGTCGGCCCCGGTGAATCCTGGTGTGCGTCGTGCGATGGTTTCGATGTTGACGTCGTCAGCGAGAGGCTTGCCCTTTGCGTGAACCGCGGCGATTTGTCGACGGCCAGCCAGGTCCGGACGTTCCACGGCGACTTGGCGATCGAAGCGACCTGGGCGAAGCAACGCTGGATCCAAGATGTCGGGGCGGTTCGTCGCCGCAATGAAGATCACGCCGGTCTCGACGTCGAAGCCATCCATCTCGACGAGGAGCTGGTTCAAGGTCTGTTCGCGCTCTTCGTTTCCAGCGCCACTACCGCCGCCACGGTGACGACCGACCGCGTCGATTTCGTCGACGAAAATGATCGCTGGCGCTTCCTTGCGGGCTTGCTCGAAGAGGTCGCGAACGCGACTCGCACCGACTCCAGCGAACATCTCTACGAATGCGGAACCAGACAGACTGAAGAACGGGACGCCGGCCTCACCAGCAACGGCTCGAGCGAGCAACGTCTTGCCGGTTCCCGGCGGTCCATACAAAAGCACGCCCTTGGGGATCTTGGCACCCATGTCCTGAAATCGCTTGGGGTCCGAAAGGAACTCACGAATCTCTCCGAGTTCAACGACCGCCTCGCTCGCTCCAGCGACGTCGGCGAACGTCACGTCTTGAAGTTCGCTGCCTTCCTTGCGGGTGTTCGCAGTGAACTTTTTGCCAGCGCGCTTGCCGCCGCTCATGCGGGCGAGAATCACCCACACCAACACAATCATGAGCACAAGTGGCAGGAGGGTTCTCAGCAGCAGGGGCCAGTCGGTGCCACCCGGAGGCGGCTGGACCGTAGATACCTGGACCGCCGGGCTCGTCGCTAAGAGAATGTCAGTGAACTCGTCGGTGAAACCCGGAGGAAGGACCGAGCGAAACTCTTCGCCATCCACCGTCGTGGCAAGCACCGTTGCCGAACCGCCCGTGAACTGGACGGACTCAATCTCATCGTTGTCGACCAACATTGCCAGAACGCCAAAGTCTCGTTGAGGCGTTGGGTCTACGACCTCGTCACCGCCGAAAGTAACGAAGACCAAAAAGGCCGTGGCCACGGCGAGAAGGACGAGTAAGAGGCGAGTTCGTTGGCTGCTGGTCACCCTCGCGATGGTACGTGCGAATCGCTATTCGTCGACATAGCCCGTTTGGCCCTGCCAAAGGCGAAACAGGACTAGCGCCGCCGTCTTTGTTGACGCTTTCCGCCTCGATGACGCCCACCTTGGGCCCGTTCTCGTTCTTCTAGACGTCGCTCGATTTCAGCGAGTTCCTCGCGCATTTCGCGGAAGCGATCGAGGCGTCGATGATCGATTTCTCCGCTATCGACGGCGTCTCGTACTGCGCACCCGGGTTCCGAGGTGTGCGAACAATCGTTAAATCGGCAATCTCCTGCGGCATCGATGATGTCGGAAAACACTTGCTGGAGTGCGTCCTGCGCATCCCACAGACCAACCGCACGCACGCCGGGAGTATCGATGAGAACCCCACCACCTGGCAGTACCAGCAGGTCGCGAGTGATCGTGGTGTGGCGACCCTTGGAATCACCCGACCGAACTTCTTGTGTGTCTTGGATCTCCTTGCCGAGCAGCGCGTTGACAAGCGTCGACTTTCCGGCCCCAGATTCGCCGAGAAGCGTGCCTGACTTGTTGGGAGTCAGCAGGTCTCGTATCCGTTGCAAACCTTCGCCCGACTCGCTGCTGGTGGTGACCACTTCGACATCGGGAGCTACCGCCGCAACGACAGCGCGCAGTTCGGAGATCTGTTCAGCGTCCGCCAGATCCGATTTGGTCAACACCACGACCGGCAGGGCGCCCGAGTTCCACACCAACACAAGGAATCGCTCGAGCTTTCCAGCACGAAACGGGCGGTCGAAACCATGAACGAGAAACCCAACATCGACATTCGCGGACAGTGGCTGTTCGACTTCTCGTTCTCCCGGATCGCGTCGCACTAACGCCGTTCGACGGTCCAAAATGTGCTCGATTCGCCAACGTTGTTCCTCATCGGTGCTGAGTGCGACCCAGTCGCCGGTCACCGGTGCCTTTTCGGCTTGAGATCGTTGAGAATCCGAGATTGCACGGACGGTTTTTCCTTCGACACCGACATCGCATTCACCGCGTTCTACCCGCAAAATGCGGCCCGGAATGCCCTCCTGATCGTCATTGTCTGCCCAAATCTGCTCCCATCCATCGTCCCAACCAAGATGAAAGAGTTCTGAACGTTGCACACAATTGACTCTAGTTGCATGGGAGAGTGAGACGATATTGGTAGTACTAGTTAGGCCCAAAGGGGCGATCTGCAAAAGGAAAGCATGGCAGTAACCGAAGGCACCAAGGAACAAGATGGTGAAGACACAACGGTAGAAAGCCGTCCTCGAGTGTCCTTTGGTAACGCATGGCTCGCAGGCGCGCTCGGCGCCGCAATCGCTCTCGCTCTTGGTGAGTTCTTTGACCGACTGAGCTCGCAGGTTACGTCGTTGGTAATTGGTGTCGGCGAACTGTTCGTCGATCTCACCCCTGGCGATGTTGTCGCCACAAGCATCAACACCATCGGCCCGCTACAGAAGCCTTTGCTCCTCGGCGGAATCATCGTCGGTTCGATCGCCGTTGGCGGCTGGCTCGGCACACGAAGCCGCAGGTCGATTACGCCTGTCCTGATCGGGTTTGCGATCTTTGGAATCTTCGGTGGTTGGGCCGCCAGCACCGGCGAACTCAACTCGGTGCCACTTTCCTTTGTCTCGGCTCTCGTCGCCGCAGCTGGAGGTGCCGCCACAACCATCGGCCTGTTGCGCTTCGCTACTCGGCCTGAGACCCAAGAACCCATCGTGCCCGGAAGCCCGCTTAGCCAGGCGACCGGCCGTCGAAACCTGATCGCCTTCGGTGGTGCCGCAGCGGGAGCGGTTGCACTCACCGGTGCTGCCCGAGTCGGGCGAACCAGCGCAGCCGAACAAGCTCGCAACGACATTCTCGCGAGCGGTTCGACATCGAACACGATCCCGGCAACGCCAATCAATCTTCCGCTGGGCGAGTTCGACAACATCCCCGGGCTCGCACCACGCATTACGCCAATCAACCCGGTCGATGACTTCTACCTGATCGATACCGCGCTGACAAAGCCACAGGTCGACCCAGCCACGTGGTCTCTTTCGATCGGCGGCCAGTACGTCGATAACCCGATCTCCTACACCTACGACGAACTCCTCGCTCGTGATCACGTAACTCGAGAAGTCACCCTCTCGTGTGTGTCGAATCCTGTTGGCGGTCAACTCGTCGACAATGCGATCTGGACCGGTATCCCCGTGACCGAGTTGCTCGAAGAAGCTGGCGTCCAAGATCCCACGAACGATCAGCATCAGTTCTTCAGTCGATCTGTCGATGGCTTTACCTGCGGATTCCAGCTGCCTCTGGCCTACGACGGACGAACCGCAATGTTGGCACTCACTATGAACGGTGAACCGCTGCCGATCGACCACGGTTTCCCCGCTCGCCTCGTGATCGCAGGCCTATACGGCTATGTGTCTGCAACCAAGTGGATCGAGAGCATCACGATCACCGACTGGATCGGTGTCGACGGATTCTGGATGCCACGAGGGTGGTCAAAGGAGGGCCCGGTTAAGACGCAATCTCGCATCGACGTTCCGCAGAACGGACAACAGGTCGCAGCTGGCTCAACCACTCTTGCTGGCATCGCCTGGTCCCCAACCGTGGGCATCGACCGTGTTGAGGTCTCCTTCGATGATCTCGAGGCAGTCCGCGCGACAAACGAATTCGTTGGCGAGTGGAACGAAGTCGAACTCGGTGACGTCGAATCGAACGAAACCTGGGTCCAGTGGCGCTACGACTGGGACGCAGCCCCTGGCGATCACCTCATCCGTGTGCGTGCTACCGACACAACGGGCTTCACCCAGTCACCGATCATCGTGAACCCTGCACCAGATGGCGCCGAGGGCTACCACACGGTCGCCGTACGCGCTATCTAGCTGCTAACTGCGACGTATCGCTAGCTGCTATCTAGCTGCAAAGTATCGGTGGGCCTAAGCCCGGACCTGCGACTACGCCGCTACCTGAGCTTGGGTTTCCCAAACGTCAGCGTTGTCGTTCTTTGTGAAGTAGATGTTGGCTACACGGTCGATCGCGTTGCGGTCGAGCACCTTTGGGCGACCCTCGTACTCACAGATCGCGAGCAGCGTCTTGGCAAAGTCAGCTGGGTAGTACGGACGCAGGTCGGTTCCCGTTTGGTCCCGAATCAGTTGACGCAGGTAGTTCGCCGACTCTTGGTTGCAGCCAACTCCCATTCCCTTGCAGACAGCCGCCAAAATCTGGTCGAAGCCAGCGTCATCGATCGAGCCCACATACACCTTGTTCGGAATACGTCGCGCAAACGCGTCATCGCCGAGCTGATCGGGACGCATGTTGGTTGAGAACACCACTTTGGAGTCAAAGGGAATCGTCAACGCCGCGCCGTGGGCGAGGGTGAGGAAATCGATGCCGCGAGAGAGCGGAACGATCCAGCGGTTCAGTACTGCTTCGGGGGTCATCTTCTGACGGCCGAAGTCATCGATGACGAAGATGCCGTTGTTTGACTTCATCTGAAGCGGCGCCCGGTACACGCCAGAGGACGGGTCCCGCTCGAGTTCGAGTTGCTTCTCGGTGAGCTCGCCACCGACGATTACACAAGGGCGCAAGCAAAGCACCCAGCGTCCGTCGAGACCTTCAGGCTGAGGGGTCACCGGCTCGTGAATTGAAGGATCGAAGACCGTGATCACGGCCTGGTCAAACTCAACCGCACGCGGAATGAGCACTGGATCTTTGTACATCTTGATCATGCGCTCGGCGAGACTGGTCTTACCGGTACCCGGAGGGCCATACAAGAACACCGCGCCCTTTGATACGAGGGCCGGACCCAGCTCGTCGAAGAAGCCGGGAGGAATGATCAAATCGTTGAATGCTTCGGTCAGCGTCGCCGCGTTGATTGGGGCGCGACCTCGTTGTGACTCGACCATGGCGGTGTAGTCATCGAGTGATACTGGGGCGGCACCGGCATACATCAAAGCCTGTGCTCGATTGGCGGCTTCGGTCTTGCCCTTTTCGGTCGGCGCCAAGATGTAGTCACGGCCGTCCATACCCTGAATCTCGAGGTACATGCGTTGGCGCAACCCATCGACAGTTGAGTCGACCACGCCGACAGACAGCGCGGTAGCTTGCGCCATTCGTGAAACCGACGATCGACCATCGATCACCAGGCGTTGCAAGATGATGTCCTCGATGAGGGACGCAGCAATGCCAAGATCATTGATCGAGGACGGCGGAGACGGGTAACTCGGGGACGTTGATGCCGAATTCATATCTTCCTAGTCGTCCAACCACCAGCGATTGTGAGCGATACAGCGGTCGCTCTCGCGCTGTGGGCGCTCGACTTCGCGGAGTGAGATTTGGTGAACGCCTTCTGTCCGAATGCTTTCTATTCGCGAAAATTTGACAGTTTCCTCTTCACAAGGCTCAAAATCGCGCCGAAGATTCAGAGGTGGAAGAGCGGCGACTGGAAAGATATCGACTCGAAGTCGATGAGACAGCCCGCCGTATTCTCTTTGCCACGACCGAGTTAGCACCGGTGGTAAAGGTCGGGGGACTGAGCGAGGCCTCGTCTGGACTTGTCGGTGTGCTTCGAAGCATGGGAGCTCTCGTCGAGCTCGTTATGCCCGACTACGGCCTAGTCGAACTCCGAGACGTCACCGAACAACCGTTGCACTATCTCCCCTCTTGGTGCCCGCCGGTGACCGCCCGCCAAGGCTGGGCAGATCAGGTCGGGCAAGTGACGGTGTTGTCCTTCGAAGGAAGCCAACGCAGTCATCCCTACGTCGATCCAGCGACAGGTGAGGGTTGGTGGAACAACGCCGAGTACTTCATGATCTTCGCTGCCGCCGTCGCTCAATTGGCCGTCGTTCGCAAGCCTGACGTTGTGCACTGCAACGATTGGCACACCGCTCCAGCGATCGGGCGTCTTCCCGCCGAGACCCGATCGGTGCTCACGGTGCACAACCTCGCCCATCAAGGCACCAGCGACATCAGCTGGGCCGACCGCCTCGGTGTCCACGGACCAGCATTTGTCGAAAAGCAGGCCTTCAACGCACTGGCCGGAGGTGTGAGCCTGGCGGACAAAGTCATCATGGTGAGCCAGTCCTATGCCGCCGAAGCCGTGCTAAAGGAAACTGGATTCGGCTTGCATGAGCGACTGCTCGCACGCGGAGATGACCTCATTGGAATCCGCAACGGCATCGACCTCGGGCTCTGGCACCCAAGCACCGATCCCTTGTTGCCCTTCACGTACGATCAACAAGACCTTTCTGGCAAGGAGCTGTGCCGAAAGGAACTGCTCCACGGCACGAACCTGGTCGACGACAAAGGACCGGTCCTCGGCGTCGTTGCTCGCCTCGACCATCAAAAGGGCATCGACCTCGCATTGTCGCTCGCACCATTTCTCGAAAACCTCCACGCACGACTCGTCATCATTGGTTCCGGATCTCGCGATCTCGCCCGGTTGGCCAAGCGCACCGAGACGGCCTTCCCTGATCGAGTTCACGTCTTTGACGGTTACGACGAACGCCTCGCACATCTCGTGGTTGCCGGAAGCGACCTGTTGTTGGTCCCCAGCCGGTTCGAACCGTGCGGACTTACGCAGATGCAGGCCATGACCTGCGGCACGATTCCGGTGGTAACCGACGTCGGCGGTCTCCGAGACACCGTGCTCGACACCGACGTTAAGCCTCGGGCCGGAACCGGCTACATCGCAAAAGAAGCAACATCGATAGCACTCCTCGATGCTGTCCACCGGGCGGTGCGCGGATGGTCCAGCCCACGCAGGCGCTCCGCGATACAGCGACGAGGTATGACTGCGGACTGGTCATGGGCAGTGCCTGCTCGGCGCCATATGGAGATCTACAAAGAGCTTTCGAGCAGCAACTGAACCAGTGCTGATCACTTCAGTGCCCGAGCATTAGCACTCCGCTTCGAGAAATCGACCAGACTCACACAATGCCAAGTGATCACGCGGAAACTCGTCCCGCTCCCTTGAACGGCTTTAGCGACGTCGATCAATACCTCTTCAACGCCGGTGACCACACCCGGCTCTGGGAGAACCTTGGCGGGCGACCTGCCCATCACGAGGGCGTAGGGGGTGCCCGCTTCTCGGTCTGGGCACCCAATGCGGCCGAGGTTGGGGTCATTGGCGACTTCAACGGATGGACCCACCCTGGCCACCCCCTCACCCGGGTTGGAGCTAGCGGCGTGTGGCAGGGATTCGTTGCAGGAATGCAGCTGGGCGATCGATACAAATACCGCGTCGTCTCTGCGAGCGGCGTAATCGTCGAAAAGGCTGACCCGCTGGCATTTGAAGCCGAAGTAGCGCCGGCGACAGCATCGGTACTCAGCGATCTCACCCACACCTGGACCGACGACGCGTGGATGGCGTCTCGAGGTGACCGCCACGACATCACGCAGCCAATGTCGATCTATGAGGTTCATCTCGGGTCATGGCGACGGAGCGTGCACAACCACGAGTTACTGAGCTACACCGAACTCATCGATGCCCTCGTCGAACACGTCTCGGCAATGGGCTTCACCCATGTCGAACTTCTTCCCCTCACCGAGCACCCGTTGTATTCGTCATGGGGATACCAGACCACCGGCTATTTCGCGGCGACTTCCCGCTATGGCGGCCCGCGAGAGCTGATGGATCTGATCGACGCGTTCCATAATTCGAACATCGGCGTCATCCTCGATTGGGTTCCCTCTCACTTCCCCGCCGACGCCTTTGCGCTCAATGCCTTCGATGGGACATCGCTCTACGAGCACGCCGACCCGCGCGAAGGGTTCCATCCGGATTGGAAGAGTTCCATCTTCAACTACGGCCGCCACGAAGTCCGTAGCTTCCTGCTCTCCAGCGCTCGCTTTTGGCTTGAGGTGTTCCATATCGATGGCATCCGCGTCGACGCCGTTGCGTCGATGCTCTACCGCGACTACAGCCGCGGCGACGATTGGATCCCCAACCAATACGGCGGTCGAGAAAACCTCGAAGCAATCGAGTTTCTCCAACAGCTCAATCACGAGATGTACGCCCACTTCCCCGACATCGTGATGATCGCCGAAGAGTCAACGTCCTGGCCTGGGGTGACCCATCAAACCAATCACGGCGGGCTCGGGTTTGGCTACAAGTGGGACATGGGCTGGATGAACGACACGCTCGCCTACTTCGAGGAAGACCCGGTCAATCGTCGCTACCACCACAACAAGTTGACCTTCCGATCGATGTACGGCTTCAGCGAAAACTTCGTCTTGCCACTGAGTCACGACGAGGTCGTGCATGGCAAAGGGTCACTGCTCACAAAGATGCCCGGAGACGAGTGGCAAAAGTTCGCCAACCTTCGCTCACTCTTTGGACTCCAATTCACGACGCCCGGCAAGAAGCTGCTGTTCATGGGGAGCGAACTCGCTCCCTGGGGCGAGTGGAACCACGACGACAGCCTCCCGTGGCATCTCGCCCACTCCGACAGCCACCACGAAGGAGTCCTCCAGTGGGTTGCAGCGCTCAACCACGCGTACACGTCGATTCCGGCGTTGCACGTACTCGATACGTCGCCAGAAGGATTCCGTTGGATCGATGCCAACGACAGCGACCGCAGCATCCTCACGTTCGTTCGCGAGGATCGCGCGGGCGACATGGTCGTGGTGGCCCTCAATGCAACACCCATTCCGCGCAACGATGTGATGACGGGAGTACCCGTCGCTGGCGCCTGGAACGTCGAGCTATGCAGCGACGCCGAGAAGTTCGGCGGCTCGGGATACGAACAGTCGCCGACCTACGAGTCGACGCCGGAGCATCACAACGGTTTTGACCAATCGATCTGGCTGACACTGCCCCCGCTCTCGATCACGATCCTGCGGTTGCAGTCGTAGGACGACCTCGCCGAGGTCTATGAGCAACTGGGGCTACCAACCCGACTTGCCGTCGTAGCGCCTCAGCCAACGAGACGTGCCTACGTCGGGATGTCAACCACCATGGTGTCGCCGAGTTTGATCGTGCCGCCGCTGATCGTTCGGTACACGACCCCGGCCCTCTTGCTTAGCGCGAGCTTTGCGTCTCGACCGAGGGTGTCCTCGAGCAGCTTGCATGGCGCTGCATCCCGGACGACCTCGAGTTCCACCCAACCGTTGTCGCCTGAGCCGATCCGAATTCGGCTACCGGGGGTGCGATCGAGCAGGCCGGTGTCGACGGTGATGTTGCGCCGGGTGAGCACGGCATCAAGATCGCGACCGACCTCTTCCTCAGCCATCGCAATCTCCTCGAGCGACTGCACCGTGACCTGACGGTGGCGGGCATTCTCATAGCGGTCGCCAGTGATCCCGTGCCCATCGAGGATCTCGATGGACTCGAGTACCCGCATCTCCATGCGAGCGGCAAGCGCAACTTGCAATCCAACAACCTGGTGGGTGGTCTCAACATCCATAGCTCAAGGTTACGGGAAGCTACGTTCGCACGACTTTCGCGCAAATCTTACGGGTCGACGTGACGCGCGGCACATAACACCGATATGGTGGAAGTTGAAGAACTGGACTGGAAGTCCAAAGAGAGGGGCGGGAAACCCTGACGTTGAACTTCCAACATGACACGTCTTAGGGGGACGAGCATGAGGGTATTAATGGCAGCCATAAGCTCGACGGCGGTTGCAGTGGCCGGACTCATTTCGCTGCTGGTCAGCGAAAAGGCCAATGCCGAGTACAAAATCGCGGACATCACAGCGACGCGACAACAAGTCGCCGGCTAGCTACAACACATGTAATAGCGGCCGCGAGGTCGCACCAGATCCACTCTGTCGGCTAGACAGCAAGTGTGCTGATCGCGCAAGCTTCCGGGACAGAGTTCAACGACTGGGTACCCGCGCTCATTGTCGTCCTTGTCACCATTGCGGTGATCCTTCTCGTGCGTTGGATCCTGCGTCGCCAGTCAGGTGCCGACGACGCGGAAATTTCATTTCGTTCCCAGCTAGCCGTCGCTGCGATAGCCCTTGTGGGCCTTCTCGCGATTATCTTCGTGCTCCCCGACGGCTCAGACTCAGACCTCGCTTTTTCGGTCTTTGGCCTCGTCGTCACCGGCGCACTCGCGATCTCTTCGCAGTCGATCATCGCCAACGCGATGGCTGGCTTGATATTGCGAACGGCCAGCAGCTTCAAACCGGGAGATTTCATCGAGGTTGCCGAGCAAATGGGCCGGGTCACCGAACGCGGCCTGTTTCACACAGAAATTCAGACCGCTGACCGAGACTTGGTCACGCTGCCGAACGCGATCATGGTCAACCAACCCGTCCGTGTAGTCCGAGCGTCGGGCACGATCGTGTCGGCGCAGGCCTCGATTGGCTACGACGTGTCTCGTCATCTACTCGAAGAGCTCTTCGTTTCTGCGGCGGAGAAGGCAGGCCTCATCGAACCGTTCGTCCAAGTTGTTGAGTTGGGCGATTACACGGTCAACTACCGCATCGCCGGCTTCCTCGAGGACCCACGAACTCTCTTGGGCACTCGCTCGAAGCTGCGCGGAGCCATCCTCGACACGCTCCACGACGCTGACATCGAGATCATGTCGCCAATGTTCATCGCTCGCCGCGAGGCCGGTGACGACCCTGCAATTCCTTCACCAGAGAGCAGCAGCAGCCTTGCTCGGTCACGTCGCACCGCGGAATCTCGGGTTTTCGACAAGGCCGATGCCGCAGCACAGGTTGAGGAGACCAAAGCGAAACTCAGCGAAGCCGTCGACAACTTGGACCTGCTTCAGCTTGAAGTCGACAACGCTGACCCCGAGATCGCAGAACGAGCGGAGCGGGCAGTCGAACGTGCGCAACGACGAATCGAGATCCTGGAGAATCGGATCGTCTCACTCACCGAGGCCCAGCAACAAGACTGAAAATCTGTGGTCCATCAGCGGACCATAGACATGCCCGCTGACCACAGATTTTGCGGAAACGGGCTAGTCAGCGAGGTAGTGCAGCTCGGTGAAGCGCCCACGGAATGCAGTCGTCGTTGGAGCGACTAGCTCGGGTTGATCGCCCAGTCCTTCGACGATCAGCATCGTTAGTTCATCAACGTCGGCGGCGCCCATCCCCCACCGGACCATTTCGTTGGTCCCGATACGAACGCCAGCATCCAGGCCGTCGGGGAGTCCGATTGCGCAGGTGAGCAGGTTTGCCTGCCGAAGATGGCGTGTTGTGGCGTCACCACCGCGAGGCCCGGCCTTGATCGCAAAGGCGTGTGACCGAGTGAAACCCTCGCCGGAGCGATGGACGTCGACGCCTTGGTCGGCAAGCGACCTAGCCAGCTGCGCAGCTATGTCGACCATTGCCCGACCATAGGCCTCTCCGTGTTCAATCCAGTCGATCAGCGTCACGGCAAGCGCCGCGCTCTTGGCGGCATCGAAGTTCGCAGTGAGGCCCGGAAAAGCAATCTCATCGACGCGCTCGGCGATGGCACTGTCGCTGGTAACCAGCAATCCTGAAGGCGGGCCGGCCAAGCTCTTGTAGGTGCTCATCGTCATGACGTGCGCGCCTTCTCGAAGCGGATTAGGCCACGCCTTGCCAGCGATCACGCCCGACAGATGAGCCGCGTCGAAGAGCACCTTTGCGCCCACGGAATCGGCTACCTCTCTAATTCCCGACACGTCGTGGTGCTCAAGATTGAGACTGCACCCGATCGAGATCAGCTTTGGCTTCACTCGTTTCGCGAGATCGGAGAGCCCCGCGAGATCAACGGTGTAGTTGTCTGCGTCTATGGGTGCCTCGTGAATGTCCAGTCCGTACAAACCCGCTGCACCCGGTTGTTGGTGGGTAACGTGCCCGGCAATCGTGGCTGGCGGGACGATGACCGCATCCCCCGGCTTGGCGATAGCCATAAACGCATACAGATTCGCTATCGCCCCCGACGGCACTCGGATCTCTGCGTACCGCGCATCGAAGACTTGCGCGGCAAGTTCGGCGGCCACGATCTCGATCTTTTCGATTGCTTCGAGACCCATCTCGTACTTCGCGCCGGGATACCCAAGCGACGGTCGTGCGC
>CAYTUB010000075.1:0-13945 GCA_964441145.1 uncultured Acidimicrobiales bacterium
AACCAGCGCCAACCCCGAGCGCAGCGAGCAACACCACAGCGCCCAATAGCGGCGACGCATCGCCGGCAGCAGACGAGAACGCGCTCCCAGAAGGCGCCGAACCCATCCGAGGCGTGGCCGCACGAATCGTCGAGAACATGGAGGCGAGCCTCGAAGTACCGACGGCAACGAGCTTCCGCGATATTCCCGCGCGACTCCTCGAAGTAAACCGCAAGATCGTTAACGGCCACCTCGGGCGTACCCGTGGCGGAAAGATCAGTTTCACTCACATCATTGGCTACGCAGTCGTTCGAGCGGTGGCAGATTTTGTACCGTCGATGAACAACGGCTACCTCGAGGGTCCAGACGGCAAGCCCAATGTCGTGCGGCGCCCCTCGGTTTCCCTCGGTGTTGCCATCGACGTCGAGAAATCTGATGGCAGTCGATCCCTCTTGGTGCCCGCGATCAAGAATGCCGATCAACTCGACTTCGCAGGATTTGTGGATGTGTTCGACGACCTGGTCCGCCGCGGTCGCTCGGGAAAGCTCACTCTCGATGATTTCTCCGACGTCACCGTCAGCCTCACCAACCCTGGTGGCATCGGCACCGTGCAATCGGTCCCTCGCCTTATGCCCGGACAGGGTGTCATCGTCGGGCTGGGGTCGATCGCGTACCCAATCGCCTTCTCGGCCGCCGACCCCGCAAAGCTCGCGGAGATTGGTATCTCCAAAGTCGTCACCGTCACGTCGACCTATGACCATCGCGTTATCCAAGGTGCCGAGAGCGGCAACTTCTTGAAAGCCGTCCACGAGTTGCTCGTCGGCGAGCATGATTTCTACGACGGTGTTCTCGGCAGCATGGGGGTTCCCTACGACGCCGTGAAGTGGCGCCGAGACATCAACCCAGTCGACGATGCCGACACCGCCGTCGAACGCCAGGTGATGGTCAACCGGTTGGTCAACAACTACCGAGTACGCGGTCACCTGATCGCGAACCTCGATCCGCTCGGATTGGTCGATAACTCGATGCATCCCGAGCTCGACCCTGCGAGCTACGGGCTCACGATCTGGGACCTCGAACGCGAGTTCCAGGTAGACGGGCTCATGGGGCCCCAGGCAACCAACGGTCGTAGCCGGATGAAGCTCGGAGACATCCTCGGCATCATGCGCGACGCGTACGCCCGCACCATTGGGCTCGAGTACATGCACATCTCTAATCCCGAGGAAAAGAAGTGGATCCAAGAGCAGGTAGAGGGTCGGGCATTTGAAATCGAGAAGGAAAAGCAGAGCCGCATTCTCGACCGTTTGAATTCTGCAGAAGCACTCGAAAAGTTCCTCGGTACGAAGTACATCGGGCAGAAGCGGTTTGGCATCGAAGGTGGCGAAAGTGCCATCCCGCTACTCGATGAATTGTTGGCCTGCGCTGCTGACAACGACATGAGCGACGTTGTTGTCGGTATGGCCCACCGCGGTCGCCTCAACATCCTCGTCAACATCGTTGGCAAGGACCACAGCCAACTGTTCGAAGAGTTTGAAGGCGCGATCTCCGCGGATGCGGTGCAGGGTTCAGGCGACGTGAAGTATCACTTGGGTCAAACCGGTGTGTTCGTCGCCCCGTCTGGCAAGGAAATCCCCATAACGCTCGCCGCGAACCCGTCGCACCTCGAGGCCGTCGATCCGGTAGTCGTGGGTATGGCGCGGGCAAAGATGGATGCGATCGAAATCAATTCGATGCGTTCGTACCCAGTGTTGCCGTTGCTGATTCACGGTGACGCCGCGTTTGCCGGGCAAGGTGTGGTTACCGAGACCCTCAACCTGTCACAGATTCGCGGATACAAGGTCGGCGGAACCATCCATCTGATTATCAACAACCAGCTCGGTTTCACGACGGCACCCCACGCGGCACGGTCCTCGGAGTACTCGACCGATGTTGCCAAGCTGATTCAAGCACCGATCTTTCACGTCAATGCCGACGACCCCGAAGCGTGTGTTCGAGTGGCCGAGCTTGCCTTCGACTACCGCGAGAAGTTCAACAAAGACGTCGTCATCGACATGATTGGCTATCGCCGCCACGGACACAACGAAGGCGACGACCCGAGCTACACACAGCCGCTCATGTATCGCGCGATTGAACAACGGCGCTCCGTACGCATGTTGTACACCGAGGCACTGATTCGCCGAGGTGAACTGACAGTAGAAGAGGCCGAGCAATCCCTCGATAGCTTCCGGACCCGACTGCAATCCGCTCTCGACCAAACGCGGTCCGTCGAACGCGACCCCAACATCGTCGCGGCGAAGCCGGCCGAAGCCGTGGGCGTCTTGCCCCCAGCCCATACCGCGGTAGCCAAGAGCGACCTCGACGCCGTGTACGCCAAACTGCAAAGCATCCCCGAGGGCTTCAATCTGCACCCAAAGCTGGCGAGCCAATTCGCGGCACGAGACAAGATGTACGCCGAAGGTGAGGTCGACTGGGCCCTCGGTGAAGCCCTTGCCTACGGCACGCTGTTGAGCGAAGGTCAATCGGTTCGCCTCGCTGGCCAGGACTCTCGCCGAGGGACGTTCTCGCATCGACATTCGACGCTTGTCGACTACGAGACAGGCGAGGAGTACGTGCCCCTCAGCCAGACCAAGAACAACTCCGACCTTTGGATCTATGACTCACTGTTGAGTGAGTACGCGGCGCTCGGTTTCGAGTACGGATACTCGGTGGAACGGCCAGATGTTCTCACACTGTGGGAAGCCCAATTCGGAGACTTTGTCAACGGCGCACAGATCATCATCGATCAGTTCCTTATGGCCTCCGACGACAAGTGGGACCAGACCTCGGGCCTCGTCATGTTGCTGCCTCACGGCTATGAGGGGCAGGGGCCAGAACACTCCTCGGCTCGTGTCGAACGCTTCTTGCTGCTCGCTGCCGAAGACAACGTGCAGATCGCGAACGTCACCACGGCCTCGCAGCTGTTCCACCTTCTTCGCCGGCAAATGAAGCGCGACGTGCGAAAGCCGCTGGTGATCTTCACTCCGAAGTCGTTGCTGCGTGCAAAGACCACTCGTTCGCCTGTCAGCGCGCTCACCGAAGGCACGTTCCTTGAAACGTTGCCCGATCCAAACCCGCCAGAGGCATCCGAGGTAAACGACTTGGTCTTTGCCACCGGCAAGGTTGCTGTCGATGCATTCACTCGTCGGAATCAGACCGGTGCCCACTCGCTGATCACCCGGGTCGAACAGATCTATCCATGGCCGGCTGAGCAAGTCGCCGAGATCGTCGCTGCGCATCCAAATGCTCGTCGTATCGTCTGGCTCCAGGAAGAACCAGAAAACATGGGTGCGTGGAACTTCGTCAAGGGTCGCCTGTACGAAGCACACGGCGACACCCACAAGATTCAGCGGTTCTCACGCCCCGAATCTGGCAGTCCCTCGACTGGATCTGCTCGCATCCACGCACAAGAACAAGAGCAACTCCTCGCCTCACTCTTCGGTTAGGAGTCGTTCGTCAGTCCTGGCGGACTTGCTTTCTAACCGAGTTGCGAGGTTTGGTCTGCAACAATTTCGAGGACTTCGTCTCCGAAACGTTCGGCTTTGGCGGGGCCAATGCCCGACACAGCCAGGAGTTCGCCCTTGGAGGCAGGTCGATCCTTCGCAATGGCGTGGAGCGTCTTGTCGGTGAAGATTACAAAGGCCGGGACATCGTTGGCCTTGGACTTCGAGAGCCGCCATTTTTTGAGGGCGATAAAGACCGGGTCAGACTCATCTTGTTTGAGCCTCGGCCCACCGTTTCGTCCCGAGACGCTGCGGCGAAGCTCGCCCGCAGACTGTGCGTTCTTACTGCTCGTAGCGCGGGGGTCGAGCCCTTGGTTCGCAAGCCGAATAGGTTCGAGCATTGGGGACTCTGAACGTTTCGACACCCGGTCTCCAAAGCTGCGCTCGTCTGCCCAGTGCAGATGTAAATGACGCTTTGCACGGGTGACCGCGACATAGATTAGGCGGTCTTCTTCGGCCTTGGCTTCGGGGGTCTTGGCATGGCCGATTGGGGCGAGGCCGCTCTCCATGCCAGCGACGTGGACGACCTCCCACTCCAAACCCTTGGCTTGGTGAAATGTCGTGACTTCAACCCGGTCATCGCCCACCGAGGTGGACTCTCGGTTGCCAGCTTTGAGTGCATCGACAAAGGCTTGGAGTGAAGCGCTTTGGTCGAGCGCAAGATGGTCGCGCCCGAGACGCAGAAATGCGCTCAACAACAGTTGACGCTCGTCTGGGGCATCGTTTGCTGGTTTGCCTTCGATGCTGTCGTCCTCGACCGATGGCGACGCCGCACGTTGCAGCTGCTCGGCGAGCTCGGCCATGGCCTCGGCAAGAGACCCAGAGGGAACCTCCTGACGCAACCGATCGACAGCGTCTTTGATCTCGGGGCGGTCGATCAGCGCTGCGTCGTGTCGGGCACGAACGGGCACCTCGGCGTTGTCGAGTGCATCAGCAAGCAACGTCACTTGGGCATTTGTCCGAACGAGCACAGCCATGTCACGCCACTTCGTCGAGGAGCTGCGGGCGTTACGAAGCGAGCGGGCGATCGAACGGGCCTCCGCTTTCTCGTCGGTGTGGTTAGTGATGGTGGGCTTAGGGCCGCTCGACAGTGTCGGCGTAAGCGATCCGTAGGTAGGGAGCAGGGCCGAGGCGCACCGCAGAATCTCGGGGGTCGACCGGTAATTGTGCGAGAGGGCGACTTCGGTAGCGCCCGGGAAGTGGTTCGTGAAGTTGTCGAGGTATGACGAATCTGCACCGTTCCACGCATAGATCGCCTGGCGTGAATCGCCGACGACGCAGAGGTCTGGTTCGGTACCGACGAAGACTTTAAGCAGCGCGAATTGCAACGGGTTGACGTCTTGGAACTCGTCTACGAAGACATGGCGGTAGCTCCACCGAAAGGCGGCCGCTGCGTTTGTGTCGCGCTGGAAGAGACGGCCACAGAGGATCAAGATGTCGTCGAAGTCGATCAGCTTGCGCTTGGCCTTGGTCTCTTCGTATTGCTCATAGATCTCGGCGACCCGTTCGGCCGGAAGCTGCATCGTGCGGTTGTGTTCTGCTGCGGCTGCAACGTAGCTCTCTGGTTTGATGCGCCGAGCTTTGGCCCATTCGATCTCCGACACTAGGTCGAGCGGAATCGTGCGCTCGCGAATCCCGGGAACGAGTCGGGCAACAAAACCGACCTTTCGATCGAGAAGGGTAGGCGGGGAGAGTTGCTCGGATTCCCAATGTCGTCGCAGCTGGGTAAGCGCAACAGCGTGGAATGTTCCGGCCGCAGCCGACTCGCGCAGACCGAGTTGTCGAAGGCGGTGGTTGAGCTCTCCCGCGGCTTTTCGCGTGAATGTCAAAGCCAAAACACGACGAGGGTCGAGGGCGTCGACCATCGCTCCATACGCAATGCGACGTGTAAGCACACGAGTCTTGCCTGAACCGGCGCCCGCACGGATGACGAGCTGCGGTGCCTCGACGGTAACAGCCTCATGTTGTTCAACGTTGAGGCCCGCGAGGATCTGGGCGGTCGATGATTGATCCACGCCATGACCATACCGACGAGGAGTGACACTCTTGGCGTTCGGTATCTCGTCGAGGTGCGTGCAGTATTGTTTGCGCCATGGGTTTTCCGCGAGAGCTGTTGAGTGATGACGAAGAGATCGTCGTGGACATGCATCCGCATTGGTGGACGTTGCTCCCCATTGGCGTGCTGCTGGCCGTCGTAATCGTTGGAGGCCTCGCCATTCTCGTAGCTGCAGGCTCGGGGATTGTTTGGTTGATCGTTCGCGTGGTGGTCGCGATTGTCGTGCTGGCGACACTGGCTGTTTTTGGCTCTCGCTATGCGAAGTGGTCGACGACGGAGTTCGTGGTCACAACAGAACGCGTGATCTCGCGTAGTGGTGTGGTCTCAAAGAACGGCATCGAAATCCCCCTCGATCGAATCAACACGGTGTTCTTTGAACAGAAGGCGTTTGAACGACTGCTCGGCTCCGGTGACCTCGGGATCGAATCTGCCGGCGAGGGCGGGCGCCAGACCTTTGCCAACATTCGCAAGCCCAACATGGTCCAGGCTGAAATCTATGCCCAGAAGGAAGGCTTCGAGGAGCGACGCCTTCGCCGCATGGGGGCGATGGGTGCAGCTCCGGTGAGCGTCGCCGACGAGATCTCCAAGCTCGACGAGCTACGCCGTCAAGGGATCCTGACCGAGGGCGAATTTCAGGCGAAGAAGATCGAACTTCTCGACCGCATGTGAGCAGCGGTCTCAAAGAGGGCGAGCCTCGACTAGCCGTCGAGTTCGCGCGGTCGCATCAGCTCCACGAACTCACAGGAGTCCGGCGTGAGGCTGTCCCAATCAACGACGTCGAATACGGCGATCGCTGCGGTGGTCATCAGCTTGGCGTCGTTGTTGGCTTGCGCTCGCCCATCGGAGAGGTGATCGACCAGCGCGTCGAGGCCCGGATTGTGGCCACAAATCAATAGTCGCTCGGGAGTGACACCGGTAGCGAACTCGTGAATCGCATCGATCCACGTGCCGCCGCTAGCGAGATACAGGTCGCTATCGACGACAACGCAATCTTGGGCGACGTCGCACTCATCGATGACCGCGGCCACAGTTTCCTGGGTGCGTCTGGCCGATGAGGTGAGGATTCGATCGGGGCAATAGCCCGATTCGGCTAACCAGCACGCCATTTCCGGAGCGTTGCGTCGTCCCCGAGTCGACAGCGGTCTGTCGTGGTCGGCTAGTCCGGTGGACCAGTCCGATTTCGCGTGGCGCATGACGAGTAGCTGTGTCACGTGAGCTCAGTCGTTGTTTCGCCGCATGGGTGTATGCGCTATCCCGTCCTCGACGAAGTCATCCCCGTTACGTACAAAGCCGCGGGCGACGTACCAGTCGAGCAGGTAGCTCTGCGCGTCGAGCACGAGATCGCCGTCATGGCTTGCGACGAGATAGTCGACGAGTTGGGCGGCGAGGCCCTCGCCTCGTTGCTTGACGGCGGTTACGACCCGCCCGATCCTGGCGGTGCCGCCGCCGTCATCGAGCAATCGTGCATAGGCAGCAATTGGGTCTGCATCGTCGGAGTTGCCAGCGATCCACACGTGTCGGGTGCCCGCCTCGGTGTCACGGCCGTCGAGTTCGGGATACGGACAGCGTTGCTCGACCACAAAAACATCGCACCGCAAGCGAACGATGTCGTGAAGCTCTCGTGCGCTGAGCTCACCGAAGCGTCGGTCGGCTATCTTCAAACCCGACTCTGCTTCCTGCATGGGGCAGACTCTACCAACACACCGCCCCTCGCCAGACGAGGACCAACCCTTGTAGGAGCCATAGATGCCACTGGTAGAAGCCGAAGGTCGATCGCTTTACGCCGAGAGCTTCGGGGACCCAAGCGATCCGGCGCTGCTACTCATCAGCGGCATCACCAGCCAGTTGACCTCTTGGCCAGAGCTCTTTTGTGAGGCGCTCGTCGATCGGGGCTTCTTCGTCATCCGTTTCGATAACCGAGACGTTGGCTTATCGAGCAACTTCATCGACCGAGAGCAGTACTCGCTGTCGGATATGGCCGACGACTGTGTGGAAGTTCTGCGCTACTTCGACGCGTCTCCCGCCCACGTCATGGGGATGTCGATGGGCGGAATGATCGCCCAGATTCTCGCGATCGAACAGCCCGAAACCATGCTGTCGATGATCTCGTATGCATCGTCGACTGCTCACCCCGACTTCGGGAACCCCACCGAAGAGGCGGTAATGGCGTTGCTCCGTCCGGCGCCGACGAACCGCGCCGAGGCCGAGATCACGGGCGTCGAAGGTAAGCGAGTGTGGGGCACGCCAGATACCTGGGACGAAGCCGAATGGGCAGCATTCAGTGGCGACAACTTCGATCGCGCGGCGCCAGCGGAGGGTTCAGGGCTTCGTCAGTTCATGGCCTTGGACCAATCTGGCCAGTGGGACGAATCACTGGCAAAGATCGATGTCTCGACCCTCGTAATACACGGAAGCATCGATCCGCTCATCAACCCGGACGGCGGTCGCCACACCGCCGAGGTCATACCTAACGCGAGCTACGAGGAGATCGAGGGAATGGGCCACGATTTGCCGATTACTGAGTGGCCACACATCGTGTCGCTCGTGACCAACCACGCGGTCCAAGCAGCCAACAGTCCCCGTGGGCAAGCACTGCTTGAGGGATCGTGATGACCGGACCTCTGACAGGAGTCAGGGTTATTGAACTGGCGGGCATCGGGCCGGGACCGTTTGCTGCGATGATGCTCTCGGACCTCGGCGCTGAGGTCATACGCGTGGATCGCGCCCGCGCTGTCCGAGGCGGAAATCCAGACGCTCCTCCCGCCGATCCCTTGCTGCGAGGTCGGCGTTCGGTTGGCATAGATCTCAAGAACGCAGATGGCGTGGAGACGTTGCTACGGATGATCGACTCCGCGGATGCCCTCATCGAGGGGTTTCGCCCGGGTGTCTGCGAAAGGCTCGGCATTGGACCCGATGTGTGCTTGGCTCGCAATCGCGCGCTCGTATATGGACGGATGACCGGCTGGGGCCAAGACGGGCCGATGGCTGAACGCGCTGGCCATGACATCAACTACATCGCACTGTCGGGCACGCTGTCGATGATCGGCCGCAAGGGTGAGGCACCGGTGCCTCCAGTGAATCTGGTCGGCGATTTCGGAGGCGGCGGCATGCTCATGGCAGTGGGCGTGCTTGCTGGCATCGTGCAGGCCCGCTCGACGGGGACTGGACAGGTCGTCGATGCCGCGATGATCGATGGTGCAGCGTTGCTGGCATCGATGATGTACGGCATGAAGGCAATGGGCCTCTGGGATGGCGGACGCGGAGCGAACATGCTCGACACAGGAGCGCATTTCTATGACGTCTATGAGACTCGCGACGGGGAGTACATCTCTCTGGGGGGAATCGAGCCACAGTTCTATGCCGAGATGCTCGATCGTTTGGGTATCGACGAGACGACACTGGGCGAACAGCACGACGCGCATGCATGGGATGCAAGCCGTGATGTGATCGCTCGGCGGGTGGCCGAAAAGACGCAGGCCGAATGGGATGAGATCTTCGATGGCTCAGATGCCTGTTATGCGCCCATCCTCGACATGGAACATGCCCAACATCACCCCCATGTAGCAGCGCGCGAAACCTTCGTGGAGATCGCCGGAGTTCTCCAGCCGGCTCCGGCCCCAAGGTTCAGCAACACCCCGACGTCGACGCCCACTCCGCCCGCTCACGCAGGCCAGCACACCGACGGAGTGCTCGCCGACTGTGGCTTCTCCAAAGATGAAATCTCAGCGTTGCGTGACGCCGAAGCGATCGCCTGAGCTATCCCTATGGGCACGATCTCCACCCTCCATACGGTCCTCGCTTGGGCGGTAATGATCGTCGGCGGAATCGCCGGCGCTGTCGCGACCGCTGCCCATTTCGCTGAGCAGCTCCGAACCCAAATCGTGTGGTGGTTGCACCACGTCTTCCATGCCTTGGTCGCAATTCAGGTGAGCCTTGGCGCGATACTCATCGGCTTCGGTGGGCGAGAGGCAGACAACAACCACGTCTTCTACGGGTTCCTCACCTTCGTCGGCGTGGGCATCATCATTGGCTACCGACACCTCGCCGAATACCGATACCTGCTCTACGGGCTTGGAGGGTTATTCGTCATGGGGCTCGCCATTCGGGCATTCACACTCCCCGCCATCGTCTAGCCACGGCAGTTGGCGTGCGGCCGCAGTGAGGTTCGCTGCGGTATTCGGCCCGGAGCTGGCGGCTCCTCGCGTTCACCGAGGTAACATGGCGCCATGCAGGGAGTAGTGCAATCGTATGACCCATCGAGCGGCGATGGGGTCGTCCTCGGCGACGTGACGTTGGAAGAATACGACCTGTCACCCGACGCTCTCGACGGCTCGGTCTTTCGCATGTTGCGCCAGGGCCAGCGGGTCCTGTTCGAACTCGATGACAAGGGTTTCGCAACGCAGATCCGTCTCGGTTCCGAAGCCGACATGGAAACCCCCGAACTGCTTCCCGAATAATCTGCGTTTCTCGCGGCTGCAACCGCCTCTTCGATGTGAACTGCGGAGCGACTCGGGAGTAGCCTTGCGGTCGCTATGTCGAACTCGCTTACCCCTGATGTGTTGCGCAACATCGTCATCGCCTTTCGTGATGCGCTCATGGAGCACAAGGCCGTTGTAAACGCACTGAACGTGTATCCCGTGCCCGATGGTGACACCGGCACCAACATGTCGCTCACGCTCGACTCGGTCGTTGGCGATCTGCCCGGTCCTGGGGCGACGATGGCCGAGGTGTGCAAGGCGATCTCACACGGCTCGCTCATGGGTGCACGCGGCAACTCCGGTGTGATCATGTCGCAGATCTTGCGCGGCCTTTCCGCAGGCTTGTCAGATGCGCCCGAACCAGACGGCGCGGCCTTCTCCCAAGCGCTCACGAGTGCTGCCGAGGCCGCGTACGGAGCTGTAGGGAATCCGGTCGAGGGCACCATTCTCACCGTCGTTCGCGAAGCCGCCGAGGCTGCCGCTGCCGCGGGAACCAGCGAACTCTTGCCGGTGATGGTCGCTGCACGAGACGGCGCCGCAGTCGCACTTGAGAAGACGCCCGACCTCTTGCCCGTGCTCGCTGAAGCCGGTGTGGTCGACTCGGGCGGTACGGGGCTGTTGTTGTTCTTCGATGCAGCGCTTCAGGTGCTCGACGGCCGCGAGATTCCGGCCCCGGTCATGCCCGACGGCGCGCAAGTACCGTCGATGGCCGACATGCCCGAGCGCCCCGCCGACGATGATCACTCGGCGCTTGCCGACCTGCGCTACGAGGTGATGTTCTTCCTCGACGCCCCTGACGACACCATCGAGAATTTCAAGACCACATGGGGCGAGATCGGTGACTCGATCGTTGTTGTTGGCGGTGACGGCATTTGGAACTGCCACGTACACACCGACGACATCGGCGCCGCCATCGAATGCGGCATCGACGTTGGTCGACCACACAAGATTCGGGTGACGGATCTGCTCGAAGAGGTCGAAGAACAAGAGTGGGTCAAGCAGGCAAACGCAGCCGTTGCTGTTGCCGAGATCGATCCATGCACGACCGCCGTGGTGGCCGTCTCGGTCGGCGATGGGGTGGCCAAGATCTTCTCCAGTTTCGGAGTGCAACACGTCGTGGCCGGTGGGCAAACCATGAACCCCTCGACAGCCGAACTTCTCGCAGCGGTCGAAGCCATGCCGGCCGACGGCGTCGTGATCTTGCCGAACAACAAGAACATCATCCCGGTCGCCGAACAGGTCAATGCCGAAAGCGCCAAGAAAGTCAGCGTGGTGCCCACGATCAGCATCGTCGGTGGGCTCGCAGCGCTGGTGAGCTACGACCCGCAGGCCGATATCGAGACGAACGTCGCTGGCATGCAAGAAGCACTCGTTCACCTCGTGCAGGGCGAAGTCACCCACGCCGTACGCGACACCACAGCGGAGGGCTTCGAGATCGCCGACGGTGATTGGCTCGGACTGGCACAGGGCAAGATCATCGCCGTCGAGAGCGAGGCAATCGCTGCTGCGGCCGCGGTCGTGGACTCGTTGGCCGATGGCGACCACGAAATTGTCACGCTCGTCGTCGGCGAAGATTCGAGCGATGCCGAAGCTGCGACGCTCGTTGCCCAGATCGAGCTCTCGCACCCAGACCTCGAGGTCGAGGTGCATTCAGGGGGTCAGCCTCTGTATCCGTTTATTATCGGCATGGAGTGACCGCCGAAACTTCTCCTGCCTCATCGAAACCGCCGCTGACGCTTCGTGATCTCGACGCGCTCGGCATCGAATCGATCAAGGGTGTTGGACCTAAGCGTGCCGAATCGCTGCGCAAGGCCGACGTCCACAGCGTGCTCGACCTGCTGCGTTACTACCCGCGTCGCTACATCGACCGGACCAAGGAAGCGGCCATTCGCGATCTTCATGAAGGCGAAGAGGGGATGGTGCTCGGCACGGTAAGTCGGGTCGACCTTCGCCGGCTCAAAGGCAAACGCACGATGGTGACGGCCAAGGTGAGCGATGGCACCGGGACGATTAGCGTGACCTTCTTCAATCAGCCGTGGCGGGCCAAGCAGCTCTACGACGGGTTGCCGGTTGTGCTGTTCGGAAAGGTCGAGACCTACCGGGGAAACCTGCAGATGTCTTCGCCGATCGTCGACCTCATTGGGGACCAGACCGGCAAGATCGTCCCCGTCTACCCACAATCGGAGAAAGCCAAGATCCAAAGCGCTGACGTCGCGCGCTGGACGGCTGAGGCGCTGAGGCGCTGCGAACCGCGCACCCTCGCCGACCCACTCCCAGGCTCGGTGAAGAAGGCCCAAGGGTTCATTGGTCGCCACGAGGCCACCTACGCAATTCATCAACCCGAGACCATGGCAGACGTGAAGCAGGCGCGGCGTCGGCTGGTCTTCGACGAGCTCTTCGCGATCCAGCTCGAACTGGTTCGCCAGCAACGACTGCGCCAAGAGACCGAGGTGGGCGTCGACCACAACGCCACAGGGGCGCTCACGCAGAAGCTCATCGACTCTTTGGGCTTCTCCCTAACCGGCGCGCAGCAGCGGGTGATTCAGGAGATCACCGATGACATGCACCGGCCGCATCCCATGCACCGCCTACTCCAAGGTGACGTGGGTGCAGGCAAGACCCTCGTAGCCGTACACGGACTGTTGAGTGGTGTTGAAGGCGGGTTTCAAGGGGCGCTCATGGCCCCGACCGAAGTCCTCGCCGAACAGCATGCGATCGGCATCAAGGCACTGCTCGCGGACATGGTCGTCGAAGACACGATGAGCTTGCTGTCCGAACGTCCCCTTCGTGTCGAGCTGCTCACCAACGGCGTGCCCACCGCCGACCGCAAACGGATCCTCGCCCAAACACTGTCGGGAGAAGTCGACATCCTGATCGGTACCCACGCCCTTATTCAAGAGTCCGTGCACTTCTTCAACCTGGGCATGGTCGTCATCGACGAGCAGCACCGGTTCGGTGTCGAGCAACGTGCCGTGCTCAAAGCCAAAGCACAGGGCGACAAAGAACCCGACGTGCTCGTTATGACCGCAACGCCGATTCCCCGTACTGCCGCCATGACCGTCTACGGCGACCTCGACGTCAGCGTGCTCGACGAATTGCCTCCGGGCCGCACCCCGATCGTCACCAAGTGGGCGGCGGGCGAAATGGAAGAGACGGCAATGTGGGACAACGTCCGTGCCGACGTGGCATCGGGACGACAGGCATATGTCGTGTGCCCGCTCATTGATGCAAGCGACAAGATCGAAGCTCGCTCGGCTACCGAAACCTACGAAGACCTCACCTCGGGTCAGCTCTACGGACTCAAGGTCGCGTTGTTGCATGGCCGCATGACCAGCGCCGAGAAGGAAGAGGTCATGTCGGCCTTCCGCTCCGGCGAGACCGACGTGCTCGTAGCAACCACGGTGATCGAGGTTGGCGTCGACGTGCCCAACGCAACCGTCATGGTCATTTTGGATGCCGGCCGGTTCGGTATCGCTCAGCTCCATCAGCTTCGCGGTCGCGTAGGTCGTGGCGAGCACGCGTCGACGTGTTGGCTCGCTGGTGAGGTGACCACGTCTGATGGCGAGGCGCGCATCGAAGCGCTCGTAGGGTCGACCGACGGTTTCGAACTCGCCGAAGTCGACCTCGAGCTCCGCGGCGAAGGCACGATCATGGGGGAGCGGCAGAAAGGCCAGAACGACCTACGCCTGGCATCGCTTCGACGAGACAAAGACACGGTCGCTCTCGCCCGAGAGGTAGCGATCGAGCTTCTCGACGCCGGAGACGCCTCACTCGACCTACTACTCGAAGACAGCGCCATTCTCCTGGGAAACACCGACACCGAGTTCCTCCGGAAGAACTGAGTTGCAATGCGGCAGCGACTCCGTCGCGATTTTGCCGCTTCGCAACTCAGC
>CAYTUB010000076.1:0-13922 GCA_964441145.1 uncultured Acidimicrobiales bacterium
AGTAGCTGACGAAGTACTCCACCCGGTTATTGGGGAAGAACTCGCGAAGCTCGTTGGCCAACTGCGCCGCAAGAGATTTGTTGGGCGCGATGACCAAGGTCGGGCGCTGGACCTTTTCGATCGTCCACGCGATCGTGGCGCTCTTTCCCGACCCGGTGATGCCCAACAGCGTCTGAAACTTGTCGCCTCGTTCGATCCCCGTCGCCAGAGCTTCAATCGCCTTTGGTTGATCGCCAGCGGGTTCGAAATCGGTGACCATCTCAAATGGGCGTTCGTCTTCGAAAACGACCTCGACAGAGCTCATGAACATTCCTTATCGGAGACTCGCTCGGTGCCACCGGCGAGCATCCACTGCCAACACCGCTCGACCTCAGCGGCCAAAGCGTCGAGCGGACCATTGTTGTCGATAACGAAATCGGCCGCGGCAAGGCGTTCATCCCTGGACGCCTGTTGCCCTTGGCGCGCCTCGACCTCATCACGGCCCAGACCACGACTCGCGGCGACCCGATCCACAGCGAGGCCGGGCGCCGCATCGACGACGATAATCCCCGACCATTCGTCGAGGTCTCGGCTGCTCAGCAACGCTCCGCCCGGCTGCACCAGCAAGGGGATGTCGTGGATGACGGTCGCGTCGCTTCCCTCGAGTGCGGCGAGGCGACGAGAAGTCTCGTCAGCAACCGCTGGATGCACGATTGCGTTTAAGGCATCGAGTTCGCCTTGTTCGTTGAAAACGATCTCCGCGACAGCCCCTCGGTTCAGTGTGCCGTCAGCAGACACGATCGTTGATCCCCATCGTTCGACCATCATAGCGAACACTCGTTCGCCTGGTGTCTGCAATTCGCGAACGATGAGGTCAGCGTCGATGATCGTGGCCCCCCGCTCATGAAACATCGCGGAAACCGTTGATTTGCCCGAACCGATGCCGCCGGTAAGCCCAAACTCCTTCACGAGGCGCAGCGTACTGAACCAGCCTGCGTGCCCCACGGCTGGCCACCGAGCGTTTTCCTTATTGCACGGCCTGCACTGCCGATAGGCCAAACGACCCATCTACAACGGAGAATCTTCGAAAGCGGCATGGAAGAAAGCGATTTCACCTCCCAGATGACGCCCGGCGATGCCGAGCGACTCAAAGCGTCGAACCTCAGACGTCGCCCTAACATGCTCGATCGGCTCAGTATCCGCAGTAGCCACCTGGACGAGTCGTTTGGAGATGATGCTCTGGACGGACGGGACCAAACCCAACTCTTTCAACAGATCATCGCCATTATCCGCTGGGGCGTACTTGGCCTGTTGATTATCTTGTCGGGTCCGATTGTCGCCGAGGGAGGCGACGAGGGCGCCGTCGTAGCCACGCTGCTGTTCGGTTTCATTGCGCTCACCATCGTCCGCCACGCACGACCGATCCAGTTCGATCAGCAACTTCGGTGCGACCTCGCGATTCTTGGCGAGATTGCGCTCTCGGTAGCGGCGATTGCACTCACCGCCCGTTGGCACTCGCCTCTGGCTGTTTCCCTGACCGTGCCGATCATCGTTGCCGGATTTGCTCGGGGATACCAATACGCCCTTCGGGTTGCTCTTCTGGCCACCATCGTGCCGACCACACTTGAGTTCATCGCCGTCGGGATCGAACTCGACTCGCTCCAACGAATCGCCCAATGGGCCATCATCCTTGCCGTCATGGCCCTCATCGCCGGCCAAACCCGGCGCATCACGGGCGAAGCACGCCGCCAACGCAGCCTTGCGGTGAACAGGATGGAACGGCTTTCCGACGCCAACTCGCTGCTGTACTCGCTGCACCGGGTTGCCCAAACTCTCCCGGCGTCGCTGGATCTACAGGACGTGCTCGATACAACCGTCGGCCGTCTACGATCGCTGTTCGACTTCGATTCAATGGCGTTGTTCGTCTTTGATGAGACCGACGCCAGCTGGATGGTCATGCGGTCCGAGGGCACCGGCCTTCCCCTTCGACTCGGGCCTACCGAGCTATCGAATCCGCTCAAGACCGCCATTGCCCAAAACCGACTGGTCGATCTACCGGATCTCATAAGCGCAGGGACATCTGGTTTGAGCGGCAACGGCCGTTCCGGCCTCTACACGACCTTGACGGCACGCGGACAGATCATCGGCCTGCTCGCAATCGAGAGCCACGAACCCAACGTGTACGACGAGCGAACCGTCCAAATGTTCAACGGCTTCGTCGATCCGCTTGCACTAGCGGTCGACAACGCTCGCTGGTTCGGGCGCTTGCGAACCATGGGCGCAGACGAAGAGCGAACCCGTATCGCCCGAGACCTCCACGACCGGATTGGCCAATCGATGGCCTTCGTTGCCTTCGAAGTAGACCGTCTCGTCAAGCGTCACGGCAACGGCGAGGACGTCGGCTCCGCCCTCGATCAGCTGCAACACGATGTCCGAAACGTCATTCGTGAGATTCGAGACACGCTGTCGGACATCCGAACAGACGTGAACGATGCCCGAGGGCTCGAGGAGACAATCGCACAATTCGCCGAGCGCTTGTCTGAACGAAGCGGTCTAGCGATCAGTCTCAACATCGAGGCAAGCGAACGGTTGCCCATCATGCAGGAGCGCGAGATTTGGCGCATTGCGCAAGAGGCGCTCGTCAACGTCGAGCGCCATGCCGATGCCACAGCGGTCGATGTGAACTGGACGTCCAACGGCGAACACGGCGTTCTAGAGATCGTCGACGACGGTCGAGGCTTCAACATGGGCACGAGCGGCCGTGCTGACAGCTACGGTCTTGTCGGGATGCGTGAACGTGCCTCAAGTGTGGGCGCAGCGTTCGAGGTCGAAAGCGAACCGGGAGCGGGAACCACGATCCGCTGCAGACTCTCCGGACCAGATTCCGAAGGCCTCCTAAACGCGGCATGAGCACGTGACGCTGACGTCACGTGCTCGATAGCTAGTTGCCTCGTACCCGTTTACGAGCTGGTAGCAAAGTCGATTTCTGAGGTGATTCCTTCGAAGTCTTCGCTAACCGCATCGCCAAACAATGCAATTGCGCTGATGGCAACGACTGCGATGAGCACGATGAGCAACGAGTACTCGACCAAGGCAGCGCCACGCTCACTCTTGCGAGCATCTGCGAAGATGGCTGCGGTGTGAAGAAATGCAGCTCGTGTGAGGTTCGACATCATGGGTAATCAGCGCTTTCCGGGCTTGTAGATTGGGCGAAAATTGCAACGGGGGGCAGCAGATTTGATCTGCTACCCCCCGTAATCCGAGATTCAAAGATCTCGGTTAGGAGCTATGCGGTCTGTGCACCTGAGAGCGAGGAATCAATCGAAGAGAAGTTCGATGAAACCTGGCTACCAAGAAGCTGGAGAGCAGCGATTGCAACGATGGCGATGAGTGCGACCAGAAGGGCGTACTCGACCATTGCAGCGCCACGCTCGCTCTTGGTGTGGCTCTTAATCCAGGTGCTGAGGAAGTTGTATTGGGTAATCACGTCAGGGTTTCTCCTTGTGTTTGGGCCTTTGTGGCCCGTGTTGTACTTAAGATTTCGACGGAGAGTGGCCATATCCTCATAGGTACTTAGGACTGTTCAAAAAGGCTTTCGGCCCTCCACAGGGAGCAAAATCCTTAGGCAGCACGCGAAGAGGGGCCAGCAGCAGAGTCTGAGAACCCTGCAAATTCAACGTTTTCAGCCTTTAGTGAGGCTGCAACGGCCCGAGAGTCCAGCGCCACGAGAACCAACAGAACAGCACTCAACGGGGCGACAGCGCTGTTCAGGACGTTAAAAACGGTCCCCCACGACGCTACCCAAAGCGCCATCGATAGAACAGGGAGCCAGCGCATGGTGCGCTGACCGAGGCGTTCGCGTTGGTGCCACAGCACGAACACGCCAAAGACAATCACTGACGCGTCGTAGAAATACAGCCGGGGGTTGGCAGCCACCACGAAGAGCGCAAACACGCCAATGGCTCGGGGAAGGTTCTCCTTGAGACGATTTGGAGTCCACACCGCCAGTGTTGCGATACCCATGATCAGGCTGCTGATGAGCCATATCGCCACTGTCGCTGGCGCATCTGCTTCGAGACCGAAGATCGACTGCACGCCACCGACAAAGGTCACCATCTTCTCGGTAGGAGCAAGCCCGCTGCTTTGCAGGTCCACCTGGTTCTGTAGAGACGAGAAGAACTCTCCCCACCGGCCAATTCCGAATGCGAGCGAGATCATGAAGCTGAGTGCGCTACCAAGAGCGAAGCCGCCAAGCGTCCGCCAGCTGCGCGACCAGAGCAAGATGATGGGTACCGCCAAACCAATATTGGGCTTTATCAACAAAATCGCCAGAGCGAGACCTGCCAGGACCGCTCTGTCTCGAGACCACAACCACAGCCCGAGACCCAAGGCCAGCACGTAGAGACCGCTGTATTGCGCAATCAGGACCGTGGCCACGAAGGTACCGGTCGTGAGAGCGATTACTGCAGTGGCCCCAGGCGCCGCCGGTGAACCGTGCGAGCGCATTGCGAACCAGATGCCTGCGATAAAGGTCGATGCGGTGAGCAACGCGGAGAACGCCCACGAGCTGAAGAACCCGAGCGGGGCCAAAGGAAGCGTCAGCAACAGAGCGAAAGGCGGATAGAGGTACGGCAGGGGTTCGGTCTCGATATCGAGCGAGCGATACACGTCCTCACCAGCGAGCAGGCGGTCGGAGGCGTTGTCAAAGGCCACCCAATCCGTCCGCAAGTTCTCCATGGGGTCCCCAAGGACCCAGGCCACCAACATGAAGATGACCACGCCGGATAGGACGGCGCAGACCTTCGCGAGCGTTTCGACTCTTAGTCCGACAGCGTCACGAGACATGAGAGATCTTCGGGGGTAGATGTTGTTTCGGCTCGTTCCTGCACAGCGCTCCATGCAACCGATAGCGCAATCGCACTCGCGACGATGCCGAAGTACGCATTTACCGAGTCAAAGGCGATACCCCATGAGAAGATCCACAACGGCACGGCAAGTCTGGAGATCCACTTCTTCGCGTGCACATTCCCGGTTCGTTGTGCATGGAACCACAACGCCAGAACGCCAAAGACCGCCACTGCGCCGTCGTAAAAGTAGACGCGTGTATTGGCAACGACCACAAAGATCGCAAGCATGCCAAAGGCTCGGTCGAGGTTCCCTATCAGCTTCGATGGATGCCAGGCGACGAGAGTCGCTACACCTACGACGAGGGCCACGACGAGGAACACGGCGACCGAAGCCGGATCAAGGAGCTCTGCACCTGTGAGCGCTTGAAATCCGCCCAAAACGCTCACGAACTTCGACTCAAAGAGCTGACCGGCCCTCTGGCGCTGCCCCATGTCGAGGACGTTGAGATACGCGTCAGCCCACAGTCCTAGGCCGAAGGGAACGGAGGCGACAATCGCCACGACACCGCCGGCAAAGAACCCCCGGAGGGCGGGCCATGATCGCGCCCAGATGAGTACAACGGGAACGGCGATCGCGAAGTTTGGCTTCATCCACAAAATGGCGAGCGCGAGCCCGGCGAGGAACACTCGATCCTTGTGCCATAGCCACAGAGCGAGTCCGAGCGAAAAGACGTACATTCCGCTGTACTGGCCGAGCAGTGCTGCTCCAAAGAACATGCCACATGACCCTGCGAGCACGAGGCCCGTCGTGCGATCCACCCCTGCGGGCACCGTCTTAGATAGCAGCGCTACGCCGATGGCGAGCGTTCCAGCTGTCATTGCGAAGGAGATCGCCCATGAGCCAAGAAAGCCCGTGAGCGCTAACGGCAGTGCGAGCCACAGAACAAACGGCGGATAGAGGTACGGCAGGGGTTCGGTTTCAGCGTTCCACGGCTGATACACGGTCTCTCCGGCAAAGAGCCGACTCGCCGCATTATCAAATGCTGTCCAGTCGGTCTGCAACTGCGTCATGGGGTCGCTGAACACCGAGGCCAGCAACAAGATGATGAGAACTGATCCGCCCAAGATGGCGGCCTTTTGGACCAAGCTCTCCCTCTGCAGGGGCGCTTCGCTATCCATTGAGTACGACCTCAGTCCAGGTGGACGATGCCCATTCGGACTGCGGAGAGAACAGCCTGGGTGCGATCTCGTGCATCGAGCTTTTGGTAAATCGATGCGAGGTGGTTCTTCACCGTCTTTTGACTAATGAAGAGCTTCTCGGCCACCTCGGGTGTGGAGCATCCGTCAGCGATGAGCTGGAGAACTTCTTCCTCACGCTTGGTCACGACACGTTCTTGCTCGGGGACCGGCTGGTCCATCCGACGAACTTCGTTGAGCATGGTGGCGGCGAGCTGCGGCGACAGGGCGGTGTCTCCAGCGGCTGCCATTCGAACCGCAGAAGCGATTTCGTTCGTCGAACAATCCTTGACGAGGTAACCCGACGCTCCAGCGCGAATAGCGTTGGCCAGGACGTCCTGGTCAGCATGCATCGTAAGCATCACGATGCGAGCTTCTGGATAGAGGTCGCGGATCTGACGGCATGCTTCCACGCCATCGAGTTCTGGCATCGTCACGTCCATGAGAATGACCTCTGGCTTGACCTGGGTTGCCAGTTGTACAGCCTCGGCGCCATTGCGGGCCTCAGCAACCACGTTGAATCCTTCTTCACGCATCGAGCGGCTAAGCCCTTCGCGCAGCATTCGGTGATCGTCTGCGAGCATCAGTCGAATAGTCATTTGGTGTGATTCCTCATCGGACTCTTGAACAGTGGATCCATCGGTGAAATGGCGCTGTTGTTGAGCGGTTTTGCGGGCGTAAAGGTAAAGATCGAACGGATTTGCAGGCTTTTGCCTGCGAGCGGTGACATCTCGGCGATGCCGAGGGGTCTAGAGCTCGTTGACGATTTGGATCATCGCTGGCACGAGGATCACAACGAACAAGGCGGGGAAAATACAAAAGACCATGGGGATCAGCATCTTGACCGGCGCCTTCTGGGCGGTCTCCTGAGCGATCTGACGCCGTCGAATACGCATTTCATCGGCCTGTGCTCGAAGCACACGTCCGATCGAAACACCAAACGTGTCGGCCTGGAGAATTGCGAGCACGAAAGAGCGAACCTCGCTGATATCGATTCGTGCATCCATTGCACGCATGGCATCAGCACGACTCGAACCGGCCCGAGTCTCTCCGAGCATTCGGGCGAACTCTGTCGACAACGGACCGGGGACCGTGCCGATCGTGCGGTCGAGCGCTTGCTCGAAACCAAGGCCAGCTTCAACACTGATGGTGAGCAAGTCGAGCACGTCGGGAAGATCCGACAGGATCGCTTTTTGTCGATCCTCGACCAGTCGGGTCAACTTTGCATCCGGACCGAGGAGCAGCGCTGCAACGAGCGCTCCAACAATGAGCAATCGAGTGCCGCCTTCGAACTCGAGAGGGTTCCAGAGAAAGAAGAACCCGATGATGAAGGGAATCGCACTCAGGCCCAGGACGCGCATCGCCAAGAAACGGTCCACCTCGGCAGTCGAATCACGGCCTGCCTGGATGAACTTCTTGCGTACCTTCTCGACGTACCCAGTCGGTGTGAACTTTCGGCCTACATCGCCGAAGCCGCCAAGGAACTGAGATCCGAAACGCTCCATGAAGGAGCCTTCGAGGTCGCTCTCGTCGAGGACGCCAGCACTCGCTGCAGCAGACACGTCGTAGCCATCGACTTGACTCAGTGTCTCGCGAGCTTCGCGAGCCTCTTCCTGGCGGGACAAAATCGTGTACACCACGCCGGCGACTGCGAGTGCGGCCAGGCCGATCGCGAGTTGTATGGGGATGTTGGACAAAATTTCCATTGAATCTGACCCTCCTAGATCTCGATGTCGATGATCTTGCGCATCCACAAGGCGCCGATAAACATGCTGAACATCGCCACGCCCATCGCTGCGTAGCCGATCGTGCTCTGCCACAACAGGGAGATGTACGCCCTGTTCAAGAAGAACATGGCGAGACCAACACCGAACGGCAAGAACAGCAGAACGATTGCCGAGACACGGCCCTCTGCGGTAAGCGCTGCAACTTCGCCGCGCAATCGAGTTCGAGCGGTCATCGTGTCAGCCACCGTGCTCAGAAGTTCGGCGAGGTTACCGCCGACTTCACGCTGGATCTTGATTGCGACGATCGCCCAGAGCAGGTCGACAGAGTCGACGCGTTCTGCGAGGTCATCAAGGGCAATGTCGAGGTCCTTGCCGAGACGGGCTTCGTTCACGGTCCTGCGGAATTCACCGGCGAGAGGCTCGTCGCCTTCGTTTCCGACGGCATCCATGCCTTGCACAAAGCTGTAGCCCGCCTTCAGAGTCGACGCCAACAGGTTCAACGTGTCGGGCAACTGGCTCTCAAGCTTCTTCGATCGGCGACCAACCTTGAACTTGATGTAGGCCATCGGCGCGATGCCGGCGATCACTCCGAGGATCAGGGCAAAGATGATGCTTCCACCAGAGATGAGGAAACCGAGGACCAATGCAACAACAATGATGCCGACCTGAATGGCGAAGGCCTCGCCGACTCGCAGTGGGATCTCCGCCTTCTCGAGCAGTGAGGTGGTGGAGGTGAGGTTGCCTCGTGAAGCAGCAGCTTCCTCAGCTCTCTCGACAACCTGTTCGATGATCTTGGCTCGCTGAGACTGGAACTCGGCATCTGCTGCGGCAGCGTCGCTACCGTCTTGTGGCCCATAGACCGACAGTGTGCTGTTCAATGTGTCATCGTCGCCAGCAAAGATGCTGAACATCGAATAGCTGAACAACAATGCAGCGATAACGGCGAGGGCAATTGCGATGAGAATGCCTTGCCCTCCGTTCAAAATGTCGAAGCGAGAGGTTTCTACCAATGCTGGCGGGACGAGACCGGAGCCCGCCGTAACGCCGTCGGTGACGACTCGAACGCGTTCGCTTTCGCCATCGATACGGAAGGTAAGCTGGCTTGTAACAACCCGGCCCTCTTCGTTGGCTTGATCAATCGTGACGACGTTGCTCGTGTCGAACTGTCCAACGCGAGTCGATCGGTGGATCTCGCCAACAACACCCGCGGCTGCGGTCATGTTTGCCTCGGCGGTGCCACGGAGGAAGATTCCGCCGCGAACAGCCGTGGTCGAGTTCCGGAATTCTGAAAGGTCGAGGTTGGCCGTCTCGGGCCCAACGACAGTCAGTGCAGCATTGGCGGTCAAGAGGTTTCCTCGTGCCAACGAAGGTGAGATCGTCGATGCTCCTGCAGGACTTCCAGCGAAGACCACAACGTTGCGCAGTCCCTCACCAGCGCCCGCAAAGGCACGGGTTGAGTCTGCGATGGCATTCCACGTGATGGAGGCCGAACCTACGTCGGTGTCGTTAAGCGCCCGACGGACCGCCGCGTGATCTGTGGTGAACGGTACCTCTGGACGAATCTCAAGATTGCCGTCACCGGCGAGAACCAACATGACCTCGGTATCGGCGGTTACCGAATCGAGGTACGCCAACGCTGCCGAGCGGATCTGACCCCAGCCAGTGATCTGGTTGGCGGTCTCGGAGTTATCAACCACGATGATCGTGTACTGATCAATCCTCGTGTTGGACACCGCGTTGAGCGAGCCAGCAACTACTTCTTCGCCACCGATGTCGACGACAAGCTCAGACTCGGCTGAAAGATTGGCTGAAGGTCGGAATGCAACGAGTCCTGAGCCACCCGCGAGGTCGACACGAAGAACTTCGAAGTCGCTGCCATCGACAGCCGTTGATTGTGCACCGAGAGGAGCAGCAATCAGGCCCGACAACAGCAGCATTAGCGCTGCTATCGCAGCGAGGAAACGGCCGTGTCTCATAGACTTCTCCGTGCGGGAGTGAAGACCTCTGCACCCAGCTTGATGCCGTGATCAGCGAGCTTCTCTGCGAACTTGGGACGTACACCGGTTGGCTGCAATGTGCCAAGGAGCTTGCCGTCCTCACCAACACCTGCGGCGAAGTCAAACAGGAAGATGTCCTGAAGGATGATCACATCGCCCTCGAGGCCTTGCACCTCGGTGATGTAGGAAATCTTACGTGAGCCGTCACGTTGACGACCGATCTGGATGACGAGGTCGACAGCGGATGCCATCTGTTCACGAATAGCGCGAACTGGCATGTCGTAGCCGGCCATCATCACGAGCGTTTCGATACGGGTCATCGCATCGCGGGGCGTGTTTGCGTGAGTTGTTGTAAGCGAGCCATCGTGGCCCGTGTTCATTGCCTGCAACATGTCGAGTGCCTCGCCACCACGGCACTCACCAACAACAATGCGGTCAGGACGCATACGAAGTGCGTTCTTTACGAGGTCACGAATCGATACCTCACCCTTGCCTTCGACGTTGGCCGGACGTGACTCCATACAGAGCACGTGATCCTGTCGAAGCTGAAGTTCCTTAGCGTCCTCAATGGTGATGACACGTTCGCCTTCGGGAATGAACGACGACATGACGTTGAGCGTCGTTGTCTTACCAGAACCGGTACCGCCAGAGATGATTACGTTGAGCTTGCCAATGATGCAGGCCTGCAGGAATCGAGCAGCCGATGGCGTCAGGGTGCCAAAGCCAATGAGGTCTTCGATACCGAGCGGATCCTTGGAGAACTTACGAATGGTGAGGAATGGTCCGCCAATAGCAAGCGGAGGGATCACCGCGTTCACGCGAGAACCGTCGGGAAGACGAGCGTCGCACAACGGAGAAGATTCGTCGATGCGACGACCGACCTGAGCAACGATCTTTTCGATCACTCGACGGAGATGGTCCTCGTCGAGGAACTTCACTGGCGCGAGGCCAGCCTTACCGGCACGCTCGACGTACACCGAGTTTGGACCGTTGACCATGATCTCGGTGACGCTCTCGTCATGGAGCAGCGGGTCGATTGGGCCATAGCCCAACACATCGTTCGCGATGGATTCGATAAGACGTTGCTTATCCGCAGCAGAAAGCGGTACGCGTTCTTCAGCGACAGCCTGTTCGAGCTTGGTGAAGACGAGCTTCTTTAGCTCCGCCTCAGCCATGTCGCTGTCGTACAACGTCGAACCGAGCTCATCGATAAGACGGCCGTGGACGCGACGACGGAGTTCTTGAACACCATTCGCGGCTTGTGACGGCTGGTTTGGTGCAGCGGATTGCGGTTGTGCAGGATCGCCCGCTCCGGGCTGTTGTGCTCCCGCTCCCCCACCTTGTACCTCGTTGAGGCGTTCGTAAAGCGACATTGTGTCTGGTCTCCTCGGTTATTACGTCTGTTGGGGTTTCTCAGCCGCGACGACGGCTTACTTCTTCTTCGGTTTCGACAAGAATTTCGGATAGCTGGCGAATCGACTTCGCCACACCACTCTTTGGGTGGGACAACACGAATGGCACGCCCTTATTGACCGACTGCGGCACGACGACATCACTTGGGACCAGCGCCTCGGCACTGATTTGCAGCGTGCGTTCCACGCCACCGATGTCGAGCTTCACCTTCGAGTTGGCACGGTTCAGAATCAGCCGAAGCTTTTCCATAGGTGTGTTGAGGAGTCGAAGGGTTTGCAGCCCGATCTTCACGTTCTTGATGTTCGGGATATCCATGCCAGCAACCAACAAGACGTCATCGGATATCTCGACAAGGCCGAGGACAACGTCGTTGAAATACGCCGGCGTATCGATGATCACGTGCGAGCAGAAGTTGCGCAGGATCTCGATGATCTTGACCATGTCGCCAGCACCGATCTGGTCGGCGAAAGCGGGCTCCAGAGGTGCAGGAAGCACCCGAAGTCCACTGGCTTCGTGGGTGGCGAGCAAGCTATCGAGCAGCTGACCGTCGAGTCGCTCGATGTTTGAAACAGCGTCTACAACCGTGTGGTTGGGAGCCAACTTCATCATCACGGCAACGTCGCCGAACTGCAGATCAGCGTCGACTAAGCAAACCGGACCTTCTGATTGCTCCGCGAGGACAACCGCAAGGTTGGTAGCGATCACCGATTTTCCGGATCCGCCCTTCGTCGAGAAAACAGTGGTTACTCGTCCAAGCGTGCCCTCGTCGCCACCGACGGGCGCAGGCCCACCAGTAGTTGGAGCAGCACCGGTCGAAGCTTGCAGCGACGACCCAACTCGTTCGATGGCTTCCACGATCTGCAAGGTGTCGCCCTGCAAGGTGAGGACGTCCTTGACACCCGAACGCAGAGCGAGCTGCAAGACGGTAGTCGACAACTCGTCAGCGACGAGTACGACGCCTACGTCGCTTCGGCGGCTAAGGGTGCGCTCAACAGTACCGAGGACTTCGGTGTCAGAACACGATGGCCCAAGCACGACGACGGTGGGACCACCGGCGAGGCGAGGGAGAATACTCTCGATCGAATCGAAACCGGAAACACCCGGTCCGAGACGATCTTCGAGGTCGAGGCGAATACCCGGAACCGGCTCCACTACGGCGACTGCGAGCCCCGCGGAAGCGCCGGGCGTTGCCTCGACGTCGTTGAAATCGAATGCTGCCATGTTGGCTTAGCCTTCCTCGTTCGAGACATCCGCCTCGGGTGCTGCGTCAGCGGGTTCTGGAGCTGGCGCTGGTACCGCATCTGCTTCTGCTTCAGCGGCATCTGCGAGTACGTCAATGAAGCCGTCTGGCCCATAAGGCGTGAGTTCTTGACTGTTCTCGCCAGGAAGGTCTCCACCGAGCTGGATCAGCTCAGGGATGTTGTTTGCAATGGCACCGGTCTGGGGATCGTTTGGGTCCCAGTCTTCTGGGTGTAGTGCCAGGGTCAGCTCGCCCGGGTCAACGGAGAGGATCCGCTGCGCCGATTCTGCGGGTAGTGCGAGGGTGATTTGCAGGGCACCGGCAGCGGCAGCGGCAGGAGCTGCGCCCTCTTCGGTAGCTTGGCCAACGAAGTCGGAGTTGATACCGACAATTCGGACACCTCGGTAAAGGAAACGAGCTGGGTTGGTATAGACGGACTCTTGTTGAGTGTTCTCAAAGACATCCAGGCCGGTAGCGGCGACCGGTGCCGCGTCGAAGCTGCTCGAGACGATGATGTCGACGAAGTCGCCAGGCTCAACCTGTCCGCCAACGGCGCGAAGGCTGTCGATCGCGATCGTAAAGGCGATCTGATTCGGCTCGATGAGGTCGGCAAAGGTGGTTTCGATGGCCTCAGGGTCATCGAACATGCCAGCGACCAAGATTTGGTTCGCAGCAAGATTGTTCACTGCAACACGGCCGGCGATCTGCTGAAGATCAGAGATCGCACTGTTTGGCCGGAACTGCGTCTCGACTTCACGGAGCTCAAGCCCGCCGAAGTTCTCCACGTCCGTTGCCGTCGTACCAGAGGGGATGTCCTCCGCAATTACCCAAACTGGCACTCGCTCGAGCTCGCTCGCGATGTTGTCCTCAACACCGTTCACATAGTTCAAGAGCGCGAAGCCTGCGATTGCTCCGATCAAAATCGAGCCAACCAGCATCATGATCTTTCGAGATCCCACGACTACTACCTCACTTGTTTGGCCATACGGCCCTCGTGTGCGTAGTGAAATTGTCGGCTCTCAGTCCCACATGTTGAGCAGAACTTTGGTTGTGTGAAAAAAACTTGTCGCAAAACCACGGCGCCCCACCAGGTGCAGTACCTGATGGGGCGAATCCGTAGTGCGAAAGGCCTAGCCAGGGGCTACGCCAAGAATCTATTCGTCAGCTGGTGCCTCCGCTGGAGCCTCATCTGCCTCAACAACCGTCTCAGCTACTGCCTCGGCTGGCTCTGCGCTTGCGTCGGCACCCTCTTCACCCTCTTCGCCCGGGGTTGGGACGGGTGCTTCGCCTCCGTGCTCGGCAAAGTACTCTTCCCAGGCCTCTTGACCCTCGGAGTAGTCCGAGCCGATGTAATTGCCCTGGTCGTCGTATGCGTGCTCGCCGAAGTGCTCTTGGTACTCGGCTGCAACTACGCCACCTTCGGCAGCTTGCTTGATCGACAAGCTGATTCGGCGACGCTGGAGGTCGAGATCGATGATCTTGA
>CAYTUB010000077.1:0-13400 GCA_964441145.1 uncultured Acidimicrobiales bacterium
GGGCGGGGTCGGTGGGCACCTTGTCGGAGATACCGACAACCTCGGCGCCCATCTGCTGAAGCCAGATAGTCATCCAAGTGCCTTTGAAGCCGGTGTGGCCAGTAACCAACACCTTCTTGCCGTCAAATACGTTGCTGAACATCATGGTCCTTATCTGAGTTCCTGCCGTGGCCGCACCTACGACCATCCTCGCACTTTCAATCGGCCGGGCGGGGGACAACGTTGAGCCTTATTGTGCCGGGTTCAGCGTCGTATCTCGACGTAGCTCGAACGCCGCGATTCGTTGGGGTGCCACGCCCGCAGTTCTGACTGTTGCATCAAACCGTTCCGGATTCACGACAGGTTGTGCATCGACGTCGAGCAGGTAGGGGCGATCGGGGGCGTCGCCAGCGAGGTGGATGGTGATCTCTCGGCTCTCGCCTTGTGGAATCTGCACGATTCGCTCGTGGCGCCAACGCCCGTACTCTCGGAAACTACGGGTGAAGAGCGGTTCCGTTTCTTCGCCTTCCCAACCAATTAGTTCATGAGGAGAGTGCACCACAAGGGTTAACCGGTTCGTTCCCTCGGGAAGGTCACGCACGTTGCCAGCGGCGTAGCTGCTCAAGCTCTCTGGAGCCCGGTTGTCCAAAATGATAGTGGTCGACGCGCGGAGTTCATCTCCAGTGATCGTCACGTCGTAGCTGGTCTCGCGGTGTAGGTAGCTATCGAGTTTGTTAGGGCCACCGTTTACGGTCGTCACGGCCACGAAGTCCGATTCCGGGCGAAGGGGGGTGATGGCGCCGGAGAGGCCAAATGCGTCTACGAAGGAAAGCTCCTCTTGGCCGAATGGCGCTAGAGCGATCCGGCCTTCCCTCACCATCTGGGTGAGCTGCCGCAGAGACTGTGCATCGACGTTGAGGTCATTGCTAGCGAGAGCGCCGAACACCGCCTCGCCCAGTTCAGCAAACAGCGTTTCTCTCTCACCGCTGCTTTCGAAGTCGATTGCGTATTGCGACCGGGTCAAGAATCGACCCAACTCACCTGGACCGAAAGTTAAGTCTCGTGTCTCGACCGATACGTCGCCAGTGAGGTTGAGTACGGCGTCGAGCGCGAATGCATCCATGTAGATCACGCCGTCGATCTCATGGCCAGCCACCGCGGGAAAGATCTGCTGCATCGCTAAGGAAACTGTTGGTAGGTCCGGTGCCCCCGTGTAGTTCTGAGCGAATACGTGCGGCCGATGTTCGAGATAGCGATCGGGGAGGGGAGAGATGTAGACCGCCGGTGGCGCAGCGTTTTGATTCAGGAGTCCATTTCTGATCGTTTCGACGCTCTCCACGCTCCCGTTGTTGACCGAAACCACCGCAGTCGCAGCGGTGAACCCACCAAGCTCTCGAGCCTCAGCAGGGTTTCCGAGCAATACCAAGTAGGTCATTGGTGAGTCCACTCCGAGAAGCGAGGTTAAGGCGTCGGTAGTGTCCACGTCTTCGAGAGGCGAGACCTCCTGAAAGCGGGCCTGGACTTCGCCGAGGGAGTCTCGGAGCGGCGGTATCAACCATGGCGAGCCAAGTTCATGGCTGACCGTGTCGTTGGCATCCCCGATGGAAGCAATGACCTCATCGAATGACGTTGCGAGCGGAATGAGTTCCTCGGTGGCGATTCCGCCGCGGCCGTCGGAGAGTTCACTCGCAGATGTTGACTCGACCAAGCGCTCCGCGTCGGCAAGAAGCTCCAACATGGTCGAGTTCGTCCTCTGCATGGCCCCGATGTTCGGGCCCGCGAGCGGGGTCCATCGCAGCAGCGAGAGGGGCAGCGAACCGAGACTCCTATCGACCGTCTCTAAATCGTGGCGAGCCGAGCGCGCAGTGGTCGCAAGCGCATCGATGTCGCCGGCGCGTCCGGCTGCACTGGTGGTGTTCGAAAGCGCTTGCACTTGGGCAATCTGTTCACGAAGTTCGACCGACTGCAGTGCAGCCCAAGTGATCAATCCAGCACATGATGTGGCGATCAACGTGGCTGCCACAACTCGGAACTTCAGGTGAGTGTGCCCCGGTACGACGAAGTCTCTAGTGCCAATGGCGATGTCCAATAGGCCTGCGATCAGAAGCACCCCGGAGATCGCTGCTGAGAGCCCCGGCCTAGCGAAGTCGTGGAGGGAGAACGCCACCAGGGTGCTGCAGAACGAAGCAACAATTGCCAGCGTCCTCGTTGTCGGATCGGGCGCGTTCCATCCTCGATTGCGAAGTCCACAAGACCGGAAGCTAGCAATCGCAAGGACGCCGAGCGCTCCGCCAGCCGCCAGCGCGATTGGAGTCCCGGCGAGGGCTCCGACTGCAGCGACGGCGAGCCAAACCCACACGCGTGTCCGGGCGAGAACTTGAGCGAAAGCAGTCGCACCGGCGACCGACCATGCAATGTCGGCGATGGCGATCCCGACCGGGCCGGTGCCTGCAACCAATGCGATGATGACTGCGGGCGCCGTCAGCAAGAGTGAATCGGAACTCGATTGACGGAGTCGTCGCGCCGTCATCTTTGCACCGGACGTCATCATCAACCCAGGAGCAGGGACAGGACGTTCTGGGCAACAGGTTCATGTTGGCGCCGAAGGAAGACAACCGGGGCCACGCCCAAAAGGCGCGGTGCGAGCGCGACCAGCGAGATGTTCTTGGCCGCGAGGCCGATAGCCACGCCAGCTGCCGTTCCATTCGGCCCAAAGCCCAAAGTCAACGCCGTAGTGGAAAGGACCGAGACCGCTGCGCTCACCGCCGCGACACCGACCAGAACGTCATCGCGTTTCGACATGATGTACAGCTGGCCGATCGGTCCAGCACCCAGGTTCACGATTTGTGCGAGAACAAGAATGACAACGATGGGTTGTGCGGCCTCGAATCCATCGCCAAGGCGCGACAATATCGGTGCGCTGGCTAGAACCAAGCCAACGCCCGTGGCGATCGCGGCAACGAGCATCCACAGTGAAACTGTTCGCGCCGTGGTCTCGAGTGGTCCGAGCCTGTCCGCCGCGTGCAACCTAGAGAAGGTGGGTGAGGTAATCGTGCTGCTCAGAACGAGGAGAAGGCTGAAAGGCAAGACGAGCTGCCACGCCACGCCGTAGATACCCACGACAGCAGTACCGGCGATTGCCCCAAGAATGATTCGGTCGCTCCACGACAGTGCCACGTTGAGTCCGTTCGACACCATGAGGCGCATCGCTGCTTGCCGATAGTTGCCAAAGTCGGCCGAGTCATCGGGCGCACTTGCATTGATGAGGGCGAACACCTGACGCCAGGTGAAGCCAGCAACCAGTGTCGACGTCACCAACATCGCGAACATGGGTGAAGTGGGGACGGAATCGAAGCGGACGGACACCGCGACGATTGCTAGCGCAGGAGCGAACACCGCTAGATATCGGTATAGGACCGACGTCAGCAATCGATCCGCTGACCGCAGAAGCGAACCGCCCGTTGTCACGAGATTCATCGTGACCAGGGTCGGTACAGCAAGCCATATCTCGATGGTGGAGCTAAGTGCGGCAGGGCGGAAGGCGATCGCCACCGCTCCAAGCCCAGCTAGTGTGAGGAGACTCGCGATGACCGAGCCAGCGACAACAGCGCGATACATCGTGCGAACAACTGAGGCGAACCGTTCGTTATCGCTATCAGACCATGCGGGGCTGGCGTCGCGAAGAGATAGTTGTTCTGTGCCCAACCGTCCGAACGTTCCCACCAACGTGACGATTGACAGGCCGATGAAGAACGCGCCGATCTGCGTGTCCGGTAGCCACCGGGCGCTGAGGAGCGCGAAAAGGCCCTGGGAACCCGCTCCCGCACCCATGGCGACGGCAATGCCGACAAAGGCGGTGGAAGCACGGGCCGGCCGTTGCTTGGTGGGCGAGATGGTCATTGTCTAGGCAGCCTCGATGAGCTGCACGTCGGGTGTCTCGTACCCGAAGTTCTCAAAGTCTTCGGCGTAGGAATCGACCCCCCATTGCACAACATCGGCCGGCAGGGGGCGTCGTCGACCCGCATGGGAGTTGACGCGAGGGAGACAATGGGTTGGCAGACCGTACGCGGTCATGAGCGCGGGGAAGTCGTTGTTTAGGGACTCGAGTCGCAATATGTCGATCCTCCCTTGCTCAGCACCTTCGAGGAACGAAGACTGGGTTTGGAGGTGGCAACGGAAGTCGTCGAACATCCGGCGCATCGGCATGGACCGTAGGCGCAACAGTGCCCGCGGCGGGATGCGTCCGTGGAACCGGTAGCTGAGTTCGCTTCGGAGCCGCGCGATCGGATCTCGCACGATCGCGAACATGCGGTAGTCGTCGGGGACTCGCCCACCAAAGACGTGGTCTCGATAGTGGTGATAGGAGTAGTGGTCCGCTGCTCGAGGTAACCCACTTTCGAAATCATTCTTGAAGAGGTGCAACTCCGATCGATCGTCGTGATCGAGCTGATGAAGGTCGAGGAACCATCGTTCGACCGACTGGCCAGCGTTCTTGGGAATGTGAATGAAGCACACCTTGGTCTTGTGGTCGATCACTGTGACAACGCCTTTCGTCGGTCGGATGTACGGGTCAGAACAAAACGTGCTGGGGCTGTGCAGAGCGCAACAAGGAATCGGTGTCGCCCCGCCATCTTGGTCGTCCATCGCTTGTCAGGTTTCACAACCGTTGGACCGGTCTTGAACCGTGAGGGATTTCCGCTGATGGTGTGTTGGACCGAGACCTGCGCCGTACGCTCGTCGAGCCATTGCGCCTCCGGAAACCGGATCTGGTATCTCTCGCACAGAGATTCGACCGTGGCTTTGGGATCTTCGACAAAGTCTTCGTACGCCAGCCGGTCGTACGGTACCGAGCGAAAAAAGAGCGGGACAAGATTAAAGATCGTCCAGTAGAGCGAGCTACGCAACGGGCCGAAACGTGGGAACATTACGCCGTCGGCGTCGAGGGTGTCGGTCAGTCGACTCCACGAGTACGCAACGGCGCGAGGGTCGCGCGTCAGATGGAGAACTTCGACGTCGAATGAGTCGTCCCCGAGGATATTGATCAGGAACGGAATCGATTTGCTCGAGTCAATGATCAGGGTCTCTGGGCGGTGAGCGGTCGAAGAAATGATTTTGCGAACTTCGTCTACGTCAGCTGCATACCGCTCGCGATATTCATCGGTTCGACCGGTCAGGATCGCCGCGAGCTGCCGAAAGATGGCGGTCGCCCCGACGCGTGAGTCGAACTGGCGAATCTCCTCATGATCGGTGAGAGACCATCCGGATCGATCGAGCACTTGGGTCCAGTACCGGCAGTCGATGACGGGCACCCCGCAACCGCATTGGGTGCCATCTAGGCCACGTGTCCACAAGTAGCGAAGCTCACCTAGGTTCACCGCATCGGAGGTATCGCCGAGAAGGTTGGCCAAAAGTGTCGAACCGCTTCGGCCCCACCCGGCGATGAAGAGCACTCGTCGATTCGTGTCGACGCTGAGGTCATCTGGCTCCGCTGTTCGGGGCTCGGTATTTGCAACGGCAGTACTCACGCGGCTGCCTCCGTAGCTTGGGTCGTTGTGGCCGATGTTGTGATGCCGATCGGTATGCCAGCCGCTCGCGCATATATCTGCAAGGAACGCTCAACCAAGGCGTCGGGCGAGTAGAGGCCTTCGGCCCGGCCCCGGGCTGCGTTGCGTTCACGTTGTACGAGGAGTTGGTCGTCGAACCGGGCGGCTGCTGCACTCACAAGCTCGGCGATGTTCTCCACTACGGTTCCGGCCGGTTCGTGTGGCAGGTCCGAGATCGCTTCGGTCATCCCCGCTACATCGGTTGCCAGCACCGATCGACCGCAAGCAAGTGCTTCGATCGTCACGAGCGACATCGCTTCCCATCGGGAAGGTTGGACGACAAACTCGCTCCCGCGTATCCAGCCCTGGACATCTGTGCTCGCGCCAACGAAGTGGACGTTGCCTTCTCTGTGCGGGTAAGCGGTGAGCTCGGGATGGCCATCGCCGACGATGACGAGGTTGTGAGAAGACGTCGCCATCTGCGACTGCCATTCCTTGGCGAGGTCCAGCTGTCCCTTTTGTTTGGAGATCCTGCCGACGCAGACGACGTAGGGCTGAAGTGCCTTGGCAGCCTCAGGTATCGGACCCGTTGGGCTAAAGCGGTCGAGGTCGATGGCAGATCCAATCGTGTCGACCGGTACCTGAAGCTTGAGCCGCTCAGCACCACTCGCTGACGCAGCGTCTGAGACGCACGCGACCTGTGCAAATCCGTTCACCATGGCTCGCTCGAGGGGAGCGGAGACCGCTCTGCGCTCGAAGCCCCAGGCGTGAGGCGTGTACACAACTGGCGTCGATGCAGGGGCGAGTCGCATCGAGACGCCAGAGAAGAAGGAGTGCACATGCACTACGTCTGCTTCGAACCGACTTGCGAGATCGTTTACCGCATGTCCGGCCCGGAGCAAGGATTTTGGCGACCGTCTCGATATTGAAAGATCCGTAGCCCACCTCGGATCGGAGTTTGGCTGCGACGGCCCGATGACACGACTGTCGTGTCCTTGCCGACGCTGGTTGGCCGAGAGGAAGTTGACGTAGTTGGGTACGCCGTGACTCGGTGGTTCGTAGAAGTGGAGAATTCTCATGTTGCTCAGCCCCCGCGGCTGGTGTTGGTGTTGGGTCGGTAGGTGAGTAGTGGTTGCTGATGCGTCAGTGATGCGCCGACCGATGTGTTCGTGGCATCCCCGGTGAACTCGGTGGGGTCTCGTAGGTCCAGGTCTGACCCCTTCATGCGTGCTCGGGCAGAGATCGCAAAGGCGACCGCTGTAATGAAGAACAGGTGACGCCAGTGATGGGAGTGGATCACCGTCGAGACCGCCATGGTTCCAGCGAGAGCGGCACTAGTAATTGCGGCGAACCGAGGCATGTCGGTTCTGGCGAAGAGCGCACGACCCATTGCCACGGTGGGCACGGCAACGACGAGGATCGCAGCGGCGAGCCCCGCGTCTACCGCCTTGCCGAGGAAGAGGTTGTGGGGGTTGAGACCGGCTTGTCGGGCGAAGGCTTGGATCCCGTTGCCAAACGGATTGTCAACGACGTATGCCCACGCATTGAAGTTGGTCGCGAATCGCTCGGTGTCGTAGGCCTGCAATCCGAGACGGTCCGTGTTTACGAGACCGGAGGCCTCGATGAGATCAGATGTGACCGGTCCCGACGCCGAACCCCAAAGAAGAGCCGCCACGCCGAGGACACCGGTCATGCCGACAACTGCGATCGCGGCTTGTGAATAGGTGATTCGTTCCCTCACGAACATGGCAGCACCAAGCACAAACAGTGCAACGGCAAACGCGACGTACGCGCCGCGCGAGAACGTGAGCATCAGTAGAACGGTGCACGGAATCGCCGCGACCTTGGCGAAAGGAATTTTTACGATCTCGTTTCGCACCAGGAGCAGAAGGATCGGCATGACGAGGAATGGCCCGAGAACGTTCGGGTCCTTAAAGAGGCCTCGGACGCGGCTTCTGAACTCATCTCGAAAGAAGATGTCAGGAACGCGTCCAACGACTCGTAGGACGAGGAAGGTACTGGAGACGATGACCGCGCCGAGGACTACACCGGTGAAGAACGAACGAATGGCGTTTCGATCTGTAGAGAATTTCGCGAACAGTGCCACGCACGCCAGCACGAGGTATCCCTCAATGAGGATGTCACGAACAATTCGCGCGTCGAGGGCATAGCCATTTGCTTGGCCGATGAGTTGCGAGATCACGCTCATCGCGACGTAGGCGAGGCCAAGCCCAGCACCGAGCGCGGGGATTCGAAGCCGTTGCCCCACCAGCCAGATGGTTGAGAGTCCAACGAGCAGAAGGTCAACCGGTGCCGGTTCGATTACCACGACCGAACTGAGAAGTCCGCAGAGCAGCAGAGGGCGATCGAATGGCACCGCTCGACGGGAGCTCGCCGTTGAGGTGAGTCTCATCAGGCTTGTACTAGGGGTAGGTAGTGGTCGTCGAAGGCCTTGGATCCGTAGCGTTGTTCGAAGAGGTTCTGTGCGGCCTCGGTCAGTTCCGAACTGTTCGCTACTGCGTCGAGGTCGAGCGTGAGCGTCTCGTCGAGTTGTACCGCAATTCCCGCTTCTGCGAGAGACAGACATTCCGGGTCGCCTTGGGTGAGCACGATCTGACAGCCGTATCGCAGCGCGTCGACGGTCACTCCCGATTGCGCTATGGAATAGCTCTTCGGGTTCCAGACGAGAATGGTCTCATTCAGTACCTCGGCTTTTTGGTCTTCGGAAAAATTGGGAACCGCAATGACATCGACGGACTCATCGATGTCAAAGGCTGCGATCGCGTCGACGTTCGATGTCAGTACGGTCGGAATGAATCCACGCGCTGAAAACGCCGGCGCCTGCGCGAGAAATTCGTGGAGATAGCGGCGCTCGTCGACGCGTCCGAGATAGGTGATTCGCCGTCGTTGTTGAGCGTCTTTGCCCTGCCCTAGCGGCGGTGGGAGGATCAGCGGAGCCAGGTCTACCTTGGCTGCCTTGATCCCGTACACCTCGGCTGCCCGGTGGGCGAGCTCTTGTCGGCTTACGAGCACGGTCGTTGCCATCTTGGTATCGAAGTGCTGCATGGCCTGCCATGCCAAGCTTTTGAGCCAACCGTTCCCGCGATCGATCTTCGTCCGCAATGTGCTCGGTTCGTGCAGGTAATAGATGACCTCTTCGCCTCGCAGACGCGCGAACGGAGTGTGGATCAGATTCCACAGCCCCGTCGACCACACGAGCGTTCGACCCCTTCGGTTAAGGAGTTCGCCGACGCCCGGTCGACTTACGCCGATAGTGCACGGCACATCCCTCTCGCGTGCATATGTCTGCAACGCATCAAGGTGCATTCGGTGTACAGCCGAATCTACCGGTGAGTACAAAAATAACGTCTTCATGATCGCCCTGCCTTTCATGACCCGTTGGGGTCCGATCCTGAGGTTCAGTCGGCAGTCCGAAGCGAGCTGTGAGTCGTTCGGATCAACTTTCTTGATCGATTAGTTATCGATACTTCTCCGGGCAACATCTGATGTTGTACGACGAAAGAGGAAGTATCTGACGCCAAGAAAAACTTCGTCTAGAAGCTCACACTGCATCACGCCCTGCCGACAGAGGACCCCTATCTAATTTGACAGGGAGATTCACACATATGGAAGCGCGGGGAGTGGCATCGGTTGAGCTTGGTGACAAGCGAAGCCGACCACATGCATTGCAGGCGACATCGATTTTGGTCGGTGGTGTCGCAGCGATCGTTATCGGTTTTGTAGTCACGTTCGTTGGTGCTCGGCTTCTTGAGTCGATGTTGCCAGTCGTGGCGGGGTTTATCACGTGGGCACTCGCCGTGGTGAGCGGACTCTTTCATCTGCACATCACCAAAGACGACCTCTTTGTGGTTCCGAGAGCGTTCGTTGCTGCGTTGGGCGGCGTAGTCGCTGCAGGCGCACTGTTCTGGTTGTTCGGCCCAGGATCTGGAATTTCGATTCAAGACCTCGTGATCGTTGGGCTCATCGTCTTTGTTGCGCTCGCGTCCGGACGTTGGCTGGGAGGCATCGCCACCCGCTCGCTTTGGGTACGAGGAGAGTTTCGAACAACGGCGGTACTTGTCGGGTCCGGGTTTATCGCCCCTGAGATCGCGTTGGAACTTCGCCACCGACCAAACCTCGGGATAGATGTCGTCGATGTCGTCGACCTTCGCGACTCTCGATCGGCAAATCGTGTGATCGCAGACTCGATCGTTGCCCACCGGCCAGATCGATTGATCATGGGCGATACCCAGAGTCTCGACGTGACCGCCGCTGCGAGGTACGCGGCCGGCACCGGTTGTCGGGTGTACGTACTTCCGCGATTGTTCGAAATGGGTGTCGGCAACCCGCTTTTCACACCGGACAGGCTTCGCGGATTTCCGCTTCTGCGAGTGAACCGGGCGCCACATCCACTCTTGTCTGCAATCGGCAAGCGCACATTCGACATTGTTGTTTCCGGTTCAGCGCTCGTGATAGCGGCACCGATCCTGGCGGTGTGTGCCGTCGCGATCAAGGCCACTTCACCAGGATCTGTCCTGTATTGGCAGGAACGGATCGGCCTAGGCGGAAAGCCGTTCCAAGTGCCCAAGCTGCGTTCGATGACCGGAGGCGAAACCGGTGATACGGACTGGACAGCCGAAGCCCGCATCACCCCCGTCGGCAAGTTCATCCGGCGAAGTGCCCTCGATGAGCTGCCCCAACTTTGGACCGTGCTGAGAGGGGACATGAGCCTGGTCGGCCCTCGACCGGAGCGTCCGGTGTTCGATGAGAAGTTCCGCGCAGAGATCCCGCGGTATTCCGACCGTCTACGAATGCGTTCCGGTTTGACCGGGCTGAGCCAGATCGCCGGACTTCGAGGCGACACCTCGATCGCGGAACGTACCAAGTACGACAACCTCTATATCGATCAGTGGAGCCTGCTTGGCGATCTGATCATCCTCTTCCGGACAGTGCTCGCGATCGTGAACGAGCGCCACTATCAAGAAGAGCAGCGCGAACTTGATCGCGTTATCTCGATCGACTCGCTGGACGGCCTTGAGCCAATCGAGTCAGCAGAGGAACACGCCTGCGTGCGCGACCTCCTCGTTCCCGCCTCACCTTCGTACCGCCCGACCGTTACCCACATGGAAGACAGATAGTGATTCATCTACACGACAATCCGCACGACCGAAATACCATCAATATTTCTGATCTTGGTCGTGTCTTACGACGCCGTTGGTGGCTCCTCGCGTTGCCATTGCTGGTAGCTGCCGCTGGTGCATGGCTCATCACCGCTAGGACCGCGCCCACGTACCAAGCCGACGCGGAAGTGGTTATCCGGACCCAAGAATCCGCGAACCTCTTCCCCTTGTCGGACGCGACCGAGCTCTATCGATCGCCCTCGGCTGAGGCGGGATTCCTGGCCTCAACGGAGTTCGTGCGAGGCGCTCAAGCCGCAGCGGGTTCGAACCTCGCCGTCATGGTCGACATCGGCAACGTCGACGGGCGTATCGAGCCGAGCTTTATCCAGTTCATAGCGACCGGACCGGACGCCACCGAAGTGGCAACCGTCGCCCAAGCGTGGGCCGACACCTACATCTCGCTTCGCAACGAGCGCGATATCGCTGACAACGAGCAGACCATCAGCACGTTGCAGGATTCATTGGATGAACTATCCGAGGAGCGAGCCGAGGCCCTGGTCTCGCTCGAGGCCATCGATCGGGCCATCGCGTTGACAGATGAGCCAGGTGAGATCGCGCAACTGACGTCGCAGCGTCTTGCGATCTCGCAGTCGCTCGAAGCCTCGTTGTCGCCGATCGATTTCCAGATCGAGGCTGTCGGGACCGAGCTTGCCAATCTCCGCCTACTTGAAGATTTCCTCCGCGATGAGCAACTGAGCGCACGCGTGAACCGAATTCCTGTCGTTCCCGACACACCCGTCGCACCCTCGCTGCTCGCGAATCTTGTGCTCGCGCTCGCCGGTGCGACGATGGTCGGTGGAGCCTTGGTATTGACCGTTGAGGCGCTCGATACACGTCTCCGAGATATCGACGACGTTGTTCGCGCGACCCACTTGGTGAACCTGGCTTCAATTCCGTCGTCGCGCAGGGACAAAGGTGACCCTCTCACGTTGCAGCATGGTCCGTTGGCCGAAGGCTTCCAGCGGCTCGCATCGAGCGTGAACCTCGCGGCCTTTGATGATGCGCGGGTCTTTGCGTTTACGAGCGCCGGGGAGAGCGAGGCCAAGTCGACTACTGTGGCCCGACTCGGGCAGGTCTTGGCGAAGCAGGGCTTTCGAACCATCGTTGTCGGTGGTGATCTTCGTCGCCCGACACTTGCTGGGCGTTTCGAAGTCGACTATCGACCCGGGCTTGGTGAGATTCTGATGGGCGCCGCAACCTTGGACGACACGGTTGTTGAACCAGAGGGCTTCCCGGGGCTGAGCATTCTGCCTGCCGGTCACGTCCCGATGGATACAAATCCTGCTGATCTTCTGGCCAGCGGACGTCTGTCGAGCACAGTGCACGCACTTCGCGAACGCTACGACCGAGTACTGATCGATTGTCCTCCAGTGCTGCCGGTTGTTGACGCAATCGAGATCGCGGGACGAGCCGACGCAGTCGTGCTCAACGTGTTCGCCGGCAAGGTCAAGCGCACACAACTCCAACAGGCACTTTCCTTACTCGAGCGTTCCGGTGATACCGATGTCATCGGATTCGTTATTACCGGTAGCGACGGGGCGATCGGTTACACCAGCTCGTATTACAGGAGTAACGCGGCTCCGTCCCGCGCGCTCACACCGGCTCCACGGGTGGTCCCTCCGACCGAGATTGCATTGCCGACAACCGCCGTCCCTGCCTCAATCGAGCCGGCGGAGGGGTTCGTATCGCGTCCCATCCCCGAGCCCGAGGTTGCCGAGGTCAGTCTCTTGGAGGAGCACGACTATGACGCAGAGGACGATGTCGTGGCCTCATATAGCCGGATACACGCAGCGCGAAAAGCTCTCAAGATGGTCACGCGAGCGTGACCGGTTATGCCATCGAGTAGGTCAAATAGCCCTAACCAGGTTCTATCGGTCGCGTAGGGCTAATTCTAAAGATAAAGCAGTCGACAAGTAACAAATCCAACTGAATACATAGAGGTAATGAAGATGAAAAAGATGGCGTGGGCTCTTCTAATGCTTAGTGCACTGTGGGTAGCTGTCCCAGTATCGGCCCAAGATAGCTACGGCGGGTCAGATGGTCTCGTGATTGAATCAGATGATGGTGGAGCCGTGCCCGGCTCTACCGTTCGGATTGTTCAAACCGGGTTTGACCCCGACACGGAGGTTCTTATCCGTATCGTCGACAACAACGGCAACGTTATCAACGGCGTTGAAGTACTCGGTGCAATCGCCGTTCGAGCCGATGCGCAGGGAACGGTGGATGTAGAACTCCGCCTGCCCGAGGGCACGGCTGCTGGGGTGTATGACATTTTGCTCAGTGGAACAGTCGGGGGGGAAGCCGCCGAGAGCATCGGGCAGATCCAAGTGCTCGCGGCAGCGAACACGACGGTCACCCCTGATGCCGGCACCACGGCAAACACCACGAACACCACTGGCCAGGCTGACGCAGCGTTGGCATTTACCGGTTCGGAGTCTCGTATCCGGGCTATCGGCGGTGTTCTCCTGGTCGCACTCGGACTGGGGTTGGTAGTTGTCGCAGCTGGGCGTCGCTCCGAGACGAGTGAGCTACCAGCTAGCTAGTAGAAAAGAAAAACTGTGTGACGCCTCTCCGGGCGGTCGGTGGTCAGGTGGCCTGTAGTGTTTTTGACCTACACCTCTACACCACCCCCGGGAGGCCGAACCATGCCGTGGCCTGGCGACCGTGATACCGAAATCTTCGATCTCATCGAGAAAGA
>CAYTUB010000078.1:0-13345 GCA_964441145.1 uncultured Acidimicrobiales bacterium
TCGCGAGGTCGACACCACCGGCGTCCACAGCGTTCTCGCGCAGCCACCAGTCGAACGCTTCGAGCTCGGTACCGTCGGGCCAACGAATCGTGGTGAAGCGCCCGTCGGTTCGTGCGGACTCGACGGGGATCCAGGGGTATTCATAAAAGTCAGGAGTCGGCGTGTCCATGAATTCTCGTTCTACGCTGCAACGAATGTGTTCGGCAGGATGCCACAGATTGGGCTCTCGGGGAACAGTCGGACGCGAATGCGAGCAAAATAGCCGACTTGGGAATCTAGGAACACCCAGCATGAATTATTCATGTCCAGTGTTCCTAGATCTCCGGACTGAGGGGTGTGGTCAGTAGCCGGCGGTGGGATCAACGACGGGGAACGGGTCTAACCCATCACGGATGCGCCGGACATTGGCGGCGATGAGCGCCGCCGCGCTACGAAGCTGGGTGGTACCCGCGATGTGGGGAGTCACGACAATGCGTTCGTGCTGGAACAATGCCGACGCACCGTCGGGGGGTTCGGGGCTGGTCACATCGAGTACTGCGGCGCCAACGTTGCCCGAGTCGACCGCGGCGACCAGATCGTTCTCCGATGCCACGACTGTTCCACGGCCGATGTTCACGAACACGGCGCCACCGAATTGTTCGAGACGCTGCGCGTCGATCAACCCGCGTGTCGCCTCCGTATCGGGAAGAACATTCACGACCGCTCGGCTCGCGCCAAGAAAGGCTTCCAACTCATCCACACCGGCATAAGAGGTCACCCCATCGACGTCGGTTCCGCTTCGAGTCCACGCATTCACCGGGTAGCCAAACGACTGGAATGCCTCGCCGATACGACGGCCGATCGAACCGAAGCCAAGAATCCCCACTGGATACTCGGGCGGGGTGAGCGAATCGCGGGTGCCCCACGCGTCGAGCTGATCTGCGGTGAAGCGGGCATCGAAAGCCCGCTGGAAGTGCGTCACCCAATGGAGGGCGTAGGCGGCCATCTCGTCACTCATGTTCGGATCGGACAGCCGGACGATCACGGCGTCTGGCGAGCCATCCTTTTGCCACTGCTCGGTACCGGCGCCCATCGAGAAAATATGTGTGAGGTTCGTGAAGGTACCGAGGTCGCTGCGACGCATTCGCCACGCGATCACCATCTCGACCTCGGCTGGGTCGGGGCAATGTGGCCATTCCCACAGCGTCTCCTCAGGGAGTAGATCCGCGAAGAGCTTCATCCATTGATCTGGATCCTGATACGAGTTCACAACGATGGCCACATGACCAGCATGCCTGCGCGAAGTGAACGACGTCTACGCTGGGAGCATGGGCACACCCTTCGACGCCGCAGTTGTTGGCTCTGGCCCAAACGGTCTTGCTGCAGCGATCACGCTTGCACGAGCTGGCAAGTCCGTAGTCGTGCTCGAAGCGAACGATTCGGTTGGCGGAGCAACCCGCTCAAGCGAGCTCATCGAACCCGGCGTTACCCATGACCTTGCGTCGGCCATTCACCCAATGGTGATGGCTTCGCCGTTCTTCACCGAAATCGCTGAGGACCTTAAGCGACACGGGCTTCGCTGGATCATCCCGCCCGCAGCTGCAGCGAACCCCCTCGACGGTGGCCGCGCCGCGATTGCGTGGAACGACCTCGATCGAACCGCTACAGGTTTGGGTACCGATGGTGCGGCCTATCGACGCTTCTACCAACCATGGGTCGACAACACCGAAGCGCTCCTCGACCTCGCGCTCAACCCCCTGGCCCGGGTTCCCAAGAAGCCGTTTTTCTCGGCCCGATTCGGCGCCACCGCAGCTATTCCAGCTCGCACATTGGCTCGCCGAGTATGGGAGACCGATGAAGCACAAGCGCTTTGGGCTGGTCATGCCGCACACGCAATCCTTCCCCTGACCGCGCCGTTCACATCGTCGTTCGGCATCATGTTCGCGACGCTCGCGCATTCGGTCGGCTGGGGGTTCCCCGAAGGTGGCGCTGGCCGGATCTCCGACGCGATGGCAGCGCTTCTGGTCGAACTCGGCGGCGAGATTCGTACCGGCCATCGGGTCGAGTCCTTGGACGACATACCTCCCGCAGATACCACGATCCTGTCGCTGTCGCCTCGCCAGGTCGACGAGATCGCAGGCAAGAGGTTTGCGCCGTCGTTTAGAAAGCAGCTTCAGGATTGGAAATACGGCGCAGGGGCGTGGAAAGTCGACTACGTGCTCGACGAACCAATCCCGTGGACCAACCCCGAGGTCGCCGAAGCAGGAACCGTGCACATCGGCGGAACGCTCGACGAGATCAATCGAGCGGAGACAACCGTGGCGAACGGCAAACTCACCGACACGCCCTTCGTACTACTCGCCCAGCACACCAACTTCGACACCACTCGAGCGCCCGAAGGAACCCACACCGCGTGGGCCTACTGTCATGTTCCCAACGGTTGCACCGTCGACCGCACGGCTGCGATCGAAGCGCAAATCGAACGCTTTGCGCCGGGCTTTACCGACATTGTTCGTGGGCGCCACGCAACCTCACCCCAGGGTCTTCACGCACAAAACGCGAACCTCATCGGCGGCGATATCGGCGGAGGTAGCTACGCCGGCAGCCAGCTCTTCTTCCGGCCACGGCCCCACCCGCGGCCCTTCGACACCCCCGACGAGCGCATCTTCATTGGAAGCGCGAGCACGACTCCAGGAGCGGGGGTGCACGGAATGGCCGGTAAGGGTGCAGCTACACGGGCACTGAAGACCGTCCTCGCGTAAGAAACCGATCTTCCTGAGACACACATCAACGCTTCGGTAGGCCTACATTCGCGAACATGTCAAAGGCCGAACGTACCGCTCTGGTCGGCACCGTCATCGCCCTTGCGCTCGGCGCGATTGCTGCCTGGGCGGGTAGCGATGGCGGGAACTCGCTCGGGGACTTCCCGATCTTCGCGGTCCTGGTCATCATCGCGTTTGCCGTGAACATCATCGTGTTCGTCCCATCGTTTCTTGCCGGCACCGAGCACTTCTACGACCTCACCGGTTCGCTCACCTACATCAGCGTGACCGTGTTGGCCCTCGCGACCGCCGATGATCTCGACACTCGATCCGTGCTGGCGGGCGTGCTCATTTTGGTGTGGGCGGGCCGGCTCGGATCCTTCCTATTTCGACGCATCCGGGCGGCGGGCAAAGATGGTCGCTTCGATCAGATCAAGAAGAGCTTCCCCCGGTTCTTGTTCGCCTGGATCATTCAGGGGTTGTGGGTGACCCTCACGGCCGGAGCCGCCTACGCGGCGATCACCTCTGGGTCCAAAACCAGCTTTGGTGTACTCGGCGTGATCGGCCTGGTGATCTGGATCGGTGGCTTTGCCATCGAAGTGGTCGCGGATCTACAAAAGACGGCGTTCAAACGCGACTCGACGAACGATGGCACCTTCATCGATGTCGGGCTGTGGGCGTGGTCGAGACACCCCAACTACTTCGGAGAGATCACGCTCTGGACGGGGATGGCAATCATGGTCCTTCCCGCGCTCACCGGATGGCAGTACCTGACCCTGATCTCTCCGCTGTTTGTACTCGCACTGCTTACGCGCATCAGTGGCGTCCCAATGCTCGAACGACGAGCGGACAAGAAGTGGGGTGGGCAGGCCGACTACGAGCAATACAAGGCATCGACACCCGTGCTCGTCTTACGGCCACCGAAGTAGCCAATATCGGCAACTAGACGATGGGGAGCTGCGTCTGTCGCAAACCGGCGAGCTCATCGTTTGCGTAGATCTTTCGCTTGAAGCGCGGGTTCTTCGACGACATGTCGATGCGGTAGGTGCTCTCCTCTTGCGGGTCGGGCAGCCCAAGAATTTCTGCTAGTCGCCTGGCGAGCCAAATCTCAATCTTCAAGACGACGAGCTTTTTGCGCAATCGCCCTTGCACGTCGCGATTGAGGATTGGCGGAAGGGTGTTGAGGGTAAGGATCTCATCGATCGCCGGGTTCGCTAGCTTCTCGCGTCCCTCGTCACTCGCGTAGAAGTGCGTCACGGCGAACACCACTCGCTTCGGCTCGACCTTTTGGATGAACTCACACGAGCTCACGACCGTCGAGCCCGTTCGAACCATGTCGTCGAACAGAACAATGTCGTAGCCCTGGATCTCCTCGAACGTCATGTCGGAGTCGGGGTGCAGGGCGATCTCAACATCACGTTCACCCGAGCGCTGCTTGTCGAGGAGGATGAACTTGGCGTCGGGCAAATCCAGGCGATGGTACATCTCCATCACAAAATCCCGGGCGCCCTTGTCGGGGGCGCACAATGCCAGACCTTCACCGGTCGACCCAACATTGATGATGTCGGACTGGCGCAGGTAATCGCAGTAGATGTCGTAGGGAATCAGGTTGTGGAAGTCACCGTCGAAGATCTTGGTGAACTCGGCCTGCACGGACACCGAATGGTTGTGCACCGTTACGACGCGATCAACGCCAGCGAGTTTCAGCATCTCTGCATAGAGACGCGCCGAGAATGGCTGGCCGTCGAACTTCTTCATATCCTCGTCGTCGCGAGGGAAGTGCGTCTCACCCTGACCAGGGCGCGGGCCGCGGTCTTGCGCGCTGTAGAACAAGTCAGGCTCGACCAGGACAACAGCGGCTGCCCCGTTGTCCTTGGCGGCCCGAGCGATCAACATGTTTCGCATCGCGAGATTGTTCCGGCTCGTCACCCGATTCGTGGTACTGACGATGACCACGGTCTTGCCGAGGAGCTGTGACCCAATCGCCGAAAGGTCTGTTTCGTCGCTAATAAACCGCGGGCAAAATTCGGTGTTCGCGAAGGTCTTGATACTGATGCGGTCGGCGATGTCTTCGTACTGCCCCATCGCAAACGCTACGTCGATAGCAAACGGGTCATCGGAGAAGTTGCCCACGACGATGACGTCCTCGGGGCTCGCTGGCGCTTGCGACACGCCTCTTGTCTATCGCCTATGACCATTCACCCCTCAGACGGCGCACAAAACAATCCCTCAACTTCGGGGGGTCGATCGACCTACAGAAAATGCGACCCGATGCCGAAAAAGATAGAGAAGCGACGTGAATGGGCAGAGTGCATGCGGAGATTGCGGAAGAGGCGGGTGGCGAGCGCTGTTCTTGTCGTGCTCTTCTTAGCCGCAGTCGCCGGCGCGATCCTCGAAAGCCAGCGCGCCCTCGAGCAACGAGAACTCAACGCCGCAGCAGCCGAACTCGAACTCGCCGCCCATACGTTGGCGACGATCGAGCTGATCGATTCCCCACCAGCGAACATCCAGTTGGAACGCACTGCCGCAGTACGCGTTCTCGAAGACCCAGCAGCCTTTGATGGCACCGGGCTGAACGCACCCGAGCGACAACGAGCGCAACAGATCACGATGCGCCTCACCGAGACCGCCCGCCAAGGTGGCCTCACCCCACGTCGCGCTATTGATGATCTGCTCACGATTCTCAACGACGACGCAATAAGCGCTGATGAGCGCGCCGAAGGAGCTGCGTCCTCGGCGTTTCGATTCCTCATCGTTGCCGCCCTCACCGGTTTGGCGATTGCGGCTCTTGTCGTCACCGGGCAGCGTCGGGAACGAAAGCTCAACGGCATCCTTCGCAAGCATGCCTTTACGGACTTCCTTACAGGTCTCCCAAACCGGCGTCAGATTTCGGTCAGCCTCGATGAAGCTCGGGAGTCGATGGAAGAAACGGGAAGGGGCGTCGCGGTCTTGTTCATGGACCTCGACGGTTTCAAGTCCGTGAACGACAACCTCGGCCACGCCGCTGGCGATGAGCTGCTGCGCTCTGTCTCCAAGCGGTTGACGGCTGAACAACGTGACGATGAGCTCGTGATCCGAGTCGGCGGCGACGAATTTGCCGTGGTGCTCAACAGCGTAGATACGGCCGATGACGCACTCGATACAGCACGCCGCTACCAACAAGCTCTCGAACGGCAAAGCATCGTCGGCGACGTTGATAAGTCTCTGCGGATCAGCGTTGGGGTTTCGTTCACACGCGACGAAGCCGACCTCGACGATCTACACCCGCGCGCCGATTTTGCCATGTACACCGCCAAGCGAGAGGGCGGATCACGCATTGCACTGTTCGAAGAAGAAGTCCGCCAGGACGCCAAAACCCGCAGTGAGCTCGTGGGTAGGTTGCAGGCCGCCGACCACGACTCAGAGTTCCGCCTCGAGTTTCAACCAGTCGTCGCGACCAACCTTCATGAGGTGCTCTTCGTTGAAGCTCTATTGAGGTGGGACAGTCCTGTGCTTGGATCCGTCTCGCCCGGAGACTTCATCCCAGCCGCGGAACAAACCGGAGAGATCAAACCGCTCGGAACGTGGGTCTTCAAACAAGCCTGTTCTCAAATCTTGAAGTGGCAGAACAACCCGCTGATGGCTGGGATCCCAATCTCGTGCAACGTGTCGATCCATCAGCTCAAGGACGACGACTTCATCGAAGTGCTTAGTTCTGCGATCAGCGAGCGCGGAATCGATCCGTGGAAGATCATCATCGAAGTGACCGAATCTTCGCTTTCTGGGCCGCAGGTCTCACGTCGCCTTCACGAGATTCGAACGCTGGGATATCGGGTTGCCATCGACGATTTCGGTTCGGGCTATGCAAACCTTGCACAACTCATCCACATACCCTTCGACATCTTGAAGATCGATAGCGCCCTTGTTCGCAGCCTCGAAGAATTCGGCTCGGAGAAGCAAGAGGCCGTGGACATCCTCCGGGCAATCAACGCCATCGCTCAGTCTCGAAATGCACCTGTCGTGTGCGAGGGAATCGAACATGAAGAGCAGCGTCAAGCTCTCGTGAAGTCCGAGATCTCTCATCTGCAAGGTTGGTTGGTGTCACGCGCGCTTCGCCCGGAGGACCTCGATACAGCAATCGCCAAGATCACCGGATTCGAGACACTGGAGATCGACGCTGCGGCGTAACCAATCGTCATCTGAAAGCCGCCGCTAGTCTCTGTTGCACTGACGACGAAGGGCAGGCATGGGCACGGCATTCGATAGCGGCTTTAGCGATTGGACTCCCGACCGTTTGCCCGACTTGACCGACAAGCGTTTCCTGATCACCGGCGCCAACGCCGGGCTGGGACTTGAAACCGCAAAGATGCTGCGCCACAAGAACGCGGACGTTCTCATGGCAGCTCGCAACGAGGGCCGCGGACGCGGCGCAGTTACCAACGTGTCTGGCGAACCCGGTTCGGGCACGGTCGAGTTCGTCAAGCTTGATCTGGCCGACACCTCATCGATCCAGGCTGCATCACAATTTGTTCGCGAGATGACCGATGGCCTCGATGCCATCGTCAACAACGCTGGCATTATGCAGACGCCGCAACAACAAACCGCTGACGGTTTCGAGATGCAGTTCGGCACGAACCATCTCGGACATTTTCTGTTGAACCATCTGCTCTTTGATTTGGTCGCAGCTCGTAGCGGCCGCATCGTGCCGGTCGCCAGCATCGCTGCAAAGCCTCCGGCGAAGTTCAATTTCGACGACCTGATGTTCAGCGAGCGGTACTCCCCGACGCTGGTCTATGGACAGTCCAAGCTCGCCAACCTGACATACGGCATGGAGCTCCATCGGCGACTTGAGGCAGCCGGTTCATCGGTGTCATCGATTAGTTGTCATCCCGGATATGCAGCGACGAATCTGCAGAGCACCGGCCCGACCGGTATCTGGAAGAGCGTCTACAAGGTCACCAACAAACTCATGGCCCAACCAGCTGAACGAGGGGCCCAACCACTCGCTTTGGCAGCTGCGGGTAACGAAGCTCGTGCCGGCGGCTACTACGGACCCGTCGACTTGGGAGGGGCCCGCGGCAAGATCAGCGACGCGGACATCCCGGCCGCAGCGACCGCGCAGAACGCGGGAAGTCGCCTCTGGGAAGCCAGCGAGAACTACCTCGATATCTCGTGGACGATCTGAGCTACCCCGTCGAGCGTCGTTTCTACGGAGACGACGAGTCGCAGTTCGTGGATATCTCACGTCCTAGCGATGTGTCTCACGGCGTGGTTTTGTCCTTGCATGGTGGGTACTGGCGCGACACGTACGGACTAGATCTTCACGACCCCATTGTCGAGCACTGCGTGAAGCTCGGGTGGACCGTCGTCAATGCGGAGTACCGCCGGATCGTCCCGGGCGAACAATCGGTGTGGCACGACATGTCCAGCGACGTGCAGCAGGCTGCGATAATCGCTCGCGACATCGCGGGCAATACGCCGCTCGTCGCCTTGGGGCACTCGGCAGGCGGCCACCTTGCGCTATGGGTCGCTGGCAACTTCGAAAGCTCATTCGAAGAGATCCCCATTGATGCCGTCGTTGGCCTCGCTGCGGTGACCGACCTTGTTGCGGCCGACCGTCAACAGCTGAGCAACGGTGCCACGCGGGAGTTGTTCGGCCTTAGCGCCGATGAAGACCTTGATCTTTACGAACTTGCTAGCCCCTACCATGTTTTGCCGCTGGGCCTGCCTCAGCTGATCATCCATGGACCCAACGACGCCCACGTCCCATACGAGATGGCCGTCAACTACGTCGACTCCGCTCGAGCACTGGGCGATGAGGTCACTTTCGTGAACGACGAAGGGATCGATCACTTCAACGTCATCGACCCATCCCATCGACTCTGGCGCCACATCGATGCGTTCCTCGAAGCTCAGCGTCCGTACTGAATGTATTTAGGGAAGCGGAGTTCAGATGTGAAGGGCTCGCTGTTGAAATTGTCAGAAACCGCGAATGCGAATGGAATTGCCGTGGGCGTTGAACCCTTCGTGGTCGCTAAGCGCAATCGTGCTGTCGGCCACGGCGCGGAGCGCATCGGGGGTCAGGTGGCCGATAGCGCCAGCCTTGAGGAACTGCTCGACCGTGATGCCACCAGCTCGGTTTGCCCACCCGCCTGTGGGGAGAGCAGCGGGTCCGCCGAGAGTGAAATTGCCTACGGAGAAAGGGGTGTGTTGACCGAGCAGCAGTTCACCGGCGTGCTCGATGCGTTCGGCGACCGCCCAGGGATCCTCCACAGCCAGTTGGCAATGTTCGGCGGCGAACCAATTCGCTACCGCGATCGCCTGATCGAGATCTTCTACGAGGATCGCCCCGCCGTTGAGACCGAGCGCGGACTCGGCAGCTTCACGCCGATCCTCGGGCATGTCAAGGAGCTGTCGGCTCACCTCGGCGGTGGCCGCCTCGATGACCGAAGCCGAATCCGACACCAGCACTACCGTCGAGTCCGTTCCGTGTTCTGCTTCGTTGAGCAGGTCCGCGGCGAGCAGCACCGGGTCGGCCGAGTGATCGGCCACCACGAGTGACTCCGTCGGGCCGAGCACGACACTGTCGACCCCGTGGGCCCGAATTTCGAGTTGTGCGATAGCGACCGGCGGGCTTCCGGGTCCAACGACCATGCCGTGGGCCGGAATCGTCTCGGTGCCAAAGGCTGCGGCGGCGACACCGGCGGGTCCATTGACGCGATAGACGTCGCGCAAACCAAGCTCGTGGGCAACGACTAGAACCGCGTCGTCGATAGCGCCATTTCCACCCGGGACCGGCGGAACGATAACGGTGAGCTTTTGCACACCTGCCACAACCGCTGGGGTCGCGACCTGCGCGAGGACCGAGGGATAGCTGGCTTTACCACTCGGGCAGAACAGCGCTGCGTTGGCGACCGGACCAACCTTCTCGCCGACCGTGTGACCGGGAGCGATCTCGGCAGTCCAGCTTTGGCGACGCTCGAGCAGCGCCTCGTTGAAGGATTCGATGTTGGCGATCATCTGATCGATTGCGCGCTTGACCTCAGGGTCGATGCGTTGCATGGCGATATCGAACTCTGCTTCGCTTGCTCGTAGCCCAGACGGTTCGATTTTGACCCCATCGAATCTTTCCAACGCCTCGAGCAGTGCTTCGTCTCCGCGGGTACGAACGTCCTCGACGAGCGCTCGGATAGCGGGGCGTAGTTCGTCGGCGGACTCGCCTGCGGTACCTCGTTGGTAGACCCACGCTTTGTCCTGCGCCGTCATCGATTTCCACTCGAGTTGTCGCATCATGAATCCAGACTACGGGTACCCGATGAAAGGTCAGCGTTCGATCTGTGTGTTGCTAGCCGCAAATCACTTCTCCAAACGCCGCGCAGTCGGCGTTCTCACACATTGGTTCTTCGCCGGGCGACTCGGCGGGCAAGGCGCTCACTCCGCAATGCGGGCAGATCGGCGAGGGGTCTGCCTCGAGCTCATCGAACATGAGCCTTAGTCCTCGATGGGCGAAAGGTCGCGGTAACCGCCGCCATAGAAGATGACCGGTGGGTTCGGTTCCTCTGGGATATCCATGGAGGTGACGTTGTAGAGACCGAACTCATGATCGCCGGCTGGCAAAATCTGATGCTCGGTGAGGGTCATCCACGCGCAGGTGTCGGCAATACGTGGTGCCCCATCGGTAATGTCCCAGTCGAGACCATCGAAGCGCTCCGTGAGATCGCGCATACACGCGTTGCTCACATCGACCTGGTGCTCGCCCAACACGTTCACCCCCAGCACGTCGGCCTTCTTCAACTGCTCCCAGCTGTAGGACCCGGTCGTGCAGAAGAATCCCGCAAGCGGCGGATCGAGCGACACGGAAACGAAGCTGCCGATCACCATCGCTATCGGAGCGTCGTCGACCATGGCGGTAACGACGGTAACTGTGGTCGGAACTTGGCTCATGACCTGGCGGAAAAACTGCGGATCGATCGCTTCACCCATAGACGCTCACCGTACTGCAACCGCTTGTACAGCGTCCCGCCCAACCCTCCGACATATTCTGTGGTCCGTCAGCATGCGCATAGTCCGCTGATAGACCACAGATTTTGAAAGGGGCCGTGATGGGGGACGACAGGATCATGATGAAAAACCCGAACACGGGTCGAGACGACATGACGATCGCGGTCGCCATCTATGAACCCGTCCGAGATGCGATCCTTGCGGCCATCGACGATGCCGGGGAACTACCGAACAAACTGCTGATCGCCGAGGTCGAACGCCGCACTCCGGCAGAACTCTGGGAGAACAGCTCGGTCGGTTGGTACACGACCTCGGTCAAGCTGCATCTTGAAGCGACAGAACTTCTCGCCAAACGGGGCAAACCACAGATCTTGTCGCTAACCGATGCTGGAAGAGCCAACCTTCCTTAGATCGAGCCCGAGCAACAATGCGCCAAGGAAATGGATTGCCAGCGTCAGCTACCGGGTTCCCTGCGTTAGCCATGATGAGAAACCCATGATCCGCGCCAACCAGCTACGCCTTGTCCTGTTGACATTCGCCGTCGTCCTCACCGCCTGCTCCAGCGACGGGGGCTCGGCTGACACCACGGCCACAACGAGCACAACGAACGCTCCCGAACCCGATGCGACAGACGTCGCTCCGAGCGAGACGACGACAACACCTGCGACCGCGGCTCCGAGCGACACGCCGATCGGGTTCGACGAATGGACCGCGTTTCGTGGAGGTCCGGATCGGCGTGCCTTTGACGGGCAGCCCGAAGGCTCAGACGCACCAGAACTGCTGTGGCGCTCGGCCACCGGTGGAGTCATTGAGTCCTCCCCCGCCGTCGTAGATGGCCTCGTCATCGGCGGCACGTTCGACAACGCGGTCGTAGCCTTCGACGCGAACACCGGCGAGCAGCGCTGGCGATTCGAGGTCGGTGGGCTCGTGCGCTCTTCCCCCGCCGTGGTCAACGGTGTTGCGTACTTTGGTGCCGACGACAACCTGTTCTATGCCGTCAACATCGCCGATGGCTCGGAAGTGTGGCGCTTCGAACTTGGAGGGGGAGGTCAACAAAGCTCGCCAACCGTCGCCAATGGCGTGGTGTATTTCGGAGCGTTCGACAACTTCGTCTATGCCCTCGACGCCGAGACCGGAAATCAAATCTGGCGCTTCGAAACCGGCGCGGGAATCCTCTCGTCACCACTCCTCACCCGAGGCACCGTTTCGATCGGCTCGATTGACGGCGTCTACTACGCACTCGATGCCGAGACCGGCGAAGAGCGTTGGCGGGTCGCCACGAACGCTGGCGTGTTCTCCTCAGGGGCCTTCCTTCCCGCTATCGACGAGGACAGCCCGGACGCAATCGTGTTCGGATCTGACGACGGCCAAATCCGCGCTGTCGCAGCCGCAGACGGTTCGCCCCTCTGGTCGGTGCAAACACGCGCCTCGGTGTTCGCAACGCCGTCGATCGTCGATGGCCTCGTCTACATCGGGTCTCGAGACGGCAGCTTCTTGGCAATCGATGGAGCCATGGGCGACGTCACTTGGGGCGTCAACCTGACCGAAGTCTTGTCATCAGCTGCGGTAACCAACGACCGCATCTACGTCGGTTCGAGCGACGGCAACCTCCACGTGCTCGACCGTGCAACCGGGGAGAGCCTGCACCGCCTACCCGTCGGCGACCTTGTGTGGACTTCACCGGTCGTTGTCGATGAGCACCTCTTCTTCGGTGCCCACGACGGCAACATCCACGCCTACCAGCTGACGATCGAGTTCTAGGCGGTCCTCGACGACCAAGACGAACTAGCCGCCGCTCTGCTTGCGCTTTTGGATGTTGGCCCATTCGTCGCGCAGACCGACCGTTCGGTGGAACACGTTGGCCTCGTCGAGATCTGCCGCGAAATAGCCGAGCCGTTCGAACTGGACGACTTGGCCGGGCTCCACGTCGGCGAGGATCGGTTCGAGCTTGGCCGCCACGGTCTCGCGTGAGTGGGGATTGATGCTGTCGAACACATCGGTGTCGCCCGACCCGGGGTGCGGGTCGGTAAACAGCCGGTCATAGAGGTGCACGGTCGCATCGATCGCGGTGGCTGCCGAAACCCAGTGGATGGTCGACTTCACCTTGCGACCATCGGGAGCCTGTCCACCGGCGGTCTCGGGGTCATAGGTGCAGTGCACCTCGATGACGTTGCCGTCGTCGTCGGTGACCGCATCGGTTGCCGTGATGAAATACCCCGCACGGAGCCGCACCTCGCGACCTGGCGTAAGGCGGTAGTACTTGGGTGGCGGGTCGAGTTTGAAGTCGTCCTGTTCGATCCAGAGCTCACCGCTGAACGGCACCTCGCGCACACCGGCGCTGTCGTCTTCGGGGTTGTTGATTGCTTCGCGAACGTCCTCTTTGCCGTCAGGCCAATTGGTGATCACGACCTTGAGCGGGTTGAGCACCGCCATGCGCCGAAGTGCGACTCGGTTCAGCTCGGTGCGGACGAACGACTCGAGCAGCTCGATGTCGTGGGTGCTGTTGGCCTTGGCGACGCCAATGTGATGCATGAACGCGCGAATCGCAGACGCCGGGTAACCGCGGCGGCGCAGGCCACTCAACGTCGGCATGCGTGCGTCGTCCCAACCATCGACCACGCCAT
>CAYTUB010000079.1:0-13296 GCA_964441145.1 uncultured Acidimicrobiales bacterium
AACGAGCTTCGCGAGTTCTTCCCCAATAACCGGGTGGAGTACTTCGTCAGCTACTACGACTACTACCAGCCCGAGGCATACATGCCGTCGAGCGATACCTATATCGAAAAGGACAGCTCGGTCAACGATGAGATAGACCGGTTGCGGCACGCGTCGACCAGTGCATTGCTGACTCGACGAGACACGATTGTTGTGGCCTCGGTGTCGTGTATTTATGGTCTTGGCGCCCCCGAGGAATACGAAGCACAGCTGTTGCACCTTCGAGCGGGTCAAGAGATCGATCAGCGAGACATCCTCCGTTCCCTGGTCGACATGCAATACGAGCGCAACGACATGAACTTGGTGCGAGCGAAGTTTCGGGTGCGCGGCGACACCATCGAGGTGCATCCCGCCTACGACGAGACGGTCGTGCGCATAGAGATGTTCGGCGATGAGATCGAACAGATCACTCGAATCGACCCGCTGACGGGGGAGCGCGTCGCCGAACTCGAAGATGTCTCGATCTTTTCCGCCACCCATTACGTGGCATCGGAGGAGCGGCTCCGGTCGGCGGTTGTCGGGATCGAAAAGGAGCTCCAGGTAAGCCTGGCGAAGTTCGAAGAAGAGGGCAAGCTGCTCGAAGCGCAACGGCTGCGCATGCGCACCCAATACGACCTTGAGATGATGGCCGAGGTGGGGTACTGCAATGGCATCGAGAACTACTCGATGCACCTCGACGGCCGCGATTACGGCGATCGGCCGTACACGCTGCTGGACTATTTCCCCGATGACTTTCTCATGGTGCTCGACGAGTCCCATGTGGCCGTTCCTCAGCTGCACGGCCAGCACGCCGGAGATAAGAGTCGAAAGGCAATGCTTATCGACCACGGGTTCCGGCTTCCATCGGCGGCCGACAACCGGCCCCTGCGCTTCGACGAGTGGTTGGAGCGGGTCAACCAAGTGGTGTTTCTTTCGGCGACGCCAGGCGACTACGAACTCGATATTTCCGACCAGGTCGTCGAACAAATTGTCCGTCCGACCGGATTGATCGACCCCGAGGTCATCGTGAAACCCACCAAGGGTCAGATCGACGACCTCGTCGAGCTCATCAACGAACGAACCGCTCTCGATCAGCGGGTCTTGGTGACGACGTTGACCAAGAAGATGTCCGAGGATCTCACCGACTACCTCTTGGAGCTTGGTCTCCGGGTGCGCTACTTGCATTCCGAGGTCGACACGCTCGAACGAATCGAGATTCTGCGCGATCTTCGACTGGGCGAATTTGATGTGTTGGTCGGGATCAACCTGCTGCGAGAGGGATTGGACCTGCCGGAAGTGTCGTTGGTCGCCATTCTCGACGCCGACAAAGAGGGCTTCTTGCGCTCGGAGACCTCGCTCATCCAGATGATCGGCCGCGCCGCGCGTAACGTCGATGGCCAGGTCGTGATGTACGCCGACCAGATGACCGATTCGATGCAGCGGGCGATCAGCGAAACCATGCGGCGGCGCGGTGTGCAGATCGAATACAACGAAAAGCACGGCATCAACCCGCAGACGGTTCGCAAGGCGGTGACCGACATCTTGGCGATGCTTCGGCCAGCCTCAGAGACGGCTCCAGTCCCGGGCAAGGGAGAGCGAAAACGATCCCGAGATGGCGACCGACGAGTCGTCGATGCCGAAGGCATGGGGCAAAGCGACCTCGAGAAGCTCATCCGAACCCTCGAAGAGGAAATGCTCGAGGCGTCGGGCGAGCTGAAGTTCGAATACGCTGCCCGACTGCGAGATGAAATCAAGGACCTCAAGCGTGAGCTTCGAGAGATGGTCTAACCCGGTGAATCAAACGAGAGTGAACCCCCTACATCATGGCTGATCGCTTGGTGGTGCAAGGCGCCCGCGAACACAATCTCCGCAATGTCGACCTCGATTTACCGAGGGAGAAGCTGATCGTCTTTACCGGTTTGTCCGGGTCGGGCAAGTCATCGTTGGCCTTCGACACGATCTATGCCGAGGGACAGCGTCGATATGTCGAATCGCTGAGTGCGTACGCCCGTCAGTTCCTCGGGCAGATGGACAAACCCGATGTCGATTTCATCGAAGGCCTGTCGCCGGCGATCTCGATCGACCAAAAGAGCGCTTCTCGAAATCCGCGTTCGACGGTGGGAACCGTCACCGAGGTTTACGACTACCTTCGCCTGCTCTTTGCTCGCATTGGTGTAGCGCACGACCCAGACACCGGCGAACGTCTCGAACGCCAAACCCCACAGCAGATCGTCGATCGCATTCTGCTGATGGAAGAGGGGACCCGTTTCCAAGTGCTCGCACCTGTCGTGCGTGGACGAAAGGGCACCTACGACACCTTGCTCGCCGACCTTGCGGGTCAGGGATTTGCTCGGGCAATCGTCGACGGAGAACCGATCGAACTCGAACACCTCGACGATGTCGAGCTCGAGCTCGAGCGCTACGAGACCCACACCATTCAGGTCGTGGTCGATCGTTTGGTGCTGCGCGACGGAATCGACAGGCGCCTCACCGAATCGATGGAAACAGCGCTGCAACTGGCCGAAGGGATCGCGGAAATCCAGATCATGCCCGGGCGTGATGATGCCGATGCCGAACCCGAGATCATCGTCTTTAGCCAGCACCTGTCGCGCCCATCAGATGGCAAGTCCTTCGATGAGATCGCACCACGAAATTTCTCGTTTAATTCGCCCTATGGTGCCTGCACCCACTGCGATGGGCTCGGGACTGTCTTTGAGGTGGACGAGCAGCTCATCGTCCCGAACCCCGAGGCGACGATTGACGAGGGCGCGATCGCGCCATGGTCGAGTGGGCGAAGCCGCTACTTCAGCCGCCTTGTCGAAGCGGTTTGCGAGGAGCGAGAGATCCCCCGTGACAAGCCCTGGGAGGACCTCACCAAAGCGCAGCGAAAGCTCTTGCTCCGGGGCGGAATGTCTCAACGCGTCACGGTGCAATACAAGAATCGCTTCGGACGTCAACGCACCTACGACGCCAAGTTTGAAGGCGCGATTCCGTACCTGCAACGCCGACACGAAGAGTCCGAGAGCGATAGTCAGCGGGAACAGATCGAGGGCTACATGCGCACCGTGCATTGCCCCGTCTGCGATGGAGCGCGGCTCAACCCGCTGTCGCTCGCAGTCAGCGTCGACGGCTTCAATATCCACGACATCTGTTCGATGTCGATCGGGGAAGCAGCCAAGGCTTTGAACGGTCTGGAACTGAGCGACCGCGACATGATGATCGCCGAACAGGTGGTCAAAGAGATCAACGCTCGGATGGGGTTCTTGCTCGACGTCGGCCTCGACTATCTGTCGCTGTCACGCAACGCCTCGACCCTCGCTGGGGGAGAGGCGCAACGTATTCGCCTCGCGAGTCAGATCGGTAGTGGCCTGGTCGGCGTTTTGTATGTACTCGACGAACCGTCGATTGGATTGCACCAACGAGATAACCAACGTCTCATTGAAACGCTGATCCGGCTCCGTGAGCTAGGGAACACGGTGCTCGTTGTCGAGCATGACGAAGAGACGATCGCGGTTGCCGATCACGTGGTCGATATCGGCCCTGGTGCCGGCGAGCACGGCGGCAAGATCGTGCACTCGGGCACCTACAAGCAGCTGCTCAAAAACAAGGACTCCCTGACGGGGCAATACCTCTCCGGGAAGCGGTCGATCCCGATTCCCGAGCAACGTCGCGCTCCCAAGGAAGAATCGATCTGGGTTCGCGGCGCCCGGGAGAACAACCTGCAAAACGTCGACGTCGAGATTCCCTTGGGTGTCTTTGTGGGCGTCACGGGTGTGTCGGGTTCGGGCAAGTCATCGCTGGTGAACCAGATCCTGCTTCCGAGCCTGATGCAAAAGATTTACGGATCGAAGATGCCTCCGGGCCTGCACCGCAAGGTGGAGGGCACCGAACACATCGACAAGGTAATCGCAATCGATCAAAGCCCGATTGGGCGCACGCCTCGGTCGAACCCGGCGACGTACACCGGTGTGTTTGATCACGTACGCAAACTGTTTGCCCAAACGAACGAATCGAAGGTGCGCGGATATCTGCCGGGACGTTTCTCGTTCAACGTCAAGGGCGGTCGCTGCGAGGCGTGTGCGGGCGACGGCACGATCAAGATCGAGATGCATTTCCTTCCAGATGTGTATGTGCCATGCGAGGTCTGCAAGGGGAAGCGGTACAACCGTGACACCCTCGACATCTTGTTCAAGGGAAAGAACATCGCCGAAGTGTTGTCGATGCCTATCGAAGAGGCACTCGAGTTCTTCACGAACCAACCCGCGATCGCTCGCCACCTGCAGACGCTCGTCGACGTAGGTTTGGGTTACGTACGGCTCGGCCAGCCAGCCCCAACCCTGTCCGGCGGCGAGGCGCAGCGCGTCAAGCTCGCGTCAGAACTCGCCAAGCGTTCTACCGGGCACACGATGTACATCTTGGACGAGCCCACAACCGGGCTTCACTTTGAAGACATCCGGCGCTTGCTGACCGTTCTGAGCCGACTCGTCGACCAGGGCAATTCGGTGCTGGTAATCGAGCACAACCTTGATGTGATCAAGACCGCCGACTATCTCATCGACATGGGACCCGAAGGCGGCTCTGGCGGTGGCAAGGTCCTCGCCTACGGGACCCCAGAAGAACTGGTCACCGTTCCAGAGAGCCACACCGGCCGTTTCCTCAAGGCTCTGTTGGATTCCTAGCCTTCATATCGATCGCCAAAATGCCGATGGAATCTCATGGCGGAGGTCAGCCCCCCACAGGCGAAACGTTCTGATTCGCTCCTCTCTCGCTACCGATGGTCGGTGGTGGCAGCAGTGGTGTCCGTAGCGTTCTTTTTCAACACCATTCTCAGCAGCATCCAGTCCGGAAGCTTGGGGTTCGACTTCGGTGTGTTTCGCAGCGGAGCCGAGCTCAGCCAACGAGAGGGCTGGGACGTCGCATACGGCGCCGAGCGTGCGTCGCAATATCTTGCTGACGCGTACTTTCCCCATATTGCTGACACGCCAGCACTCGTTCGATTCATCAGCCCACCTCCGTTTGCGCTGTTGGCCAGAGCCTTCACGATCGGTCCGTTCGAATTGGCCTTTGGCGTGTGGCTCGTCGCCGGAGTCGTGGCCCTCGTCCTGAGTACCTATGTATTGGGTGTGCCGAGGTGGGTAGCGGTCGTATTCCTTCTCAGCCCAATGATCGCAGTCAACACCTGGTTGGGTCAGACCGGAGCGTTCGTGTTGCTGGGGTTTGCGCTCTTGCATCGCTCGATGGTCAACCGTCGAGATGTGGCCGTGGGTGTACTCATTGGATTGATGATCCTCAAGCCGGTGCTCGCGGTCGGATACGGGCTGCTGCTCTTGATAGATCTGCCACGAAGTCGCCGTGCCCTTGGGGTGTCGGCTGGCGTAGCGGTACTGTTGACGGTGCCCACGCTCATTGGAGGGCTCACGCCATGGCGAGAGTTCGCCGGAGCGATCCAGAACCGAGCCGATATCGAATCTGCATGGAGCCAACAGTCGCTGGCCGTTGCCGAGGTGCTCAAGTTTCTCGTACCGAATGGTTCGGCAGGGTTCACCCTCTTTAGCTGGGTGGCGGGCATTTTCGCCGCAGCAGTTCTTCTCCTGGTCGCACGCCGCCGGTTCGGCAACGACCCCGAGGTCATGTCCTGCGTGGCCGTTATAGCGACGGTCGTTGGATCCCCGCACCTACTGGTCTATGACCTGTTGATTCTGGCGATCCCGGTCGCAGTGATGTGGAAGCGCGGCTACCTTTCCGGTGACCGAGTCGGCATCTTGGCCACGTGCATCGTGGCCTCAATCGCGTTTGGTCCGGCGCTGAACCGGCTCCAATTCGTGAACTTCGGGCGAGCGATCTCGATCGAATTCCTTGGACTTGTTATTGCGTGTTCTCTCGCCGTGAGGTGGTGGAGCCGCTCAGAGTCCCAAGCCGGCAAGCCGGGCCAATCGGGTGAGCCCGCTACGACCGATATTGGCGAATTCGACTTCCATCGATCGTGAGCGCAAGCACCTGATCATCGTCGAGAAGGCGACGGTCGACGGCTCGTAGGGTGTCCTCGGCAATCTCGGGCGAAAGCCCTGACGTGAACTGTCCGGCGAGCGTTCCCCAGCCGTTTTGTACCGACACGGTGATTGCACCGATCAGGTTGTCGTCAGACCACACTCCCCAGGAACGTCGGCTGGCATCGCCAACAGGGAAAGGCTCTGGCGGATGACCAATGGCATCGGTCAGTGTCGGTAGTGCAGCGGCGACGTTATCGCGGGCGACCCGAAGCCGAATTGTTGACGGAGGGCTGTTGGGCTTGTCGAAGGGGAGGTAGTCGCTCCAAGGCTTGGTGAGATCTCCGCCGCTCGAGTTGACGAGCTCGGTCAATCGTTGGACCGATGCGGCATCGGTGGAACGCCAGTCGTGGTCTTCGAAGTCGCCAGGTGCAAGCACCGCGTTGAGAACATAGTTCGCTGGGCGACGGGTCACGAAGGTTGTGACCCCCTGTCGTTCGTCCTCGGTGGTGGCCTGCTCGGCTGCATCGAGGAGCGCATCGGAACGAATGGCTTCGACCTCAAGCCCGCGGGGGAAGGTACGCAGAAGCGTGTTCGACGTGTAGTCGGCGCCCGATTCGAGATGGTGGCGAACAATCTCGTTCACGAGATGACGATCCACGAGCGGCGAGTCGACTTTGACCCGGACCAGATGCTCGGCTGGGTAGTCGGCAATGACCTCGACAAATCGAGCCAACGGATCATCGGATGGTCCCTTGACGACCGACACTTCGTGCTTACGAACGAGTTCTTCGACTTCCTCGTCCATAGGAAGGTCAGAGACCGAGATGATCGTCGGGCCGTCAGAAAAATCTGACAGTCGAGTCAGGGCGTGATCGAGGATGGTTGCGTTTGCAAACGAGCGCAACTGTGAGTCACGGCGACCGGTTCCATCATGGCCAGCTTGTACGACGAGCAGAATGCTCACGAAAATTCCTCCTGAAGCCGCCCGAGGCCAGAGGTCAACACGCTAGCCGGTAGTGCGGCCTAGTGGGGTCATCACGTTAGGTTGTGTGTGTGGTTGAACGTCCGCCAGCTGGTTCGATCCCTGACGCGCCCGGTAGCTATCAGTTCCGCGACCGCGACGGACGAATCATTTATGTGGGCAAGGCCAAGAGCCTGCGCAGTCGTTTGAGCAATTACTTCCAGAAGAATTTGCCGCTTCGTACCGCCACCATGGTTCGGACCGCGGAGTCTGTCGAATGGATACAAGTCGACAACGAGCTCGAAGCGCTCATGCTCGAATATTCGCTCATCAAGCAGCATCGACCACGGTTCAATATTCGCCTCGTCGACGACAAGAGCTACCCGTTTCTGGCTATCACCGAGTCCGATGAGTGGCCTCGAGCGATGGTTATGCGGGGTAAGAAGCGGAAGGGCGTGCGGTACTTCGGGCCCTTCGGTCACGCCTACGCGATTCGTGAGACGCTCGACCTCTTGTTGCGGACCTTCCCGGTGCGAACGTGCTCGGACAACAAGCTTGAGCGTCACGCAAAGCTCGGCCGTCCATGCCTGCTCTTTCATATCGAAAAGTGTTCAGGGCCCTGCGTCGGCGAAATTAGCGATGACGACTACCAGCAGTTGGTAACGGACTTGGTCTCGTTCCTCGACGGAGATACCGACCTGGTGATCTCTGAACTCGAGCAACGCATGACCGACGCTGCGGAGAACTACGAGTTCGAATATGCAGCTCGCTTGCGCGATCAGTTGGGTTCGGTCCGCAAGGCCATCGAGAAACAACAGATGGTCGGCGCACGATCTGACGACTACGACGTGATCGGTACCCATGGGGACGAGCTCGAAACAGCGGTGCAGGTCTTCTTCGTGCGTAGGGGCCGTGTTGTTGGCCGCCGAGGATTCATCGTCGATCGAGTCGAGGAGCTCGATGAGAGCGAGCTGATCGACGCAATCCTCGAAGGGGTCTACTCCGACGAGCCGGCGGTCGGATACCCAAAACAAGTGCTGGTTCCCATCGACAGCAGCGATCCGGAGCTGTACTCGGCCTGGCTCGGGGAGTTGCGAGGTAGCCAGGTGTCGCTGCGAGTGCCGCAGCGCGGTGACAAGCGAGCGTTGCTAGAGACCGTGACCCGCAACGCACAAGAGTCGTTCACTCGGCACCGGTTGAAGCGGGCAACCGATCACAACAGCCGTTCGCGAGCGCTCAACGAGCTGCAGGAGTATCTTGGCTTGCCCGAGTCTCCCTTGCGCATCGAGTGCTACGACATGAGCCACATCCAGGGCACCGACTATGTGGGTTCGATGGTGGTCGTTGAGGATGGCTTGCCAAAGAAGTCCGATTATCGGCGTTTCAAGATCAAAACCGTTGACGGCAACAACGACTTCGCGGCGATGGCTGAAGTTCTCGAACGGCGACTACGCAGCTATCTCGCTGACAGAGAACGTCCCGTGGAAGAGCGAGGCAAGTTCGCCTACCCGCCGAATCTGATCGTGGTCGATGGAGGCAAGGGGCAGCTCTCGGCCTCCCTGGCTGTGCTTGAAGAGTTGGGGCTGGAGGAGGAGATCCCCATCGTGGCGTTGGCCAAACAATTCGAAGAAGTGTTCGTGCCTGGGAAAGACGAGGCCATTCGGATCCCCCGTCAGTCTGAGGCGCTCTACATGCTCCAGCGACTGCGTGATGAGAGCCACCGGTTCGCGATCACCTATCACCGTCAACTTCGAGGGAAACGGATGACGAAGTCGGTTCTGGACGACATCTCCGGACTCGGGCCGGCTCGCAAGGCGCGGCTGGTGAAGGAGTTTGGCGGGGTGCGGGCGGTCCAATCGGCAACACAAGATGAACTTCTCGCTCTGAGTTGGTTGCCCGACGCCGTCGGAAGCGCCGTCTGGGAGCAACTGCATTCGGCGTAGCGGTTCGTTGGACGGGGCTGGAACCGCTATGGAATTTCAACGGATTCCGGCCACTCGGCACTAGTTGAGGTATCGCGGGTGCCCCCGAGCGAGGTCCGTATCCCCGAAAGGGTAGTTTGCGGCTGTTTCGACTAGCCTTTCATCCGTTATGCACTCCGGTTTCGCAGCACGGTTCTTCTTCGCGACCGTGCACCTTTTGTCGTGCGGTCTCACGCAGCGTGATGCCGTCGCGCTCGCCGGTGGTGCGTGATGAGCGATCAATGGGGAGGACCTGGTTGGTGGGTTGGCGGCGATGGTCTGTGGTACCCGCCGCGCGACGATGTGCCGGTGCGACGTAAAGATCATCTTGCCGAAGACGCAGGTGCGGCAACGGTGAATCCAGAAATACCGATGACTCCGCGAGTATCTACGCACTCTGACGGGCAAGGGTTGTTCGATCAATCGGCCCCGCTCGCTCCGGCGAATCACGCGGGAGACGATGTTCCGCTCATCGTCGAAGAGGCGGCTGCCTCGGAGCCAATCGCTCCACAAGCACCTGTTGCGCCGTTGGTCATCGAAGAGATCGACCTCGTCGATGATGCGCCACCGTCACATCTTTCAGTGGCCGGTACGGCCGGCGTAGACCAGGCGGACGCCGCGGACACAACAGTCGAGGACAACGTCGACTGGCCGGTGATCAACTTGCGGGCCGACATCGCGAGCAAGGCCACGGAGACTCCGAGCAGCCTCGCCACGCCCGCTGAGGTCGGCTCTGGTTCTGTGGCGTCGTCGGGCTGGCTGGAAGGCGCTGCAACCGAGACGTTTGATGCCCGGCCATCTGGCCAAGGCGTTGTGCCGGAGGTGCCCGAGGTACCCGAAGTAGCCCCGCCGAGGGTTACCTTCGCCGATGTCGATCCCGGTGCGAACGCAGCCACGGGAATGAACGGAGACCGCATGAGCGGTGATCCCCTAAGCAGCGGCCCTCCTGTTTCTCGTCATAGTCTGGCCGAAGAGCGGGTCGAGTCAATGCTCGCCGAGACCCCTGAGAACACGGAAATCCCGACGCCGTTCGAGACCACGGCACCTCCGCCAGCCCCGGCGTCGGAGAACCCTGGTGCTTCAGAGTCGGAGCTGTTCTTGAATACATCGCAGTCCGTTGACAGAATTCCCACCAGCGATGTCGTGCCTGTGCCACCGACGTTCGAGGACGATCGCTCCCGTAACCGCACCGGTTTCGTTCTGCTCGCTGTCGCGACCTTCTTGGCGGTCTTGTCTGGCATTCTCGGGGCGCTGTGGCTGCGCGAGCGGACGTCCAATGCCGACCTGCGAGCACAGCTCGACGAAGTTCCTGCGTCGGCCTCGGTTGATGCGAACATCGACACCGATGAGGACCTTCGCGCCGAGATCGAAGCCCTTGCCGAAGAGAACCGCATTCTGGACCAACAGATCGCCGACATGAGCGCGTTGGTGCAAGAACTCCCGGTCGGGCGCATTACCGAGGTTTCTGTTCCGTTCAATCCGGTCTTCGCCGACGAATCCAGCGGTCGACTCATCGCCGTGGGTGAGGATGGCGAGTTCGTTGTGTGGGCTGATGGCATCGACGGTCCAATCACCGATACGGGAACCGTCGGCGGTTCACCGACCGGGCTCTTCGCGGCCCCTAACCGAGCCTGGGTAAGCACGGACGCTACCCAGGTCGCGGTACTGCCGTTGGCCAACGACAACGAGCTGTTCTTCGTCGAGTACGGTCCGGCGCGTTTCCTCGCCGAAGAACAGCGCCACTTCTGGACCTTCAACGAGGAGCTGGGCGAGGTCGCACAGATACGCAAGGCCGACGGCGAGGTAACCAATACCGTTTCGCTTCCGTCGCCCGTGGTCGACCTCACCGCTGGCGCTGGCTCGGTCTGGGCGCTTGGTGAGGACGGCCTCGTCTATCGAATCAATACCGCCGACTTGACGGTGCAAGCCCTCGAAGTTGGCGAAGCGCTCGTCAGCATCACGGCCGGACCCGACTCGTTGTGGACTCTTTCCGGAGCCGACGGCGCGTTGCGTCGCGTCGATCCGGTGAGCGGCGAGGTGCTGGTAACCGTGCCCGTCGGACGCGATCCAGTCGATGCCACCTTTGCGGGTAGCTCGGTATGGGTTGGCTTGCGCTCTGGTGAGTCGCTGATCGAAGTCGACACCAGAACGAGCGCAGTGGTGAGCCGGACGACGCTTCCCGATGCGCCGACGGGATTGCATCGAGGAGAGTCCGGCGTCTTCGTAACCATGGAAGGCGACATTCCGCTCGTGCAGGTGGCTTCACTCATCGCACCAGACGGCGACGCTGACGCTGGGGCCGACGCCGACCCAAACGATGGCTGACGGGTTGCCATCAACGCCTCGGGCACCTGAACCCGTGACATCTGAACCCGTGACATTTGAACCAGTGGCGCCGGAGGAGTTGTGGGAGTCCCACGCGGATTGGTGGGATGAAGGGTTCACTCAGGGGGCGGACCCCGAATACGTGGAGCAAATTCTTCCGCTCGCCGCCCAGCTGCTCGAGGGCTATGAGCGCATCCTCGATATCGGCACCGGCGAAGGGCAGGTGGCGCGCCATGTGTTGGGCAACGCGGACCGCGATTTGCCGTCGACGTCGGTCGTTGGTTTCGATCCCACCTATGAGCTGATCGAACGGGCCGTCTCGCGCGGTGGTGGCCCTACCTTCACCATGGCCGAGGCTGCAGATATGCCCCTGCGCGACGCCTGCGTCGATGCGGCTGTGGCGTGCCTCGTCTTTGAACACATCGATCCGTTAGAGACAGCGATTGCTGAAGTTGCTCGCGTCGTAAAGCCGGGTGGGCGCTTTGTGCTCTTTCTCAACCACCCCCTCCTACAGACTCCCGGTTCGGGGTGGATCGATGACCACACGGTGGATCCACCAGAGCAGTACTGGCGCCTCGGTCCATACCTTGTCGAGTCGTCATTGGTCGAAGAGGTCCACAAGGACGTCTTTATCCCGTTCGTGCATCGCCCGCTGAGCCGGTACATCAACACCATGGCCGACCACGGTCTGATGCTTCGTGAGATGCATGAACCCGGACCTCCGCCCGGGTTCATCGACAAGTCACCGTTTTACGCTGCGGCTTCGGCAATTCCTCGATTGTTAGTACTTGTTACCGAGCGGCACTGAACCACTTCGCCTAACCTGGCGAAGTGAGTGAGTTTCTTGTCGTAACCGGAAACTCGGGTGCCGGGCGGTCACACGCAGCGAACGTACTCGAGGACCTTGGCTGGTTTGTCATTGACAACCTGCCGCCCTCGCTGATCCCCAAGGTCGGCGAGCTCGCCGATGCCCCCGGCTCGACGACGGGCAACGTGGCGCTCGCGGTGCCAGGTGGAGCCAACGTGGCCGAGCTGTTGGAGGCTATTGCCGAGCTTCGTGGCAGCGGTGCTCGCGTGCGCATCCTGTATCTCGAAGCTTCCACCCCAACCTTGGTTCAGCGCTATGAGTCCACGCGGCGACGCCATCCCTTTGGCGACACCGGATTGACCGAAGCGATCGAGGGGGAGCGCGTCGCGCTCGAAGCGGTCAAAGCAGAATCCGACGTTGCTATCGACACGTCGAACTTGAACGTCCACCAGTTGCGCGACCGGCTCGTCGATTTGTTCGGCAGCGAATCGCCCGCCGGCGGAATGACCACCAAGGTGGTGTCCTTTGGATACAAGCACGGCCTACCAATCGATGTAGATCTTGTGCTCGACTGTCGATTCTTGCCGAACCCTCACTGGGTAGAGGAGCTTCGGCCCTTGACCGGTCAAGACGAGCCAGTTCGTGATTACGTGATGTCGCAGTCTCTGACGGCAGCGTTCCTCGAACGGCTGGAACGCATGCTTGGGTTGCTGCTTCCCGCGTACGTGCAAGAAGGCAAGAGCTATCTCACTATTGCCTTTGGGTGCACGGGCGGCCAGCACCGGTCCGTTGCCATTGCTGAAGAGACGGGAGCGATGTTGGAGCGGATGGGTCACGAGTCCCACGTTGCACATCGAGATGTGTCCAAGGCATCGACCTCGGGGTAGCGCTATCTCGGGAGCAGCGGGCGCCTTTGCGGGCAGTGCGTGGTGTCGCAAATCGCGAGTGCATATCTGTTCTAGAGATGGATATGGCGTTGGTCCCCCAATCCTGAATCGAAACTAAGACGGAATTACCGCCGCGAGTGCAGAGATGCGCGCTAGAACGATTTGTGGACATCCCCCGAAAGGATCACCTAAACATGACCGTGCGAGTAGCAATTAACGGATTCGGGCGCATTGGCCGGAACTACTTCCGAGCCGCCAAAGCAACCGGCGCCGACATCGACTTCGTTGCAGTCAACGATCTCGGATCGATCGAAATGATGGCATCACTCCTCCAGAACGACTCAGT
>CAYTUB010000080.1:0-13159 GCA_964441145.1 uncultured Acidimicrobiales bacterium
GGTAAGTGGTTTAGGCTCCAGGCATGGAACAACCGTTCCCGAAGCCGCAGGATAAGTATCCGGTCGTCTATCTAAAGGACACCGACCTTGATTTGCCGAGCAACGCTGTCAACAACGGGCTGCGTTATGGCTACTTCAAGACGATCGCTAAGGGCGGCAAGTGCATCATTCAATCCTGCAAGGATTTCCACCTGAGCCGGGTGGTGGCCCACAAGAGTCTCCGGCCTGAACTCGCCGATGATCCTCACGAGCAGCAACGTTTCCTTCGCGAGGCTCGCGTCACGGCAATGATGCAGCACCCAAACACCATTCCGATCTACGAGCTTGGTCGTACCAGCTCGGACAACTACTACTTCACGATGAAGCTCGTCGAGGGCGCAACGCTACGCGAGATGCTCAACGGCGAGGCCGAAGTCGACGAGTGGTACTGGTCCTCTCTGAGCCGACAGATCGATGTGTTGATTCAGGTCTGTCAGGCGCTCCGCTATGCACACAACCACGGCGTGGTCCATCGCGACGTCAAGCCCGCAAACATCCTGCTCGGGCCCTTCGGTGAGGTCTTGTTGCTCGACTGGGGGCTGGCCAAGGTCTGGGATACCGCCGATGAGGAACCGCTCGAGACAGGCGAGGCGAATCTCACGGGCGACAGCAAGCTTCAGGGAACCGTGTTCTACATGTCTCCCGAGCAGATCAAAGAGTCTCCGGATCTCGATCATCGAGCCGACATCTACAGCCTCGGTGCTGTGCTCTACGAAGTGCTCACCGGCCAAGAGATGATTTCCCGGGCACCCTTGCACGCAATGCTCACATCGGTCCTCGAGGCCGATATCGATCCGCCACGAGAACGAGCACCCGACCGCAATATCCCCGAAGCGCTCGAGGAGATTTGTTTGCGCTCCATCGAGCGCAACCCCGACGACCGCTATCAGAGCGCGCATGAGCTTCTAGAGGCACTCCAGAACTGGTGCGATGGCAGTCATCGCCGGCGTGCCTCCGATGACTCTTAAGTTCTTGCCCTAGCGCCTGCGGGAGCTGATGACGCCGGTGTTGAAGCCGGCGAGGTGGAGGCCTCCGGCGAAGCGGGCGTGTTCGATCTTGGTGCAGCGGTCCATGACCGCGTGGAGGCCGGCGCCACTCGCGATCAGCGCGGCGTCTGGATTCCACAATCCGAGCTGGGCCCAAAACGTCTTGGCGCCTACAGCGACGGTTTCCTCAGCAACACCTGGAAGGTCTTCGCTCCTGCGGAACACGTCGACAAGGTCGGGCACCTCTGGTAGCGCTTCGAGCGACGGGTAGACAGGCTGGCCAAGAATTTCAGTTTCTCGCGGGTTCACCATGTAGACGGTGAAGTCCGTGGAACTCGAGAGCAGGTAGGTAGCCACGAAATTTGATGCCCTCGCGGGGTTCTTGCTCGCTCCAACGATGGCGATCGACTTCGACTGGTCGAGGATGCGCTTGCGTTCCAGAGGACTCGGAGGGCTCCAACCGGCGATCGGGGCGTGATCAGACTCAGCCATTGGCTGCCTCCAATGCTTGGTTGAGATCCCAGATGATGTCTTCGACATCTTCGAGGCCGACCGAAATGCGGACCATGTCGTCGCCAACGCCACCGGCTCGGAGTTGCTCGGTGCTCAACTGCTGGTGAGTGGTCGTGGCCGGGTGCAGGATCAGCGTCTTGGCATCGCCTACGTTGGCGAGATGGCTGATCATCTCGAGCGAAGAGATGAACTTCCCGCCAGCCTCGCGGCCGCCATTGACGCCGAAGGTGAAGATTGCGCCGGGGCCCATTGGCGTGTATTTCTCGGCCAGGGCTCGATACGGAGAATCGGGGAGGCCTGCGTACTTGACCCAACCAATGCGGGGGTCAGCGTCGAGCCACTCGGCGACCTTCTGTGCGTTCGCGACGTGTTCGGTCATGCGTTGGGGGAGGGTTTCGATCCCTTGCATGATTTGGAACGCATTGAACGGTGAAATCGCCGCACCGACATCGCGCAGCTGCTCGCTTCGGAGACGAGTCGAGAATGCATACTCACCAAAGTTGTCCCACCAGCGAAGACCGTTGTAGCTAGGAACCGGTTCGGTCATGATCGGGAACCGGCCATTGCCCCAGTCGAATCGTCCCGAGTCGACAATGACGCCACCGATCGAGGTGCCGTGTCCGCCAAGGAACTTGGTTGCTGACTGGACCACGATGTCGGCGCCGAACTCGAGTGGCCGGCAGAGAAAGGCGGTAGCGAACGTGTTGTCGACGACCAAAGGGACGCCGTGACGGTTGGCGACAGCGGCGATTGCTTCGAGGTCAGCGACTTCGCCTGACGGGTTGGCGACGATCTCGGTGAAGATCGCCTTGGTGTTGTCGTCGATCTTTGCTTCAACCGCGTCGGGGTTGTTGGCGTTGACGAACCGGGTGTCGATGCCAAGGCGTCGCAAGGTCACGTCGAACTGTGTCACCGTGCCCCCGTACAGCGATGCGTTGGCGACGATGTTGTCCCCCGATTGCGCAAGGCACAACATGGTGAGGAACTCCGCTGCCTGCCCGCTCGACGTGGCGACAGCGCCAATTCCGCCTTCAAGGCTCGCCACTCGTTCTTCGAATGCCGACAACGTCGGGTTGCCAATACGGGTGTAGATCGACCCGTACTTCTGGAGGGCGAACAAATCAGCAGCGTCCTGGGTGTCCTCGAAGACAAAGCTGGTCGTCTGGTAGATGGGCACAGCCCGCGCTCCCGAGTATGGGTCCGGCTGGGCCCCCGCATGCAGGGCCCGTGTACGAAAACCCCATTCGTGATCACTCATGATTCGAAGCTATCCGGCAGAGGATCCCAATATCGAGAAATTTTTGATCTGTTCACTGGTTCGTCGCCGAAATAGGTCCGTTCTGGTGTGGGCGTTATGGTCGTGGGGTGATCGGGATTGGTACAGATCTGGTGGAGATCGAACGCTTTCGAGAGGTGCTCGAACGCACCCCGGGCATCCGGGGCCGCACCTTTACCGCTGACGAGCAGGCATATGCCGATCAACGACACGATCCAGCCGAACGGTACGCCGTGCGGTGGGCGGCCAAGGAAGCGGTGATGAAATCGATGGGCGTCGGGCTCGGCGAGGTGGCGATGATCGACATCGAGGTTGTCCGCGCCGAGAATGGTGCGCCGTCGATCGTGCTTCACGAGACGGCAGCTACCCGGGCAGCCGAGATGGGCATTCGCGAGTTCAAGATCACCTTGACGCACACCGACTCTCTCGCCCAAGCAATTGCGGTCGCGCTCTAAGGCGTAGTCATGGGCCTACCCGTTTCGACTCCGGCGATGGTCAAAGCAGTCGATGAGCGCGCCCTGGCAAGAGAGCCACTCGACACGATCTTGGAGCGGGTCGGCGCCGCGTTGGCTCGAGGGGTTTTAGACATTCTCGGTGGTACCTATGGCCGCCGGATCAACGTGCTGGTCGGTCCGGGTCTCAATGGCGCCGATGCAGAGGTCGCCGCTGTGGTTCTCGAACGTCAGGGCGTTCGGGTAAGGCGGTTTAATCTCGAAGATCTTCCGGCTGTTCTGCCGCCGGCGGACCTCACCCTCGATGGGTTGTTTGGGATTGGCCTGAGTGCGCCTTTCGAGGCCCCTGACCCCGGCCCTGCGCCGGTTGTTTCGGTCGATATCCCCTCCGGGATTGATGGCCTCACTGGCCAAGCGCTCGGAACGCCGTTTCACGCAGACGTCACACTCACACTTATGTCGCTCAAGCCGGGCCTGCTCTTTGGAGACGGTGCCGAGTGCAGCGGCGAGATTCGAGTCGTCGACATTGGCCTAGAACCCGGTGAGACGTCGATCGATGTTGTCACGGACGACGATGTTGCACGCTGGCTGCCACAAAAGAGCCGCAACTCTCACAAGTGGAATGACGCTGTACTCGTCGTGGCCGGGTCACCCGGCATGACCGGCGCATCGCACCTGGTCTGTCGCGCTGCCTTGCGCACGGGTGCGGGGTACGTGCACCTAGATTCGGCCGCCGCCGAGGACCCAAACGTCCCGACCGAAGTTGTTTCCTCACTCGCAGGCAAGGGCCAGCGAGCAGACGTCGACCGTTTCGCCTCGCTCGTGGTCGGACCAGGTTTGGGTCGGGGCGCCGCTCCATCGGACTTCGTTCGGACCGTGTTGTCGTCGGTGGAGCTGCCCGCGGTGATCGACGGCGACGGATTGAGTGCCCTCGTGGGTCACTTTGACGCGATAACCAACAGCGAGACCCCGACGATCATGACACCACACGACGGCGAGTACGAACGCCTCGTCGGTCATCGCCCAGGCCCCGACCGCATGGCGTCGGCCGTCGAGTTAGCAGTCGCGACCGAGTCGGTCGTATTGCTCAAGGGTCCAACAACGGTGATTGCGGACCCTGGCGGGCGTGTGCTGCTCACCGTCTCGGGGGATCAACGTTTGGCGACTGCGGGGACCGGCGATGTCCTCGCGGGAATGATCGGTGCCCTCCTGGCCCGTGGAATCTCACCGCTGCGTGCAGCTGCGGCAGGCGCGCACCTGCACGGACGGGCGGCGCAACTTGGTTCAGGTAGCGGTCTGATTGCGAGCGACCTCCCAGACCTCATCCCCAAGGCCTTAGCGAAAATCAGGTCGGCTGCGGCGAATTGAGTCGGATGGCCCATGGTCAGGTATTCATATTGACCAATAAGTCACCGATAGGTATTCCATGGATGTCTTCGACCAGCGACGCACTGTGCTGCAGCGTGCGATACGTGAACCGGACTGGCACCCAGAGGTCGCTAGTGACGAAGGCCAAGCGCTAAAAGAGCTAGAAGACATGGGCTGGGTGGTGCTTCACGTCGAGGGCTTTTGCTATCGCCAAGTGGTGACCGATAGAGGTCTCGAGCGTCACCGTGCTTGGGGCGATGAACGTCGTGGATCACGGCGCCGCAACGCTGCGTAGCTGGCCGCGCAACCCGCTGGAATTTCAGACCTCACACGCACGCTCGATCGGGGGCGCGAGGTAATAGCTCGTTAGGCTGCGGGGATGCACATTGACCATGTTGGCGACGGCTTTGACGCCGACGACCTAGACGGGCCGAGCACGGTTGACGACCTCGAAGGCCAGCTCTCCAAGCTGCAGGAAGCAATGGATCAAATTCAGAGCGGTGATCTCGATGGCGCGGAAGCCTCGATCGTTGTGCTCGAGAACAGCACCCGAGCAGTGAGCGAAGAGGAATGAGCAGATTCGAAACCAGAGTTCCTCCTGTCATCTGGTGGGCATGGGGCGCGCTGGTGGTGCTGTTGGTCGATGCATCCTTTGGCGACCGGATCGCGGTGGGTTGGGGCCGAGTTGTTGGTGTCGTCCTTTTGCTCGTCGGCGTCGGCGTCGCGCTTGCGGCGTTCGGAGCCTTTCGCGAGGCTCAAACAACCTTTGATCCACATCAGGTGTCCGAAGCATCCACGCTCATCACTGATGGCATCTACAAGTTCACCCGAAACCCGATGTATTTGGGCTTGATGCTCCTGTTGGTCGGGTGGGGATTTTGGCGCGGTTCGATTCTCGCTGCGCTCTTGGGGAGTCTTGCTTTTGTCGCCCTGGTGACGCGCATGCAGATCATTCCCGAGGAACGCGCGCTCCGCGAGAAGTTCGGCGATGAGTTTGCGGCGTTCACTTCACGTACGCGTCGCTGGATCTAGCAGGGTTTCAAACAACCGACGCAATGAGTGCAGATGGGATAGCCCAGTCGCAGCTATCGGTGACATATCCTCCCGACCTACCGATCAGCGAGCGGCGGTCCGAGATCATGGATGCGATCCGTGATCATCAAGTGGTCGTCGTCGCCGGAGAAACAGGCTCTGGCAAGAGCACGCAGCTGCCAAAGATGTGTCTGGAGCTCGGCCTCCAGGAGCACGGGTGGATCGGGCACACCCAACCCCGCCGTATCGCCGCGCGCAGCATTGCCGAACGCGTGTCGAGTGAACTTGGTGACGAGCTCGGTGGGCTGGTCGGCTACAAGGTGCGCTTCACCGACAAGGTCTCGAAACGCACCGCGGTCAAAACGATGACCGACGGCATCCTGCTCGCCGAGATGCAGCACGACCGCAGGTTGTCGAAGTATTCGGTGATCATCATCGACGAGGCGCACGAACGAAGCCTCAACATCGATTTCCTTCTTGGCTACCTCAAGCAGCTTCTCCACCGTCGACCTGATCTCAAGATCATCGTTACGTCGGCAACGATCGACACCGAGCGGTTCGCGGCACACTTCGCTGATACTGATGGCAACCCGGCTCCCGTAGTCGAAGTGTCGGGACGCACGTACCCCGTTGAGGTGCGTTACCGGCCAGCCGAAGATGAGGCGACCAGTGAATCGCTAAGCGTGCCCGAGGCCATTGTGGAAGCAGTCTTCGAGCTCGAAGATGAGGCGCCGGGCGACATCCTCGTGTTCTCCGCAGGCGAACGAGACATTCGTGAAGCCGCCGACGCGCTCGGCGACGCCAAACTCCGAGACGTCGAAATCCTTCCCTTGTACGGCCGGCTCAGTGCAGCCGAACAGCATCGGGTCTTCGAACGAAAGCACAAAGGCGTGCGCCGTCGCATCGTGATCGCGACCAACGTCGCCGAGACGTCACTGACAGTTCCCGGTATTCGCTATGTGATCGACCCCGGTTTCGCCCGAGTAAGCCGCTACAGCCACCGCACCAAAGTGCAGCGACTCCCAATCGAAGAGATCTCCCAGGCATCGGCCAACCAGCGAAGTGGCCGGTGCGGTCGTGTCGCCGACGGGATCGCAATCCGATTGTTCTCCGAGGAGAACTTCGACGCTCGACCAGAGTTCACCGAACCGGAGATCACCCGTACGAACTTGGCGTCGGTGATCTTGCAAATGGCCTCGCTCGGCCTCGGAGATATGGAGCGATTCCCTTTTGTGGAGGCTCCCGAGCTTCGAAACGTCCGAGATGGCGTGGCGCTCCTTGAAGAGCTCGATGCTGTTGACCCCGATCACGCCGAGACAAAGCGATGGCTCACCGACATTGGCCGCGACCTCGCTCGGCTTCCCATCGATCCTCGCTTTGGACGCATGGTCATCGAGGGTGCCGATACCGGTTGCTTGCGCGAGGTGATGATTATCACCGCCGCGTTGTCGGTCCAGGACCCCCGGGAACGACCGCAAGACAAGCGTGAGGAGGCGGGCCAGTTCCACGCCCGCTTCACCGAACCCGGATCGGACTTCTTGAGTTGGCTGCGCTTGTGGGAGTTCCTGGAGACCGAGCGCAAGGCCCGCTCGGGAAATCAGTTTCGTAAGATGTGCCGGCGCGAGTATCTCAACTTCAATCGGATTCGCGAGTGGCAAGACATCGTGCGCCAGCTAGAACGCACGGTGGACTCGCTGCGGTGGACGGTCAACAAGGAGCCTGCACAAGACGATGTGATCCACCAGGCGTTGCTCGCCGGTCTCTTGTCGCAGATTGGTTTGAAGGATCAGTCTTCCAATGAATTCACCGGAGGCCGAAACGCTCGCTTCATGATCAGCCGGGGGTCGGCGCTCGGGAAGAAACCGCCGAACTGGGTTATGGCTGGAGAGCTGGTTGAAACCAACCGCCTCTGGGCCCATAGCGCGGCGCGTATCCAGCCCGAGTGGGCCGAACGCGCGGGTGCTCACATGGCGAAGCGCAGCTATGAGGAGCCGGTGTGGAACCGCGAGAAGGCGTCGGCGGTGACCGTCGAGCGCGTGTCGTTGTATGGCGTGCCGCTCGTCGGTGGCCGAAGCGTGCACTATCGCAAGGTCGACCGGGACGAGGCTCGGCAACTGTTTATCCACCACGCCTTGATCGAGGGGGAGTGGGACACCCATCACGGGTTCTTTGCCCAAAACGAGGGCGTGCTCGACGAAGTGCGCCGCCTCGGAGCGCGTCAACGACGCGACCTGTTCGTCGAGTATGACGTCTTGTTCGATTTCTACGATCAACGCCTGGGTCGCAAGGTCACCTCTGGAGCCGACTTTGACCGCTGGTGGAACGGTGAGCGAAAGAAGAACCCCAGACTTCTCGACCTCAAGCTCGACGAGATCTTCCACGCCGAACCAGACGAGGTCGTCGATGATGAATTTCCGGAGCGATGGACGGCCGGTGATGTCGAGTTCGCGATGGATTACGAGTTCGACGCGTCGTCGGCAAACGACGGGGTCACGGTGAACGTCCCCGTGTCTTTGATCGACCACGTAGACGCTGGTGCTTTCGAGTGGAATGTGCCGGGGCTGCGCGAAGAGCTCGTCACCGCGCTCATCCGCTCGATGCCCAAGGCCATTCGAAAGCCCTTCGTGCCAATCCCTGACACGGTCGCAGCCATCCTGGGCGATTTGGAACGAGCTGAAGGGTCGCTCATTGACGCGGTTCGCTCCGCGCTACGCGCCCACAAGGACGTGCCCGTTCCTCCCGATGCTCTCGACACCGCCAAGCTCCCAAATCACCTTCGACCGGTCTTTCGTGTGGTCGGCGAAGATGGTGAGCTCATCGCGCAAGGTCGCGACCTTGCAGTGCTCCGGGAGCAGCTCGCGGAGGAAGTCCGAGAGGTCGTGGCTGGTGCCGAACATGAGCTGGTAGCCGTTGGTGCCACGAGCTGGACCTTTGGCGAGATTCCCCAGGCGACGACGGTGACCGCGGCGGGCCAGGAGGTCGCTGCCTTTCCGGCCATCGTCGACGAGGGTGACACCGTGGCGCTGCGGCTGTTGCCCGACGCCGATGCGCAGCACCAGGCCATGTGGCTTGGCACACGTCGCCTCCTTCGCCTCAACGTGGGCGGCGCAGCTCGAAAGATCGATGCCTGCCTCGATCGGGAAGCGAACCTGGCGCTGGCGGTGTCGCCGCATGGTTCCAAGGTGGCGTGGGTTCTCGACGCTGCCGATGCGATCTTCAACGTGTTGCTCGAAGAAGCGGGTGGTCCGGTGTGGAACGCTCAGGACTGGAGGCTCTTGGAGACCCAGGTGCGCGACGCGCTCCCCGCCACCGTCGATCGTTTGGGCCCGGCCGCGGCGGAGATCTTGGTCCGCTCGGCTCGGCTACAGGCCGGGCTCGTCGGGCAGGCACCGGCGCCGGTTGCCCGTGCCCGCCAGGACATGTTCGACCAGATGCAGCGGCTTGTGTACAGCGGTCACCTCACCGGCGTTGGTGCACATCGCTGGAAGGACGTCGCCCGCTATTTGCACGGGATCGAGATCCGCCTTGAGAAGCTGCCTGATCGCATCGTGCAAGACCGTCAGATGATGGATCGAGTACGGGCGCTCGAATCAGATTTTGATGCGCTCACGACCGGACGGGTATCGCCAGAGATCGAAGAGCTGAACTGGCAGCTCGAAGAGTTTCGGCTGACGACGTTCGCGCAGCAGATCGCGACACGATCCCCAAGTTCTACAGGTGGCAAGGTCAGCGAGAAGAAGATCCGCGCCGCGCTGCGCAAGCTCTAGGTCCTATCCGGGTCCCGTTAATAGCCGGCCGCCGAAGACGCTTCGGCGCGTGGGTCTGCCTGGCCGAGCAATAGGCCGTCGTCTCGAACCTCGATGCAATGTGCATGGCCGAACTGGTCGGGGTTGTTGCCGATGTCGACTCGATGGCCGCGGGCCTCAAGGCCTTTGCGCCAGGCCGATTCCATCCATGGTTCGATCACCACGTTGACGTCGCCGCGGTCGCCCCACACCCCAAACATCGAACCGGGATCGACCGAACTCAGCACGAAGCGACCGGCCCCGATGATCTCGCCCGGCGTCTGGCCGTGTCGCAGCATGCGTGTCGCCATCTGCTGCACGACGTGGGGTTGGGCATCGCCGCCCATCGTTCCAAGGACCGAGCGAAGCGATCCGTCGGGCCGGGTGATCAGTGCTGGTGACAACGTATGGGGCGGACGTCGGCCTGGGCCGTACTCGGCCGGGTGCCCGTCTTCCAACGAGAAGCCGATACCCCGGTTGTGCAGGAAGATCCCTGTCGCTCCGGCGATCAGGTAGCTCCCGAAGCCGCGAGCGTTGGATTGAATGAGCGAGACCGCCATGCCATCTGCATCGGCGACGGTCAGATGAATGGTTCCACCGTCACCGAAGGCCCCGGACCAGTCCACAACGCCATCGGCGGTGATCTTTGACCGGCGGCTATCGAGCCGAGCCGTGTCGATCAGTGCCGCACCATCAGCGCCTTCATGAAGAGCCGATTGTCGGTCGTGTGCCGCAGCTCGCGCGGCTTCGATCATGTAATGGGCCCAGAGTGGGTCGCGCTGGTCATCGGGAAGGTCGAGACCCTCGACAATGCCGGTGCCAGCGAGCGTCAGGTACCCCTGCGAGTTCGGCGGGATGGTCCAGAGGTCGTGTTCCCACACCTCGATCCCGAGTGGAGCGACCCACTCTGCCTGGTCGCGTTCTAGGTCGGCGGTCGTGTACTCGCCGCCGCCGACTTCGAGCAGAGCGTCGCCAAACTCGCCTCGGTAGAAGGCATCGCGCCCACCGTCGACTAGTGAACGCAGAGTTCGGGCAATGCCGGGTCGCTTCAACAGGTCGCCGCCGCGTACATCGGCGAAATCGTTGTGCTCGTGCGGGTGCGTGATCTGTGCCGCCTCAGCAGCCAGCCCCGCCATGACGGGGAAGCCCCGCTCGGCGTAGAGAATCGCCGGGGCCAAGACGTCTCGCAATTCGAGGCGGCCGAAGCGGTGGTGCAAGCTGAGCCAGCCATCGACGCAGCCGGGCACCGGCGCAGCGCTCACATGTCCACGATGAGGAATCGATGTGTGTCCTTGGGAGCGTAAGCCAGCAGCGTCGGCGCCAGAGCCCGCTCGACCCGATGCGTTCAGCGCTGCGGGTGGTCCGCCCGTCGTGTGGATGAGCGCGAACAGGTCTCCGCCCATCCCGCATGCGTGTTGCGCGGTGACGGCCAAGACCGCGCTCGTTGCAATCGCTGCGTCGATCGCTGTGCCGCCGAGTTGGAGCACCGAGACTCCAGCGTTGGACGCCAGGTGATCGATCGAGCACACCATTCCGTGTGGCGCTGACACAGTTCTGCTCATGATCTAGTTCTCCTGGGTGGACTCGGTGCGGGGATGTGTCGTCGGTAGGTCGGTGACCGGGTCGAGGGTTGCAAAGCCAAGCGACACCGCTTCGAGAAACCCTTCCGCGCGTTCTGCTCGAGGGAATCGGGCGACGAGCGCGTGGAATTCGTCGTTGTGATGCAGGTGTACGAGATGGGCCAGTTCGTGAACGATGACGTAGTCGATGACCCACTGCGGCATCTGTGCCAGACGATCCGACAACCGGACCGAACCAGTAGATGGCGTGCACGAACCCCATCGAGTGTTCTGTCGTGCCGACCACACAATTGAGGTCGGCGTCGGCAAGCCGTACTTCTTCGCAAGGGTCACCGCGCGCGACTCAAGATCGAGCTCCGTCGAGGCTTTCTTGCGGTACAGGCGTTTGGCGATGTCTCGAATGTGAGCGTCGCGAACCGCTTTGGGGAGCCCTTCGGGAACTCGAACGTCGAGGACACCGTCGACGATCTTTCCCGCGACCGTTTTCTTGCGGCGCTTCGACACCGTTATCCGCACAGGCATTTGTAGGCCGGGGATCACCTCTCCTGGAGACGGCGCGTCTACCGCAGAGACCCAACCCGAGTTCATAAAATATCGGAGGCCTGGGCGGAGCTCAGAGACTCGTCGCTGATGAGATCGGCTCGTTCTCCAACATGGATTTCACCATCGGCGTCGATATCGAGCCAGAGTGCGCCGAGGTTCGAGATGCGACCTCGCTTCTCACCGAGGCGGTCTTCGAGCAGGTAGATAATCCCGCCGTGGGCAACGACGAGCGCCGTGTCATCGGGGCCCAGCATGTCGGCGACTTCGCGGATGCCAGCGTCGATGCGAACCCACAACCCGTCGTCGTCCTCGTAGCTCGGAGGCCGCTTGTTGGCTTGCAAATACCCCGGCCATTGCTCTTCGATGTCGGCACGGGTCAGCCCGCTCCACTCACCTGCACTTCGTTCTATGAGTGACGAGATCGGGATGACAGGCCCGATGCCGATCGCCGTCGAGATGATGAAGGCAGTCTCGGCGGCGCGAGACAGCGTGGATGACGCGATCAAGTCGAATGTGCCGAGCGATTCGGCGGCGGCTTTGGCCTGGCTTCTGCCTAACTCAGAAAGGTCGATGTCGGCTTGGCCTTGCCAGCGGCCTTCCGCGTTCCATTCTGATTGACCGTGACGTACGAGCAAGATGCGTGCCATAGGACTCAAACTACACTTCTCCCATGGCATCACTTCGACTATTCGCCACGGTTCGAGAAGCTGCAGGAACCGGACGGGCACAAATCGACGGCGCAACGGTGGGAGAGGTCCTCGATGCAGCCGTCGCCGAGTACGGATCGGAGTTTGCTCAGCTTCTTCCGGTTTGTCGGATTTGGGTGAACGGGAAGACGGCCACGCACGAGACCGAGGTAAGCAACGATGACGAGGTGGCGTTGCTCCCACCCGTTTCAGGCGGCTAGCAGGACCGGTCCGTCCCCGACCCTCACAAATGTGGAGCAATACGCCGACTAGTTTTCTGTGTGTCAACTTTTGAGCGAGGTCCCCAAATGACGCCTGAGATAGACGTGGTCACCGATCCGTCATTCGTTTCCGACTTGGATTCGCGTCCAATGGATGAACTCCGTGCTGTCCGTAGTCGGTGTCAGGCGTTGGAAAACAGCCTTTCCTATGTCCGGCGACTGATCCAGGGACGCTTCGACATTGTTGGCGGCGAGCTTCAGCGTCGTCGTGATGGGGGCGACGCCGGGGACACCAGTGACCTCATTGGTCGCCTGCCCGACATTTTGGCTGAGGGCTCTCGAGTGCCTGGAACTCCCGGAAGTGTTCGTCCTCCCCATTCGCTCGAACCAGATACCGACGTGATCGCCAAGCTCGAAGTGATGCTCGACGAAGTGATCGGTGCCGACCGACTAGGCGCCGCAACCGACCTCGGCGACGAAGAACTCGTCGATGCGATGGGTGGCCTTCAGAGCCTTGAAGATGAAGTCTCGACGCACCGTCGGAGTTTGCATGGTGTCATCGATGCGGTGCAGGCCGAAGTTGTGCGCCGGTATTCGTCAGGCGAGGCAACCGTCGACGGAATTCTCAATAGCTAGAGCCGCCTATCGGAGTCGAACCGATGACCTACGCTTTACAAG